>JAEZHF010000095.1 GCA_023416745.1 Bacillota bacterium
CTCCTGACCTGTGCCATGTCTCCCCAATCGTCGCCGAACGTCAGATACTGGGGCTGAAGCGACTGGCCAGCGATGAGCACAGCCGCGAGCACGGCCAGTACGGCGGCAAAACGCCAGAGCCTTTGCGCTCTGCCCAGAGGGCTTTGCGACAGCGCGACGGCTGTCATCGCGAGGTAAACGGCGAAAAGTACCAGCGCATAGACGCTGGATAGAATGCTTGTGGCAAGGACGGAAATGGCGCACATGGAGAGTACCAGCGCGGTGTCCCACATGCTCCAGCGGCTGCGACGCTGCAAGATGCCGGCCATTCCCGCCATAAACAGCAATCCGGGTACGATGATCACGGCTGACTGACCCAGCCAGCCGTATTCCCCCAGCGTAAAATTTACACCGTGGATAATGTACATAATGATATATGCGGCGATGTAGGCTAATGCAGCGCCGAAGCAAATGTGGCGCAGCTTTCTGATCCATGTGTAATTAACAAATATCAGTACCACCATAACAAACAGACAGCGAATCATCGCCCGCCACGACAGGTTGGACCAGAAAAGCGTGACGCGGTCGTCGTGGCTGCCGTAGGTGGTGCCCATAAACAGCGCGGCAACACCTGCTATAATGAGCGCCAGCACGCACGCGATCACGCCCCATTCCATACGAGGCCGGTGGATGGCGTTCAGCGAACGGCCCGTCTGTACGGGGTCGCCCATCGCTTTCACGGCTTCCGCTTCGGCGTCGGATGAACCGCTCTGTTCCAACTGCGTCTTCCTGTCGTCGATGTGGGCGGACAGCTCCTGCCTCACGTATTTGCGCGCCGCGCGGAAACGCACCTCGCGGCACACGCTGCCAAGGTACTCGTCGCGGCTACTCATGGCACAGCCCTCCGATCACGCGGCTGACGCTGCTGGAGAAAACCTCCCACTCGGCCTTGCGGTCCGCCAGCGCCGCTTTGCCCTTCTGGGTGACGCGGTAATACTTGCGGGGCTTGCCGCTGTCCGCCGTCTGCATGTACGACTGCACCAGCCCGGCGTTCTCCAGACCGTGCAGCACGGGGTACAGCGTGCCTTCCTTGAGCGTGAACACGCTGTCCGAACGCTGCTCCAGCTCGCGGACGATCTCGTAGCCGTACATATCCCGCTCGGCGATCAGGTGCAGCACCATCAGCCCCGTCGATCCGGCCATCAGCCCCTTGCTTATATTTGCCATGGATAATACCACCTCCGATACCTTGATTATCTAGGACCATGATACATAGATAATCTAGGTATGTCAATAACAATTTTATTGTCGAAATCATATACGATTCATACCCCTAATATATTTATAAAAAGCGCATACGGGGAGGAATGGTATATGCATAAAAGGATGATTGCGGCGCTTCTCGCCATTTTTTTGCTGTTTATGATAACAGGATGCGGCGACAAGGGCCAGGAGGAGCCATACGAAGAGATACCCGCGGTCAACATTTCGGATGACCCGGGACTGAGAAATACAATACTGTATCTGGAGGATGACAACGGTTATGTCGTGCCGGTGATGAAGCAGATTCCCTGGGTGGAGGGTATCGGCGCGTCCGCCGTCAGCCAGCTGATCGCCAACCCGGACGCCGACGCGGACATGGAGTATTTAGGGCTCAACCCGGTGCTGGCGGAGGGCACGGAATTAAGCCTGTCCATCAAGGAGGGCGTGGCGACGATCAGGTTCAGCGAGGACGCGATATCAGCGGACAATCCGGTGGATGAGCTGAACAAGGTGGTGGCCGTCGTCAATACGCTGACGGAATTTCCGACCATCGACTCCGTCGTCATCAAGCAGGAGGGCTGCGACGAGGAACTGCCCGGCGGCACGGTGATCAGCCAGCCGTTCGGCACGTTTGACCTTAACGTGGTCACCACGCTGTCGCAGGACGACCAGGAGAACGCATCACGGCTGATGCTCTACTTCACCAACGAGTCGGGCACCATCATCGTGCCGGTGACCACGTATGTGGGCGGACAGGCGGACGCGTTTGCGGCAATGAGCGAGCTGGTCAAAGGGCCGGGCGAGGGCGGTTTGAGGAGCCTGTTCCCGGAGGACACCGCACTGCTGGGCGTGGATGTGGACGATGAGGGTATCGCGACGGTGGACTTCTCCAAGGAATTCAAGTCAGTCGCCGACAACGCTCAGACGCAAAAAGCGCTGACGCGCTGCATCACGCTGACGCTCATGCAATTTGACAATATTGAGGAAGTGCGTATACTGGTGGAAGGGAAGGAATTCAGCGGCGCGGCAGAAGCGACGATGGCAATTCCGGATTACATCAATATCATGCAGTAAAGGACGCATTACATATGAAGAGGGAAGACGGACGGGCGGCAGACGAGCTGCGCCTCATCCGCATCGAGAAATCGTTTTTAAAGAATGCACACGGCAGCGCGCTGGTCACTTGGGGGCAGACGCGGGTGCTCTGCACCGCGATGTTCCAGGCCGGCGTGCCTCCTTTTCTGGAAAATACGGGCCGGGGCTGGCTGACAGCGGAATACGCGATGCTGCCTGCCAGCACCCCGCAGCGAAAAGTCCGCGAGAGCAAGCGCCCCGACGGGCGCAGCACCGAGATTGGACGGCTGATCGGACGGGCGCTGCGCTGCGTCTGTGATCTCTCGGCAATACCCGGCTATACGGTGACGGTGGACTGCGACGTGATGGACGCGGATGGCGGCACGCGCACGGCGGGCATCACGGGCGCTTATGTGGCGCTGAGTGAATGCGAGGCGCGCATGAAGGCAGAGGGGCTGCTGGCACGGCCGCTGCTGAAGGACGGTATCGCGGCGGTGAGCTGCGGCATCGTGGAGGGAACACCGCTGCTGGACTTAAAATACACCGAGGACAGCCGCGCGGACGCGGACATTAACGTGGTGCACTCGCATAGCGGCGGCATCATCGAGGTTCAGGGCACGGGCGAGAAGCGCCCCATGACGCCCGAAGAGTTCGCGGCGCTGATGGCGTACGCGGCGGCGGGCGCGGAAGAGATTCAGAAGATACAGAAGGCGGCGCTGACATGAAACGGCTGCTGATCGCCACCAACAATGCGGGCAAGGTCCGCGAGATCAAGGCCATACTGGGCGGGTTTTACGACGAGCTGGTGTCACTCAAGGACATCGGCCTCGATTTAAACGTGACAGAGGACGGCGACACCTTCGAGGCGAACGCCGTCAAGAAAGCGCGAGAGGCGGCGATTGTCGCGGGCTGCGATGCGCTGGCGGACGATTCCGGCCTGTGCGTGGAAGCGCTGGACGGTGCGCCTGGCGTGTACTCCGCGCGTTACGCGGGCGAGGGCGCGGGGGACGCAGCGAATAATCAAAAGCTGCTGGCCGCGCTGGAAGGCGTCACGGACCGGCGCGCGAAGTTCGTGTCGGTGGTGGCGCTGGTGTCGGAGGACACCGTGACCACGGCCTGCGGCGAGGTGGGCGGCGAAATCGCGCACGCGCCGTCGGGCAACGGCGGCTTCGGCTACGATCCGCTTTTTTATGTACCTGGATTGGGACAAACCTTTGCCGAAATACCGGCTGAAGTAAAGAATACATTATCGCACCGCGCCCGCGCGCTGGCCGCCCTGCGGGACAAGCTGTCCGTATGATCAAGGCGCTGGTGATGGCGGACACGCACGGACACAAGGCGCGCATCGCATTGGCCGTGAAACGCTTTGGCGACGTGGACATGATACTCCACCTCGGGGATTACAGCCGCGACGCGGACGTGATCCGCGGCATCACCAAAAAGCCGGTGTATGCGGTGCGCGGCAACTGCGACATATCCTCCGATGCGGAGCCGGAGCTGCTGCTCACGTTTGAGGGGGTGCGCGTGCTGATGACGCACGGCCACCGCCAGAACGTGAAGTCGTCGCTCCTGAACCTCTCTCTTTTTGCGCTGGAGCGGGAGGCGAATGTGGCGCTGTTCGGCCACACACATATACCAACGGAGCAATTCTACGAGAACGTACTGCTGTTCAATCCCGGCAGCCTGGGCGAACCCCGGAACCTTCGCCCCTCGGTGGGGCTGCTGACGCTCGATAAGGGCACTTACCGCACAACGTCCGTGCGGCTATAACAGGAGGAGACTATGATCTCATATTCATCGGCGGTGCTGGTGACCGGGCACTTTGATTTGATGCGCCGCTTTTACGAGAACGTGCTGGGGCAGAAGGTATTGTACGATTTCGGCAGCTGTGTGCAGTTTGAATGCGGGCTGACCGTCTGGCGTCCGGTGGAGGGACATCCGGTTATCAAGGCACTGGCCAACACGGACGGCACGGAAAACGCCGCGCTGGAGCTGTGCTTCGAGACGGAGGATTTCGACGCGCAGGCAGCCCGTGTGACCGCGGCGGGTGTGATGCTGGCGCACGGCGTGATCGAGGAAAGCTGGGGGCAGCGCACGCTGCGTTTCTTCGACCCGGACGGCAACCTCGTGGAACTGGGCGAAAGTATGCCTGCTTTCTGCAAACGTCTGCATTTTTGTGGCATGACCGTGCAAGAAGTTGCAAAAAAGACGGGAATCGACCAAAATACTGTTAAACTTTTCCTTAACTCCTGACGATATACATGTCAGGAGGCGATGAAATGGAAAACGGAGCCCGTTTGATCGAGCTGTACAAACAGCGCCATTATGATAAGATGCGTGCGGTGATCCGCAAAAGCCTGCTGGCAGCCAGCGTCGTTTGCTGTGCGGTGGGCATAGCGGTAACGGCGGCGACGGATGAGCTGCTGCCGATGTTTATCTATATCGCGGCGCTGGCGTGCATTGCGCTGGTGCTGCCGATGAAGCACGCGGGGCTGGTGTCAGACGACACCGCCTGCATGATTCCCACGATCTTTTTCTGTTTTGTGTATACGCCCGTCAGCTGGTTCACGTTTGGCGGCCTCCTGGGAAGCACGCCTTATTTGTCCGTTGCGTTCATACTGGTGATCATGGTGTCCCACTACAAGCGGCGTCGGGATGTGCTGCTGGGGTCATACTTCACGCTGCTGGTGGTGCTGGCGGCGAACACCGTCTACACGTCCTGGGGGACGGCCGATATGGTGCTCACCGTGAACGCCGCGGCGGGCTACGCCGTGACGCTGGCGCTGGTGACGTTTTTCCTGCTGCTGCTGCTGCGGCGCTATGAGCGCATGGCGCACGAGGTGCTGGGCAGCGCCCTGACGGACGAGCTGACCGGCATGCTGTGCCGCCGTTCGGTGGGGCAGGTGACGGCGCTCAGCGAGGAGATCTATAAAAGCAGCAAGCACGATTACATGGTGCTGATGCTGGACGTGGACAAGCTCAAAAAGCTCAACAGCGAGCATGGCCGCGCGTTTGGCGACAGCCTGCTGCAGGATATTGCCGAATGCATACGGCAAAATATACGCTCCACCGATTACGCGATACGCTCGGGCGATGATGAGTTTCTGATACTGCTGACGGACGCCGCTCCGGAGAACGCCGAAGCCATCATTGAGCGGCTGGACAAGGCGGTGAAGGAGACGCTCTCGGGCACCAAAGCCACAGTAAGCCGCTCCAGCGTGCGTCGCTCCGAGTGCCGGGAAGCGGGCGAGATCATCGAGCTGGCCGATCGTCGGCTGGCGCAGAGCAAGCGCGAGAAGAAGGGCCCCAAAGCCAGCTGAACGATGCATTGCCGGATACCACGCAATCGATATATCGCAAACAATGCGCCCGTTGTCGAAGCGGGCGTTTTTTATTGGCTTGCCCCCAACAGAACAAAATGCCAATGCTTGAAAACCGTTGGCGAAATCTGTATGATGGTTATGGAATAGATGATGTCAGAATCTATTATCTTACTCAAAGTACATTTTAATTATCGCTAAACATTTATCTAAAGAAGTTTTATCAATGTCAAACATACAAGTTAAAATCATTTTACTGCTTAATTTATAAAAGCCGCCCTCATTTCTGCGAGCGGCTTCGTGACATTACATGTTGTCTTTAGCCTTCTACTTCAACTTGAAAACCGCCATAAGCCATTTGCTTCGTGTAAAAAGGCATCGACATATCTTCATGTCCTTCCATCTGCTTATTCATTTCTTCCATTACTTTAGCATTGACCTCATCTCGATGTTTTTTGGAGTTAAAGACTATATAAGAAAACCAAACGGTATCACTGCTTGTTGCTCCGGTCATTTCAGTAAACGCACGCGCTTTCTCACCACCCATTTCTTGTGGGATAAGGTCATGCCCACGACATTCATAGTATTCAAGCGCACCACACTTCATCCACATATCACGGCCGCTTTCTGCCATTTTCTTATATTCCTCAACTTTGTTTTTCGGAACTACAAGCACAAATCCGTCTACATATTTTGCCATAATCTGTTACCTCCTTTTTTCCTAATTATTTTCAATAGTATTATGCCACATACCCAAAATCAGCGCAATATCTCAGATGGGATGCTTCGCTGCGCTCTGCATGACAGCGTGGGTGAGGGAGATGCATCGCTGCGCTCTGCATGACAGCATGGGTGAGGGAGATGCTACGCTGCCGCTCTGCATGACAAGGTTGTACATGCTGTCACAATCGATATTTGTCGCAGGCTTTATGCCCGCTGTGAACGCGGGTGTTATTGCTAGCCGCGTCATTTCCACATCAAATCAATGTTTCGTGTCTATATGCCTGACACAGGGCGACCCCAGTCCCGTACCTTTCGCCATATTATTTTTTTTGCCCGCCGCGGTTCTACAATATATCGACTGACAGTAACTATATAATATGCCCATCACAAAGATAAGGGTCTGGTGGGGTTGCAAAAGGTCTATGCCGAGTTGGTGTTTCTGGATAATTTCACCGTCAATCTGCTGATCATACTGCTGGCCGGACTGCTGACCCGGGCAACGAGGCGGTGGGGCCGGTATGCGCTGGCCGCCGCTCTGGGCGGCATTTATGCCTGCATCGCGTTTGGCGTTCCGGCGGCAGGTATGCTGCCCATACGGGTATGTATCGGGTTGGCAATGGGGTTTACTGCGTTTTGGGCACGGGGCGAGAGGGGTGCGTGGCGCAGTGTCTGCGCGTTCTGGGCGGCGTCTTTCTTATTGGCCGGTGCGGTGTATGCCGTGTCGGCGGCGTTTGGGGAAGCGGCATCAGCGGGCGGCGTGATGATTGTCCGCCCGCCCGCCCGGGCCATACTGCTGGGGCTGCTCACCGGCGCGGCAGTGACCGCGCTGCTGGCGCATATCCGGCGTCGCGCGCAGCAACGGGCCTACATCACGGTCAGCCTCACACTGGCGATGGGCAAACGTCATACGCAGGTCAAAGCATTAATCGACACAGGAAATCTCGCGCGGGAACCGCTAACGGGGCTAAGCGTGATTTTTTTAAGCCGAACGGCGGCAGGGGCGCTGCTGGAGCCGGCTCTGCTGCGTCTGCTGGACGGGAACGCAATGCCGGAGACCGACCGGCTGCGCATCGTCCCGTGCGACACGGCGGCGGGCGGCGGCGTGTTCTGCGGCATCGAGATAGACAGCGCGGCGCTCAAAGGGGCGGCGGCAGGCGCGCGCGCTGTTGTTTGTCTCTCGCGGCGGCCCCTGCTGGATGGCTGCGGTGCAATCATAGGCGGCAAACTGATGGATGAGCTTGAGAAAGGAGCACGACATGAAGACGGCGATGTGGATGCGCAAACTGATGGCATGGGTGATGCTGCGGCTGAGGCTGAGCGAATGGACGGCGTATATCGGCGGCAGCGAGGCACTGCCCCCGCCGCTGACACGCGAGGAGGAGGACACGCTGCTCAGTCTGCTGAGCCGGGGCGACAAGACGGTGAGGCGCGCGCTGATTGAGCGCAACCTGCGGCTCGTGGTCTACATCGCGCGCAAGTTTGAGAACACCGGCATCGGCATCGAAGACCTCGTCTCCATCGGCACCATCGGGCTCATCAAGGCGGTCAACACATTCGATGTGGATAAGAACATCAAGCTGGCCACCTACGCGTCGCGCTGCATCGAGAACGAGATACTGATGTATCTGCGGCGCAATTCGCGGGTGCGCTTCGAGGTGTCGTTCGATGAGCCGCTGAACGTGGACTGGGACGGCAACGAGCTGCTGCTGTCCGACATTTTGGGCACCGAGCCGGACGTGGTGTACACCGAGATTGAGGATGGCGTGGAGAAGGACCTGATGCAGGCGTGCATCGCCCGGTTGTGCGAGCGGGAGAAGACCATCATGGAGATGCGCTTCGGGCTGAACGGCCAGAAGGAGCGCACGCAAAAGCAGGTGGCGGATTGCCTTGGCATATCGCAGTCGTACATATCGCGGCTGGAGAAGCGCATCATCAAGCAGCTGCGTGTGGAAATCAGCAAAATCGTTTGATTGTCTTGTAACAGCGCCGCACGGGAGGTATACTGGAACGGAAGTATTTCCCTGTCATCGGAGGCTGAACTTGGACAAGACTTTCTGGGAAGCCGTGAAAGGGCGGCGCAGCGTGTACACCATCGACGATACCATTGTTGTGCCCGAGGCGCGCATCGAGCAGATCGCGGCGGACGCGCTGCTGCATATGCCCTCGCCCTACAACGCGCAGACGACCCGTCTGCAGCTGCTGTTCGGCGCGGCGCACAAGGCGCTGTGGGACATGACGCTGGACATACTGCGCGGTGTGACCAAGCCGGAGCGCTTCGCCGCCACGGAGGAGAAGATCAACACCAGCTTCAAGGCGGGCTACGGCACGGCTCTTTTTTATGTGGATAAGGACGCGGTGGCGGAGCTGATTGCACGGTTCCCGCGGTATACGGAGAAGTTTACGCTGTGGTCGCAGCATTCCTGCGCGATGCACCAGTTCGTAATGTGGGCGGCGCTGGAGGCGGAAGGCCTCGGTGCGTCGCTGCAGCACTACAACCCGCGGATCGACGACGCGGTGAAGCAGCGGTGGAACGTGCCGGAGGGCTGGGAGCTGGTGGCGCAGATGCCTTTCGGCCGGCCGACGGAGATGCCGGAGCGCAAGGACAAGCTGCCTGTAGCCCCAAGGCTGCTGGTGAGCAGTGACGCGGGAGGTATGGTATGAGAGCGGTGCGGGGGATACTCGGCGCGCTGATCGCGCTGCTGGTGCTGTGGGTGGTGCTGGGATTGCTGCTGCGGCTTATGGCGCTGCTGTTCATCGTCGTGGTGCTGATGCTGGTGGGCGGCATCGCGGCGGCGGCGATATACACGGGGGTAAGACGACGGTAGGTATACGGTGCTATTAGGATAAAAGGCTGTGCCGGAAATGGGCGCGGCTTTTTTCATGACACCAGTGACAACAACTATATTCTATCGAGAGAGATATTGCCTATCCTCAGTCTTGCTTTTAGCAAAAGCATCATTACCCCAAGGAAACCAGTCGACAGGGTTATGGGTGTACTGAAGAAGGTAGGTGAAGCTTCCTTGATTAGCCTATTCGTATATTGCTTGTTTTGCATTGTAATCACTTCATAGTCGTTATGTCATGATTAGAGTGCCCATTTACTAAATATTTCAAAGATGATAAAATTCAAATTAACAAATTAATTAGGATAAAATTCTATGGATTCATTTGATCATAATAAAATCATCAATGAAGTTGCATCAGAAGTCTTAAAACCTCAAGGATTACTCCGAAAAGGCAAATCAAGAACTTGGATGGATGATAATGGTTGGTTTACCACGGTTGTTGAGTTTCAACCTTCAGGATTCTCAAAAGGCACATATTTAAACGTTGGTATTAGTTTTAATTGGTATAAAAAAGATTCTCTTTCTTTTGATTATGGTAGCAGAGAGAGTGAATTTGTTTTGGCTGATAACCCTGATGTATTTAGAGAATGTGTAACCGAACTTGCAAAATACGGTTTGAATAAGGTTATAGAATACAGATCATTTCGTTCAGTAAAATTCGCCGAAAAAACCCTTCTCAAGAATTATTCAAATAACCATAATCAAATGTGGAGACATTATCATCAGGGGATGATATGCATTCTATCCAGGAATTTAAGAAAGGCAGTAGTGTATTTCAATGAGGTCTTGAAAATAAAAAGTGATGTACAATACATTATTGATCTACAAGATGATGTAAAAACCATTCTGGGTACAATAAGCAACAATACATTAACATTATCATATATTGAAGACCTAATAAAGGAAACCCGCTCCAAGCTTAAATTGCCTGATGCCGAAATTTTGATTTAGTTTTTATATTGATTTTTGAGGTTCTATTTCGCAACACGACACCAGTGTCACGTAATGTGACGCGCGGGGAGCGAAGAAGGTGCGTTTGCGGTGAAGGGAACAGGCGCGTGCCCCGGAGGGGTATTGCCGTTCCGTGTCGCATGCGTGCGCGTTGTCTCTGCGTTGACGGGCGGGTCTAGGGCCCCGCCCCTACGGAACGTCGCAGCAACGGCATTCATTTACAGCGGTAGCGAAGAATCTGTCAGCGGCGATTGCGGGGGGACAAAGGAGATAGGTATAAGATACAGGGCTGTGCCAGGGCGGGTGCGGCTTTTTTTGTTGCGTTCACTGGGGGTGTCTGTCATGCAGAGCGAAGCGAAGCCTCCCCTTCTAAGGCGCGCTGCCCATGGGATTCCTCGCAGGCTCGGAATGACAGCTGGTGTGATGGCACATCACCTGTTCCTTGCTGTCATGCAGAGCGGAGCGAAGCATCGCGTGCTACCCATGGGATTCCTCGCAGGCTCGGAATGACATAAGGGAGGGGTGCGTCCCCGTAACTCTGCTGTCATGCAGAGCGAAGCGAAGCATCCCCTTCTGGGGTGCGATGGACATGGGATTCCTCGCAGGCTCGGGATGACATAAGGGAAGGGTGCGTCCCCGTAACCCTGCTGTCATGCAGAGCGCAGCGAAGCATCCCCTTCTGAAATGTGCCACACATGGGATTCCTCGCAGGCTCGGAATGACAGCTGGTGTGATGGCGCATCACCTGTTCCTTGCTGTCATGCAGAGCGAAGCGAAGCATCCCCTTCTTGCGTGCGATGGACACGGGATTCCTCGCAGGCTCGGAATGACATATGGGAGGTTGCGTCTTTTATGTTCCCTCAAAAAACCCGCCGGATATGAAAAGTTGAAAGGTTGTGAAATAAAATCTGTGGCATCATCAGGTCAAACGGCAACGACATGATGAAAGGATAAGCCTATGACGGAGAAGAAATCGTTTCAGATGTACAGGAGCAGCCGGGCGGCGATGGACTCGCTGTCCGATGAGGACAGGGGCAGGCTGCTGCGGGCGATATTTGCGTATGAGGACGGCGAAGAGGTGGAGCTGAGCGGCATGCTGCAAACCATCTTCCTGCTGATGACGGAACGGTTGGACAGCGACCGCGAGAGGTATTCGGAGACGTGCGCGCGCAACCGCACCAACGGCATGAAGGGCGGCAGGCCGTCCAAAAGCGGCGAAAGCCCGAAACCCGAAGGCCGTAAGCCGGAATCCGGCGAAACCGAAGAAAACCCGCGCGAACCCGGCGGTATTTCCGGTAAACCCAGAAAACCCGATACGGATATGGATATGGATATGGATATGGATACGGATATGGATATGGATTATGTGTATAAGCGCGGCGGCCCGCCGCATACACACACCGCTTCTTCCAAACCCCGTTTTCAAAAGCCGTCTTTGGACGACGTGAAGGCTTACTGTGCCCAGCGGGGCTGCGGCGTGGACGCTCAGCGCTTTGTGGACTTCTACGAGTCCAAGGGGTGGATGGTGGGCAAGTCGCCGATGAAGGACTGGCGGGCTTCCGTGCGCCTGTGGGAGCAGGACGCGCGCGGTGAGCCGGATAAGGATAACGGCAAGGTGATCGAATACAAGTACAGTGTGGTGTTGTGATGGAGCTGACATTTGCCAACGCGGTGCACTGCGACAAGTGCAACAACTCCGGCTTTGAGATGGTGGAGCAGGATGGAAGGAAGATGCTGGCAAAGTGTGTATGCGATGCGAAGCGGCATCTACTGATCGAGCTCAGTAAGTACGGCGCGGCGGATGCCATCAGCCGGTTCCGCTTCGACAACTTTGAGGCGGTGGAGGATTTCCAGAAGGGCATGCTGCAGCTGTGCAGGGACTTCATCGCGCAGGAGGAGAACCCGTTCCTGTACATCAGCGGCCAGACGGGGACGGGCAAGACGCACCTCGGAACGGCGGTGTGCGGGCATTTCATCGCGGGCGGGAAGAATACGCTGTACAACACGTTTAAGCAGCTGATGGGCGAGATGAAGAGCGCCGTCAACGACGACGAGGCCTACCGCGACGTGCTGAACCGCTACGGAAATGCTTCGGTGCTGTATATCGACGACTTCATGAAGTTCCCGCCGACGGAAGCGGACATCAAGCACGCGTTTGAGCTGATCAACCGGCGCGTGCTGAAACGGGGCACCACCGTGTTCACGTCCGAAAAGCCGCTGGAGGAAATCATCAAAATCGACGAGGCGTTGGGCGGGCGCATCAAGCAGCTGTGCGGGCGGTTCTGCCTATGCATTGATAAAAAGGAGGGGCGCAACTGGCGGCTGAAGGCGTGAATGCGTGTGGGGTGCCAGGGCGGGTACGGAATCCACCCTGCATTCGACGTATTGACGGTGTGCGTTGTAGGGGACGGACACTGGCCGTCCCGCCCCGTCTGCGTGCTGGCAACATCACGGGCGGGGATGGAATACCGTTCTGCGTGAAATGCATCCGTTACGCCTACCGGCAGCCTTCCTGCCGCCGCCCCTGATAGGCCGCCTGCTCGCAGTCGAAGTCGTGCTTCTCCTCGTCGGTCTGGGGAAGCAGCGGCGGCACCTGCGCCTTGCTGCCGTCCGGCGCCATCGCGACGAACGTGAGCTTGGCGACGTTGGTGACAATCACCGCGCCGGTGGTGAGGTTCTCCGCGCGGGCGGTCACCCTGGCCGTCATCGAGGTTCTGCCTGTCCAGATGAGCCTGGCCTCCACGCTCACCATCTCGCCCTGCCGCACGGGATGCCGGAATTCCAGCGCGTCCACGGCCACGGTGGCCACCTGGCAGTGGGAATGGCGCATGCAGCACAGCGCTCCGGCGATGTCCATCCAGTGCATCATCTGCCCGCCCAGCAGGTTGCCGAGCAGGTTGGTCATGCCGGGCAGCACCAGCTCCGTCATCACGACCTTGGTTTCTTCGGGCGTCTTTCCCTGTGACATGCAGCTCTCCTTTGGTACTTTGGTATATATTCCAACTTACCGCAAAACGGGCAAGTAGGCAAGGGCTGCGCGCCGTTTTTTAAGGCTGGGAGCATGGCTGTGTGTGAAGACGCAGACACTGTAAAAAAGACATTCCGCATGACGCCGATTTGTTTGGCTTTACGGCGCGGAATATGTTAGAATATCCGGTGATAATGCGTTCAAAACGATGAGAGCATAGAGGCACAATATGACGAGACGAACAAAATGCAGGACAGTGGATTTTTTACCGCAAACCGACAGCTTTTTGCCGGAGGGAAAAGACGGCAGCACCGCCACCACCGAATACGTGCTCAAGATCGAAGAGCTTGAAGCCATGCGCCTCAAAGACGTGGAAGAATTGTCTCAGGAAGAGTGCGCCGAAAAGATGAATGTCTCCCGGCAGACGTTTCAGAAGATCATTGACTCCGCACGAAAGAAGGTGGCGCTGGCGCTGACCGGCGGCGCGGGCATCCGCATTGCGGGGGGCAGCTTTGTGACGAAGAAATGCAAGATCAAATGCATGAGCTGCGGGCACATCTATGAGCCGGGTTTTGAGGATGACAAGGTCGCGTGCCCCAATTGCGGCTCGCAGAAAATACAATGCATGCAAAAGAATACGCATTGTATGAAGTTGTGCTGGGAAGATTAATATAGTTATCATCATTGTTATCATATATAAAAGACGCGGCAGCTCCGCGTTTTTTTATATGCAGACCCTGCTAAAAAGGACATTATAACTACAATTCCATAAAAATTAATTTTATAAAAATAAAAGAAATTTATTTAATTTTTAGCATTGACATCTAATATGGCATATGCTATATTCACCTTAACAAATGATTAAACAAATGTCAAGCAATTGTCAAGCAATTGTCAAACAGATGTCAGACAATTGTCATTAGGAAGTCGCGCTGTAAACATCAGCGATTATAAACCTGGAAAAACAAACAATATGAAGACGGAGTGAGCTTAATGCAGACAGATTATGTTCTTAAGGTTGAAGGCATTTCCAAGAGCTTTCCGGGGACCAAGGCGCTGTCCGGGGTCCACATTGAGGTGAAAGCGGGAGAAGTTCATGCGCTGGTGGGTGAAAACGGCGCCGGCAAATCAACGCTGATGAACATCATATCGGGTGTTTTTCCGCCGGACGAGGGGCAGATTGAGTTCTTGGGAAAAAGGGTGAGGTTTGCGAACCCCAATGAAGCGCAGATGGCCGGCATCGGTTTTGTGCATCAGGAGCTGGCACTGTGCCCCCACATCTCCGTTGCGGAGAATATATTCATGGGGCGCTATGAAAAAGGCCTTTTTGGCATCATCAAGCGGAAAAAGCTATATGCCGATACGACGGAGCTGCTTAAGATATTCAAGACGGCTGTACGCCCTGAGGACAAAGCGGGGGATCTGAATCTGGCGGACCAGCAGGTGGTGGAGATCGCCAAGTCGCTGTCGCTGAGGTGCCGGCTGCTGATACTGGATGAGCCCACATCGTCCTTGAGCGAAAGTGAAGCCGAAATACTTTTCGCCATCATACGCAAGCTGAGAGACGAAGGCATCGGTGTGCTGTATATCAGCCACAGGATTGCCGAAATATTCGAGATATGCGACACGGTCACAGTGCTGCGCGACGGCTGTTACATCGATACGATGAACGTGAAAGACGTGACACCGCGGCAGGTGGTGGAGAGCATGGTGGGGCGGCGGCTGAGCGACCTGTATCCGCAAAAGTCGCCCGGTGCTGATGAGCTGTTACTGGAAGTGAAATCGCTCAGCCGGGCCGGCGCATTCGACGACATCAGCTTTGAGCTGCGGCGCGGCGAGATACTGGGGATTTCAGGCCTCGTCGGCTCGGGGCGCACCGAAGTGGCGCGTGCCGTCTGCGCCATAGACAGATTCGATTCCGGCGAGATTTATTACCTGGGAAAGAGGGTCCATTTCAAAAGCTATCCGGAGGCAATCCGCCAGGGGCTGTGCTACCTGACCGAAGACCGCAAGCAGCAGGGCCTGTTTCTCAATCTGAGTGTGAAGAATAACATCAACGCATCCATCATCGACAGGATATCCAAGTCATTGTTCCTGTCGGCCAAAACAGAATCGGATAATGCCCAAACGTATGTGAAGAAGCTCAACATCAAGGTATCGAGCATCGCGCAGCAGATCAACAGCTTAAGCGGCGGCAATCAGCAGAAAGCCATGATCGCCAAATGGCTTTCCACCAATCCCACGCTGATATTCATGGACGAACCGACGCGCGGGATTGATGTGGGCGCAAAATCCGAGATTCATAGCATGTTAAGAGTGCTTTCAAATACAGGAATCGGCGTGATTCTCATCTCGTCTGAGCTGCCCGAAATCATCGGCATGTGTGACCGGGTTATCGTGATGCATGAGGGGAAGCTCACGGGCGAGGTTCAGGGAACGGATATCACGGAAAAGAACATCATTATGCTGGCATCAGGGCAATAGCACATTATTTAAATGAGAATATGAAAGCGGGGGCTAAGAATGGAAAGGCATTTCGAATCGAAGGGTCAGGTTAATTCTGCGTTTTTAAGGCTGTTCAACAGAGTCAAAGGATTTCGGGAAGCGACAATTATACTGACGATACTGATGTTCTCGGTCATCATATCGCTGCTGGCGCCGAACTTTTTTACCGTGGACAACTTAAGAACCACGGCCATCGGCATGTCTGCGGACGGCATCATTGCGATCGGCATGACGGTGGCGCTGGTGTCGGGCGGGTTTGACCTTTCCGTCGGCTCGGTGATGGGCGTGAGCAGCGTGATCGCGGGCGGATTGTATCTGGCGGGTGTGGACATCTGGGTCGGCTGCCTGATCGCGGTGCTGATCAGCCTGCTTTTGGGGCTGTTTGACGGCGTGCTGATCGGCAAGGTGGGCATCAATCCGTTCATCATCACGCTGGGCATGATGCAGATGGCGCGCGGCGTGGCCTATGTGGTGACCACGGGGTCTCCGCAGTCGCTGGCATCCGTGCCGGAGTCGTTCAGCTTCCTGGGCAAGGAGGGTATACTGGGCATCCCGTTCATCGTGCTGGTATTCATACTGCTGGCGGTGGCGGGAGATATTCTGATGAGAAAATCCTCGCCGTTCCGCAAGGTGTTCTACATCGGCAGCAACGAAAAAGCCGCGTCGCTGTCCGGCATCAACGTCAGCCGCACGAAGATCGGCGTCTATATGCTGACGGCATTTCTGGCCAGCATATCCGGTCTGCTCACGCTGTCAAGGTTCGGCGTGGCCACGCCCACAGCCGGGCAGGGAACGGAGCTGCGTGTGATATCCGCGGCTGTCATCGGCGGTGCTTCCTTGAGCGGCGGCGAAGGCACGATACTGGGCGCGGTGCTGGGCATCATACTGCTGAATCTGATCAACAACGCGCTGGTGCTGCTCAAGGTCAGTGTCTACTGGCAGCAGCTGATCAGCGGTCTCATACTGATTGCGGCGGTGACGATCGACCATCTCAGTCATCGCAAGAACAATGTCGTGATCAGCAAATAATGCTTGACATGGTATAAACCATGAAATAAGAAATGAGGAGGGTACAATGATGAGAATGAAAATGCTGAAGCCGGCCTGCCTGATACTGGTGCTTGTTATGGCGCTTGGATTGGCTTTGAGCGGCTGCAGCGCTCCGGCTGTAACCGGGGCAACGGAAGGTGACAAACCGGCGGCGGCCGCATCCACCGGCGCGGCGTTTGGCGCAGACCCGAACGAGGAGTACTACATGGTGACATTCCTGTCGGGCATCGAGTATTGGAAAGGCTGCTACAAGGGTTTTGAGGCGGCGGGTGAGCTGTATGGCGTGAAGACGGTTTACGGCGGCGCGGCGGAGTATGATGTCAATCAGGCTGTTACCGTGTTTGAGCAGATCATTGCCAACAAGCCGGCGGGCATCGCGGTCAGCTGCATCAATCCGGATGCGTACAAGGAACCCATCAAAAAAGCAATGGATGCGGGCATTCCCGTGGTGACGTTCGACGCGGATTCACCCGACAGCGGACGCTATGCATTCCTGGCCACGGGCAACAAGGCTGCCGGTGCGACAGCCGCCAAATATCTGGCGGAAGCGCTGGGCGGCAAGGGCGACGTGGCGGTGGTCACACTGCCCGGCCAGCTGAACCATGAGGAACGTACCGCCGGATTCGTGGAGACCATTGAAGCCAGCTATCCCGATATGAAAGTGGTGCAGATCGGCAATGGCGGCGGCGAGCAGACGTCAGCGGCACAGGCGGCGTCCGGCATACTGCAGGCCAACCCGAGCGTGATGGGGCTGTTCTGCACGGATGCGACGAGCGGCGTGGGCGCAGTGGCGGCTATCACCGAAACCAACAGGAAAGATGTCAAGATCGTCAGCTTTGATACCGACAAAGGAACGCTGGACGCGATCAAGGACGGTACAATTGAAGCGTCCATCGCGCAGGGCACTTGGAACATGGGCTTCTGGGCATTCCAGCAGCTGTTCCAGCTCAAGCATGGCCTTATCAACCCGACGGAAGGCTGGGCGGAGAAGGGTATCAACCCGCTTCCCCCGTACATTGATACCGGTGTTAACGTGGTAACCAAGGATAACGTTGATGCGTTTTATGTAAGCGAATAAAACCGGAGTACTGCCATTTTATTCTCTCCCACCGCGGCGTCTTATTCCCGGACGCCGCGGTTTTTTTTCTTCAGAAATTGTAAAAAAATTATGACCTTTGTTGACTTAACAGATGTGTTGTGCTATAAAATAATCGTAAGGCGTTAGCACTCGACAAACGAGAGTGCTAACAACAATAACATATATATACTATAATATATGATATGAAAGGAGTTGAACATTATGGCAAACCTGATACCGTACGGAAGGGGCGCAAGAGGTCTTTCGTCCACAGGCTTTGAGGATTTCTACAACATGCTGGACGACTTCTTTACCGACCCGTGGCTGTCCGGCCGGCGCGCCCGGGAGGGCTTCAAGCTGGATGTGCAGCGCAGCGATAAGGAATACCTGATTGAGGCGGAGCTGCCCGGCGTGAACAAGGAAGAGGTGTCTTTGGACCTGCGGGACGGCACGCTCAGCATCGCCGTGAACCGTGAGGAGAACGTGAACGAGGAGAAGAAGAACTATATCCACCGGGAGCGCCGCGTGTCTTCGATGAGCCGCAGCGTGTATCTGGGGGATGTGGACGCCAATGCCGTGAGCGCCAAGCTGGACAACGGCGTGCTGAAGATAACCGTCCCCGTGAAAACGCCGGTGGATAACACCTGCCGGATTGAAATACAGTAAGCCCCGACAATACCCGAAGAAAGAGCGCCGCAAAGGCTATGCCCGCGCGGCGTTCTTTTTGTACGTTTTTTTCTTGACAAAAGGCGGACAAAGCCCTACTATAAATCCGACGAAAAGCATCGGATTATTCTCCCGCGGCTGATAGACAGACGGCGCAGTGAGCATAATACGTGAAGGAGAAAAGCGTTGATCATCTCGACAAAAGGGCGTTACGGCCTTCGCGCGATGTTCGAGCTGGCGAAGGCTTACGGCGAGGGATCATTGAGCCTCAAGCAGATCGCCGGGGCGCAGGGGCTGCCGGAGCCGTATCTGGAGCAGATATTCCCCGCGCTCAAAAAAGCGGGGCTGGTAGACGCTCGGCGCGGCGCGGGCGGGGGCTACGGGCTGGCATTGCCGCCGGAGCAGATTTCCGTGGGCAGCGTGCTGGTGGCGCTGGAGGGCGAACTGACGCCCGCCGAGTGCGCGGGCGGCGACGCCTCCTGTGAGAATGCGGACTGCTGCACGACGCACGTCATCTGGCAGCGCATATACGACGGCATCAACGGCGTGATCCACGGCATCTCGCTGCAGGATATGCTGGACGACGACAAGCGGATGGGCGCACAGCCGCCGCAGGAAAAAAGGTGTTAAGCGATGGGAATCTATCTGGACCACGCCGCGACGACCCACACGGAAAAGTCGGTGTTTGAGGCGATGCGGCCTTACTTCGAGGAATACTTCGGCAACCAGTCCAGCCAGCACGGCTTCGGGCGGGCGGCGGAGAAGGCGGTGCACACGGCGCGCGCGCAGGTCGCGGCGCTGATCGGCGCGGACCCGACGGATGTGTACTTCACGTCGGGCGGCACCGAGAGCGACAACTGGGCGATCAAGGGCGTGGCGGAAGCGGCAGGCAGCGGGCATATCATCACCAGCGTGGTGGAGCATCATGCGGTGCTGGACACCTGCAAGTATCTGCGGTCACGCGGGTTTGAGGTGACGTACCTGCCGGTGGACGAGCTGGGGCGCGTGAGCGCGAAGGACGTGGAGCAGGCCATCCGCCCGGACACGATACTCATCAGCATCATGACGGCGAACAACGAGACGGGCACCATCATGCCCATCGCCGAGATCGGCAAGATCGCGCGGGATCGCGACGTGCTGTTTCATACCGACGCGGTGCAGGCGGTGGGGCATATCCCCGTCAGCGTGAATGCGCTGGATGTGGATTTGCTGTCGCTGAGCGCCCACAAGTTCTACGGCCCCAAGGGCATCGGCGCGCTGTATGTGCGCGCGGGCACCCCGCTGGGCAAGTTCATGCACGGCGGCGGTCACGAGAAGGACATGCGCGCGGGCACGCTCAACTCACCGGGCATCGTGGGCCTGGGTTCGGCGGCGGCTTTGGCGCTGGCGGATATGGACAAGAACGCGGCGCACGAGTCCGCGCTGTCCAAGAAACTGGCGGACGCGCTGCTGCAGCTGCCCGAAACACAGCTGAACGGCGACGCGAAGGACAAGCTGCCCGGACATATCAACATCAGCTTCGGCGGCATCGAGGGCGAGGCATTGCTGACGCACCTGGACCTCTGTGACATCGCGGTGTCCACCGGCTCCGCCTGCTCGTCCGGCTCCACCAAGCCCTCGTACGTGCTCAAGGCGATGGGGCTTTCCACCGAGGAGGCGCGCGGCGCGGTGCGCATCACGCTGGGCCGGGAAAACACGGAAGCGCAGATCGACGAGGTCATACAAAAAATATCGGCATCGGTGAAACGGCTGCAGGCATTGTCGCCGCTGTTCGCCCAGCGCCGGGAAAAGGGGACTTATGTATAACGAGAAGGTGCTGGAGCATTTCAAGGACCCGCACAACGTGGGGCAGATGGACGACCCGGACGGCTTCGCTGAGGTGGGCAGCAGCGAGTGCGGCGACACCATGGCGATGTACCTGCGCGTGAAGGACGGGCGCATCGACGATATCAAATACCGCACGTACGGCTGTTGCGCGGCCATCGCGTCGTCCAGCATTGCCACCGACATGGTGAAGGGCAAGACGGTAGACGATGCGGACGCCATCACCAAAGCGGCCATCGTACAGGAGCTGGGCGGACTGCCCGACAAAAAGATACACTGCTCGCTGATGGTGGAGGACGCCATCCACGCCGCCATCGCGGATTACCGGTCCAAAAGCAAGTAATGGAAAACATACCCTGTGATATATCGGGCAATTCCTGCACAAACTACCAACAGAAAATGACCGTTTGAAAGGAGTGTTTGTATATCATGAGAGGACATATGATGGTGGGCGTGCTGGCCGGAAGCATTATCGGGGCCGCGGCGGCGATTTTCGCGATGCCGTACATACAGCCGCAGCTCAAGCGCGCTATGCGCAGAGGGCGTAATGTGATCCATGCCCAAGTGGACAAGATGACGGAACCGATCGGCTAAACTCAGGCCAGAGGCTTTTTAGCCGCTGGCGGACCAAAACAGGCAAAACGAACTTGACGACCGTACAAAATGTTTCTCCCCCAACAAAGCCGGCCTGTTCCGGCTTTTTGTTTTGGGGTGGGGGGATGGGGATGGGGGATGATGACGATCAGCATATCCGGTAGTATCCCAACCCGTTGCAACTGGTTATATATCAGCCAGATTGCTCCATAGGCTAACTAGTTGCTTGCGAAGCTAAACACTTAGTAATCTCACGTTTGTTGCAACAGGTTTACCGTTATAATTAATTCCAACATTATATAGGACCAAATTACCTTGCAGTTTGTCAAATTGTAACTCGGGATTCATACTTTCGAAAAATGGTATGTTTTCTGGAGTCGCTTTTATGAAACCAAAGAATTTATCGTTTTTATCGGTTCTAAGCGAAAGAACAACGCCCGCTCTGGAATTTTGGCTTCTCTCATAAGCAATATTGGTTTTCAAAAAAATCTGTCTAATTAACTCGGTAGTAAATTCTTCAGAATCTTTAATACCAAATTTACTTTTACGAAATTGATTTACCCAAATAGTTTTGGTATGGTCAAAATAAGCAATGCATTCTTTAATTGCTTTTTCGGTATCTTGTTCTTTTGACAAACAGTCTTTTATGTTATCACAGTATTTATCGATCTTTTTATGATCAGCCATATTAGGAGTTTTTGAGGCGACGTGTAGCTTAAACGCCATCATGAGTACATGCTGATAAGTTTTATATTTTTCTTTATACGAAACATTCTTTTTAAAGAAGTTTTCAAAAGCGATGTAAATTTCACAAACCAGGTAATACGGTTCGTAGGAGTGTATATCCAAGAAAATATCATTGCGACATTCCCTTAATAATACTGACTCATGCCTATATGCAATATAAGGCTTCTCTAAGAGTACTGCAACAGCTGATTGGGTTAAAATTCTTAAGTTAATTTTCTGAGATGCTTTAATCGAATAGTCACCCAAAAACTGCTTTGAGCGCCTTTCGTAAAAAAGCTTATGTGTAGGAAATATGGGTGCAACAGATAAAAAATACTCTTCTAAATTTTTATGAAAGTCCCTAGTAATTTCGAATACTTCATCAAGAACTATATTTTGACGGTTTGTTGTCCTGACTACCTGATTTACAATATCATTATTTTCAGTTGCAATTATTTTAATGGCCAATGGTATTTTAACGGAATCGAAATTATGAACTGCATAGTAATTAAAAATAACATTGCATGTTTGGCAACCGTTAACAATTTGAGGATTTTTTATAGTTGCTTTTCTTGAGGCAAGTGTGAACTGATCGCATACAATAGTAATTCCATTGTTAAATAGGATAAATTTTTCAGGGCTTTCTTTTATTGTATCAAAAATCTCACTATTTATAGTTGTATCACCTTGAAAGGCTCGAACATTATCATAAAAGAGCGATTTGCGAATAATTTGTTCTTCTGTATTTAATAATTTCATTAACTCATCCGAATTTGTATATACTAAAGCGCTATTTGTAACCCCTTGAACTTCAGGAAACGGAATCTGTTCACCAATAGAAATAACAGCTTCAAAGTTGTTTTCATTGTTATCAATTATTTTTAAGAGCCTTTGTGTGTCAATATAATGAACCTTAATCTCATCATAATTTCCCGTCTTCACAATATCATCGCGCATTTTTTTTCATAGGCAATAATATTGGCATCATCGCACCATTTACCCATTGCTACAAAATAAACCCTAATTGAAGGCTTTTTATCCCATAAAATCATTACATCATCTGATAAAATATAATCGATAATTTTTAACCATTCTTTTACTTTTTCATTAGCTGCTTTGTATCTTGTTTCAGAAATAGCATCCACTACACCAGACTGGAACACATTAAATTCCTTAGCAACAAAGTTTGGACGATACTTTGATTGAGTAAAAAAAGCTCAATGTTCATTTTCTTTTTCGCTTTTACGTATTCTTCTATATCTTCTTTCGATTCAATAAATGAATCATTAATCTTGATTCCGATTCCATCAAGACCTAGGTCATCTTTACCCCCTACATTAACAGTATCAAACAAACTTGTTTTAACACTGAACACGTCAGTCTGATGTGCAGTAAACAGTAAGTAATTAACATAAATCTCGAAATTATGAGATTCCTGGTTTTTTGTTAAACCATATTGCTCAATGAATTTTGAAAAGCGCACTTTGATAATAGGTTCTAGTTGCATATACAAGTCTCCTGTTTTTAATATCATACCCTTGATCTTCAACGTTTTTCTATTAGTAAAAGAATGCAAAACATTCAAACTATATATTGTTGCTATATTCAAGCTTATACAAATTTCGACATATAATAGAATTTACCCTTCCTGCAAACACATTTTTTTTGAAATATTTCCGCCCTCCCACAGTCACCTTCGGCGACAGCGCCCTCAAATGAGGAAGTCTTCCGTGGAACGTACATATCCCAAGCCTCCATCGGATGAGGAAGGTGGCAGGGCGCCTGACGGAGGGAGTGATCTGCGCAGCAGACGCGGCGTGACGGCGCGTATATGAATCCGCACCCTACGACGGAACGCCACGAATCGTAGGGCACTGCATCCTTGACGTGCCGAATCCATAACGCAGGACGTCGGCGTGTATGGGATACCCCTTCGGGGTACTTATCCGTGCCCAACGGTTTCGACCGTAACCGTATCACCACACAAAAGGTCACCAAAACACCACACTTGTCCAAAAACATTACGAATAAGTTACACCCGTTACGATTTGACTAAATTATGCAGAAGAATTGGAGAATCGTTTGAACTTGACCGATATGTATTATATAATGAATCCATCAAAAGGGGGGTAAAAACCGTGACCATTTTAAATGAGACGATGAAATTCTCACTGACAAAAGAGCTGAACAATCCGGCGCGCGAAGTGATCTGGCTGGTTTGCGATGCGCTGAAAGACAAGGGTTACGATCCCGTCAATCAGCTGGTGGGCTATATCATCTCCGGCGACCCCACCTACATCACCAGCTACAAGAACGCCCGCTCGCTCATCAAGCGCGTGGAGCGTGACGAGCTGCTGGAGGAGTTTGTGAAGGTCTATATCGAAAATCTGGCCAAGACGGACGAGTAACGTTAAAGAGTTTTCG
This sequence comes from Bacillota bacterium, assembly GCA_023416745.1. Lineage (GTDB taxonomy): Bacteria > Bacillota > Clostridia > Christensenellales > SZUA-584 > SZUA-584. The sequence continues at coordinate 23,992 of JAEZHF010000095.1, forward strand.
TTCCGCAGTGGTTTAATGCGCCCATAACATGGTATAATGAAGCCGCCTAAGCGCGGCTTTTTTGATGGCTTAACGGAGCCGCTCTGTAAATAATATGATAAAGGACAGTGCATGAAAAAGATAATGGGTATCGACATCGGCGAGAAGCGCATCGGCATCGCCATCTCCGACGCTCTGGGGTACACGGCGCAGGGCGTGGAGACGTATGCGCGCACCGGCGAGGGGGACGCGGCGTATATCGTCAGCAAGGCGAAGGAGCTGGGCGCGTCGCTGGTGGTGGCCGGGCTGCCGCTGAACATGAACGGCAGCGAGGGGCCCGCGGTGCAGACCGTGCGCGAGTTTGCCGCGCGGCTCACGGAGCTGGGCATCGAGGTGGCCTTTCAGGATGAGCGGCTGACCACGGTGAGCGCCGAGCGCTTTCTGATCGAGGCGGACGTGTCGCGCAAGAAGCGCCGCCAGGTGGTGGACAAGCTGGCCGCGGTGTATATATTGCGCGCGTACCTTGACAGGCATCCCTTTTAATGGGATACTTTGCAGGACGGCGGGGGTATAACACGCCGCCGCAAAGGGAGATAATATAAACGCCCTAAGTTTTGTGAAAAGGAGATATTATGAGCGACGAAGATGTAATCGTGATGATCGATGAGGAAGGCACCGAGGTTCGCTTTCTGCACATTATGACGTTCGATTTTGAGAACAGCTTCTATGTGGCGCTGACACCCGAGGAGACCGTGGACGGTATCGAGAACGGCGAAGTGCTGCTGATGGAGATCGTCGAAGAAGAGGACGGCGAGGAAACCTACGCGCCCATCGAGGACGAAGCCAAGATGGATAAGGTTTGGGAGGAGTTCGAGCGCCTGTACTACGAGGACGAGGGCGAGGACGAGGACGGGGAAGAAGAGCACGTGCACGGCCCCGACTGCGACCACGACCACAAGGAATAAGGACTAAAAGCCTTGCCGTATCTGTTCGCCGCGCTGATGGGCATATTCGCCGTGGTTTACGCGTTCGTGCGCCACGGCGGCAGCCTGTTTGCCCGCTTGTTTTTCAAATGCGCCGCCAGTGTGATGTTCGTTCTGCTCGCGGTCAGCGTACGTCCCGGCGCGCCGGACGTCTACGACGTGCTGATACTGTGCGGGCTGTGCGCATCGCTGGCGGGAGATGTGGTGCTGCTGTTTACCGAACGCGGCGACGGCTATATGCTGGCCGGAATGATCGCGTTTGCGGCGGCGCACGGGTTCTATATCGCCGCTTTCTGGACGATAGCGTCCCCCTCGTGGGTGGACGCTGTTTTTTTTGCCGCACTGATGACGCTGGGCGCGTCGCTGCTGCATACCCGGCGCGTGAAGGCGGGGCGCAGCACGGCGGTGCTGTGGGTGTATATCGCGCTGCTGTGCGCGATGGCCGCCCGAGCCATTTCCATGCTGTGGGTGCGCGGCATGCCGGTGCTGTTCGGCGTGCTCGCGGCGTTGGGCGGCGTGCTGTTCGCGGTGTCGGACCTGCTGCTGGGCATCGAGCAGCGCACAGGCAGCAGGGCGGCAGGCTCGCTGTCCATCATCGCCTATTACGGGGCGCAGGGGCTGATCGCGTTTAGTGTGATGCTGGCTTAATGGATGACCACGCTGCCCTCCGTGAACGGGTTCTTGCGCACCGCGAGCGACCACAGATAAGGGTAGCGGTTTTTCAGGTGCCGCATGTATCCGATCCATTTGCCGACCAGCAGACCCCAGGCGCGCGCCATGTCGCCGCCTAAGTGGGAGATGTCGCTGGCGGGCAGCGCGCTCACATCCGGACGGCTTTCCAGCTCGTCTATCAGGTGGTAGAGCGCCCAGAGCATATCCGTAAACGTATCGTGTTCCAGCAGGTTGGGGTTGGCGAACATCGCGAGTATCCCGGCCTTTTTTTGCGGCAGCAGCGCCTTGAGCTGCGCGATCGTCTCCGCGTCGGGATGGGCGTGGTAAGCGCCCGCGCGCACGTCCTTGGCCGCCGCGTCAAACATCTTGTCCGTCCACTTGGCGTTCATGCTGACTTTTGCCGGTTCGGGGCCGTCCATGCAGGGCTTGAGCGTTTCCAGCACAGCCGTGCCCGTCTCGGTGAAGAACGCGCTGATCAGTATATTGATCTGTTCCAGACGCTCGCGCTTTTCCCGGGCATTGATCACGCGCTCCAGTAAAAACGTGACCAGCACGATGTGCAGCGGCAGGAACACCATGTCGTGAAAGAACAGGAAGCTGGACTCGTGAAGGTCGTGGAACAGCACCTGCTGCAGTACAAAGAATATCGCCGACAGCGCGACGAGCACGATAATCACAACATGTTCAAATTTAAGTCGTTTCATAGACCACCTCATGAAATTTTCTCCATTAAAACATGTGATGGACGGTTGTCTCCATATATGTGTACGATCAACAGCAAAAGCATGAATCAGCAGCCGAAGGTAAAATAATATTAAAGAACGTAAAATAAATGTAACAATTATTGCCGCTAGACTTGAAAAAGGGCGCGCTTTCTAATAAAATGGACAAGAAAAGACGAAGACGGAGGATGCAATGCGAAGAAGACGCAGCAGACGGTATTCAACATATGGAGCACACAGCAGCGGCGGCAGCGGGCTGAAAAGAGTTATCGCGAGTTTTCGCCGGTACAGCGGAAGAAGGCGGCTTGTCGTATTTTCTGTCGCCGGTCTTATTGTGGCCGCTGCTGCGGCGCTGATCGTCTTCATGCCGGGCATTCTGCCGGCCGCGGCTCAGCCAAACACCAGTGCGGCGCTGGTGAACGCGGCGGATTTTGTGCCGGCCTCCGTCTCTGCAACACCGTCAGCAACGCCCGTGCCCACCCCGACGCCTGTGCCCACACCCGAACCCACGCCGACGCCGACGCCCGACCCGACGCTGCAAAAGGGCGACGAGAACGAGCGTGTGCAGGAGCTGCAGAACCGGCTGATGGACTTGGGGTATCTGGATGTGGACGAGACCACGCAGCTGTTCGGCCCGGCCACCAAGTATGCGGTGGAGCTGTTTCAGCGGCAGCACGCGCTGGATCAGGACGGCATCGCGGGGCCGCAGACGCTGCAGATGATACACTCCGAAGACGCCAAGAAGTACACGCTGCTGGAAGGCACGCGCGGCGAGGACGTGGACAGCCTTCAGCGGCAGCTGGTGGATTTGGGATACATGAGCAAGACGACGGGCTATTACGGCGACGAGACCGTGAAGGCCGTGAAGGATTTTCAGGAGCGCAACGGACTGTCCGCCGACGGCAAGACAGGCGAAAAAACGCTGGATCTGATCTATTCGCCGGAAGCCAAAGCCAGCGCCTCCAAGGCGCAGGCCGAGAAGCGCCGCGCCAACATCACCAAGATGATCGAGGTGGCCAAGGATCAGCTGGGCAAGAAATACATCCTCGGCAACGAGGGGCCGAACACTTTCGACTGCTCCGGCCTCGTGTATTACTGCCTCAAGCAGGCGGGTTCGTCCCGCGGGCGCTACAACGCCGCCGGTTACTCGCGCGTGTCCGACTGGGAGGAGATCAAGTCGATGAACGATCTGGAGAAGGGCGACCTGCTGTTCTTCTGGAACAACGCCAAGACCAAGGTGGGCCATGTGGGCATATACGTGGGCGGCGGCATGATGGTGGACGCGTCGTCCAGCAACGGCAAGGTGGTGCACCGTTCCTGCACCACGTCCTACTGGAAGCGGATGTTCGTGCGCGCGCGGCGCCCCTGGTAGGCGGATAAGGCACATAAAGCGAAGCGGGCTGGGGGAAACCTTGTGCCCGCTTTTTTGTATGCGGGGTTGATGATTGGGGTGATTGGGGTAAGGTCGTGGGGCGCTGCCCCACACCCCGCTGGAGGCCCCGCCTCCAGACCTATATAAGGAATCCCTTGCGTGGTAGCGATCAGGGGGAAAAGCCTTTAGCTGAGCACCATGGGTTTTTTAAACTATTATGTAGAATTGTGGTGGGTAAGTGTGGTATAATACTGAAAATGTGTACTGTAAATAGCATTATGTGGTAGGGATAAGAATTATGCTGGGAAAAGAGAGAGACGCATTTGAAGAATTAAAAAGTATTATAGTTATTTCCGATGATTATTCTAAGTTGTTTGGAGAATTCTATAAGACGTATTATTATAACAGTAGGATAGTTTTAATCCAACTTGAAGATGGAAGAAAGGGAGCGTGTTAGAATTTTAGACAATCTGCTAAGATGGAAAGAGCGAAAGAATGCGCAGAAATCGGAGGCAGAAAAATGGGAGAATACAGAAAGAAATACGATGAAGACTTCAAGAAAAATGCG
>JAEZHF010000005.1 GCA_023416745.1 Bacillota bacterium
GTCCTCCTTTTTGATGTTTGCGGTTGGCAGACCTGCTTGCATCCTACCAGAGTGCGCGATGGATGGCTACTTATAGCTTTAAGCTTTCCCGAACCCCCAGTCGAACTGGGGGTTTTCGCATATAAATTAAAAAGCGGCCGCACCCCGGGCAGCCGCTTCGTTATTATATTATCACCCAATTGCCGGTATTGTGGACAGTCCCTGCTCCAGCATCTCTTCTGTATACTCAAAGTCCTGCAGTTTACCAGCCAGATACTCCTCGTATGCCGCCAAGTCAAAGTCACCATGGCCGGATAGGTTGAAGAATATCGTCTTGGCCTCACCCGATTCCTTGCACTCCAGCGCCTTCTCGATTACATAAGCGATTGCATGGGAGGATTCCGGCGCGGGCAGTATGATCTCACTTTTGGCAAACATCACCGCCGCCTTGAACACATCCGTCTGCTTCACCGCCGCTGCGCCCACATAGCCGTCGTGATAAAGCTGCGAGAGCAGCGCCGAGTCTCCGTGATATCTGAGGCCGCCCGCATGTATGCCTGCAGGAATGAAGTCGTGTCCCAACGTATACATCATCGTGATGGGGGCCATCTTGGCCGTATCGCCAAAGTCATAAGCGAACTTACCCTTGGTCAGCTTGGGACACGCCGACGGCTCCACTGCAACGAATTCCGTCTTCGTGCCATTCACAATCTTGTCGCGCAGGAACGGGAACGCACAGCCCGAGAAGTTGGAGCCGCCGCCATTGCAACCAATCACGATGTCCGGGTATTCGTCAATCTTCTCAAACTGCTTCTTAGCCTCAAGGCCGATCACCGTTTGATGCAGTATCACGTGATTAAGCACGCTGCCCAGTGCATAGTGCGTGTCCTCGCGCATAGCGGCATCCTCCACCGCTTCAGAGATTGCGATGCCAAGGCTGCCCAGCGAATCGGGGTCCTTTTCAAGTATCCCGCGGCCCGCATTGGTCAGCGGCGATGGGCTGGCAATCACGTTTGCACCGTAGGTTTGCATCAGCGTCTTGCGATAAGGCTTCTGATCGTACGATACGCGTACCATATACACGGTGCATTCCAGACCGAACATCTGCGTGGCAATGGAGAGTGCGCTGCCCCACTGGCCTGCGCCCGTCTCGGTGGACAGGCGTTTGATGCCCTCGACTTTGTTGTAAAACGCCTGCGGCACAGCACTGTTCAGCTTATGGCTGCCGGAGGGGTTGTTGCCTTCGTATTTGTAATAGATCTTGGCAGGTGTGTCCAGTGCCTTTTCCAGCCGGTAAGCGCGGATCAGCGGTGACGGACGGAAAGCTGCATAGACCTCCCGCACCTCTTTGGGTATATCAATATACCGCTCGGCGGAAACCTCCTGCTCAATCAGCGCCTTGGCGAACAGTGGTTCCAGATCGCTCGGCTGCACGGGCTGCATCGTCATCGGGTTTAAATACGGCATCGGACGGTTGGGCATATCCGCAGCAATATTATAATACTGCTTGGGTAATTCGTCCTCGGATAAATAGACTCTGTTGGGAATCGTCTTCATGGTTCTAGTCTCCTCTATTCATGTTATTTTTGTTCTACAAAGAATAACATCTCGTCTTTTCTCATCTCATCTCGCCGGGCCTGATGCCCAAAGAAATGTATTCCTGTCGAACTTATGCAAAGTATACGATATGGACAAGATTCATGTCAATACACAATTTACTATAATATTTCCATTATTGTATTGCTTATTTTATAATTCCTCCCAGTTGTATCGCATATTATGCCGCCACTTCGCAAACGCTATATAAAAGGAGGTAGTTTTCATGATCAGCTTAAATCAAAAAGAAACATCGCTGCTGCAGGACCTGAAAAAGCACGAAGAACTGTGCATTAAAAAGTACGACAGCTATGCCAGCCAGGCTTCCGACACCCAGCTGAATCAGCTGCTCACAACACAAGGCCAGCAGGAGCAGCAGCATCTGAACTCAATCAACCAGATACTCGCGGGACAGCTCCCGGCCACGGGAGGCCAGCAGCAGGGGGGACAGCAAAACACCCAGCAGCAAGGACAGCAGCAGGGGGCTCAAGGCAAACAAAGCTTTCCGCCGATACAGCCGGGCAACCCCTCAGCACAGGCCGACACAGTGATGTGCGAGGATCTGCTCTCCACGGAAAAGTATGTTTCGTCCACATACAACACGGCTATATTTGAGTTCAGGGATCCCGGCATCCGTCAGGTACTGAACCATATTCAGAAAGAAGAGCAGCAGCATGGCGAAGGCCTGTATGCCTACATGGCCAGTCACGGCATGTATCAGGCACCACAGTAAACGGCGCTATCTGCACACGCTCGTTGCAGCCGACAAGCCTCAACAGTCATACCTGAGCAAAGCCCGTCGTTCAGAGCGAATACACAAAAAGCGCGGTCATGCACGTGCTTTTTTAATTTCGTATTATGTGCCGCCGTCGCTGCCACCACCGCCGTCACCACCGCCGTCACCACCGCCGTCGCCGTCACCGCCGCCATTGTCTTCCTCGCCAATCTCAACGTCGCCTGCTTCCTCGTCGCCCTCGTCCTCTTCATCATCCGGGAGCTTGCCTTCCTTCTCCTTGAGCGCCAGCGCAATACAGAATACGCGCAGACTGATGCCAAAGGACATGCTGAATAGAGGTTCGCCCCCCAGGGGTTCGCTCTGCAGGCCGATATAGGCTGTAAGCTTTTTCTTGTTAGGCTTCGAACCTCGTCTTCTGGCCAAAGGCATTCACCTGCGCGTTCATTGTCCTTATACAATATGTGCGCTGATAACCAGACGTGAAAGCGGCAGCCTTTGATGCTTAAGACACGTGGGTGAGCCACTGACGCTGGGCCTGCAGCCACCTTTTGTGCAGCAGATGCGCCACCATTGCGGGCGGAGCCACCGATCCTAAGATGCTGAGCAGCTTGTTGACCACACCGGGGATGTACACACGCCGCCCGGCTATCACGCGTGTTATCGTATGCTCTGCTACCTGCCCCAACCCGTTGGTGGTGAGGCTGCCCCAAAGCCCTTGAGCCGCAATGCCATGCAGCGCCTCGGGTGTTGTCGGAAGCCCACCGGGGCACAGCGCCATCACGCGCACGTTCTCGTATTTGAGTTCCTGCCCCAACGCGATGGAGAAGTCCAGCAAAAACCGTTTGGATGCTGCATATGTCGCTTTGAGCGGTATGGGGTACAGCGAGGCCAGGCTGGACACATTGACGATGTAGAACTTCTCCGCCTTTTTGCGGACAGACAGCGCCGCATGTGTGACGCGAAGCGTCGCCTCGATGTTCAGCCGCACGATGTCCGCGATACGTTCACCGGGCAGCGTCATGAAGCCGCCCTCGTTGTCGATACCCGCGATGTTGAGCAGCATATTAGGCCGCTTCTCCAAGCCGCCGATGCGCTCAAACATGGCCGCCGTCTGTGCTGCATCGGTGATGTCGCACACATGTGTATATACCGTAGTGCCGTACTGGCGCTCCAAACCCTGCCGGATACTGACAAGACCCGGTTCGGAAATATCCGTCAGGAACAACTCATAGCCCCGGCGCGCGCACTCGGACGCCATTGCACGCCCCAGCCCGCCGCATGCCCCCGTGACCAATACCATGATATTCATAGTTCGCCTCCTCCAAATCGGATGCCGCAGAGCTGCTCGGACAGCTCAAAAAGCCTTTTTGCGTCCTCCGCGTCGTCCGCCCGCTTGCTGTATTTCGCAGGCTGGCAGTCGTGGTAATAAAGCTCAGTGGGTGCAGGCTGACGGCTGCACAAATACGCGTACGTCTGCGCAGGCACCTCCGGCTCCACGCCGCTCTTTCGTCTCAGGTTCCAGAAAGCTCCAATGATGCCGCCCGTTTCTTTGCCACCGATATCAGTATTCACCAAACCGGGGTCTACCACATAGGCCCTCACCGAGCTTTGCCGCCGGTTCAGCTCCGCCGCAAACAGCATGTTGCAAAGCTTTGACTGCTTATAAGCCAACAGGCAGCTGTAGTGCCTCTTGTACATCACGTCATCCCAGTGCATACGCATCATCTTGTGCGAGTTGCTTCCTGTCATCATCACGCGCCCGCAATCAGCTTTCAGCTGCGGCCACAACCGGTGCGTCAGCAGAAACCCCGCCAGATGGTTGAGCGCGAACTGCATTTCATAACCCTCCGGCGTGGTGGTATACCAACCCCTCACCCCGCCCGCGTTATTGATCAGCGCCCACAACCCGCCGCCATCCAACATGGCGATAATCGCGTCCGCCACGGCATGCACGTCGCTCTGCCTGGACAGGTCGCCGCAGACGTAGTCCACGTTTGCATCCGGCATCGTTTCCAGCAGTGCCGCTTTCGCCTTTTCGCATTTTTCAGGCGAGCGTCCGACGCCGATCACACGCATCCCCTGTGCAGCAATGGCCCGGGTTGTCTCGAAACCGATGCCCGACGTCGCACCCGTTATCACCACTGTCTTCATGGCAATTCTCCTCCCATCGCGTCCAGCGCAGACTGCGGTGCATACACTGTCACCTTCATCTCATATGGCTGCGGGAATATCCCCATAAGGTCAGCAGGGAAACCCTTTTCCTCAATCTCCAGCGTGCCATCCGTCATGTTCACAGCCAAAACATCGTTCATATCAATTTCGTCCGGCCGCCAAGCCTTGACATATGCCTCGACGCGGCATTCGCCTGACGAAACCAGATTGATCTGAGCCTGCTTCAAATCCATGACAACCGCTGCGGGTAATTCGCCAAACTCGTAAGATTTCGTCGTCTCCCGTGAGTACAGCACACCTGTGCCCACAATCGCACCCAGCATCGCGGCCAGCCCCACAGTTCCCACGATCAACAGTATGATCAAAACCCTCGTCAACTTCTTCATACTATCGCCTTCTTTCCCGCGTTTTGCATCATGCGCTTCACCAGCAGCGGCAGCATCCCGAACAGTTTACGCCAAATCCACGCCAGCCCCTTGCAGCACAGCAGGCCGCCCGATATCAGCATCATTGCCGCGAAGAACGCCGTCACCGCCCACATTGGGTAACCTTGGATGATCTCCGCCGCCATCACCGCGAGCGAACCCGCGCCCGCCAGCACCACGCCTGCCGCTCCGGCGTACAGTGACACCATCACCGACAGGCTGGCGAAGTACAGCATCGCCGCCAATATACCGCCGCCCACCTTAAAGCTGAGGAACGCGCCCAGCATCCGAAGCGACGTCCGCACCCCGCGGGATTCATGTGCCCGCCCTGCCGCGCCCATCGCGGAGAACATCTTGGCCAGCTGCTCCGGCTCGCCCAGTGCCTTGGCGATCTGTTCCTCGCTTTTGCCCGCCGCTATTCCGATATCGAAATGCTCGCGGTAATCAGCCAATATGTCCTGCTTCTCTTCGGCGCTCATGTGCTTAAGACTCCTCTCAAGCCGCGTCAAAAATTCATTCATCGTCGTCCTCCATAAACAGCGCCACGTTATGCGCAAAGTTCTCCCACTCATGCCGAAGCTTTTGCCCCGCTTCATGCCCCTTTTGGGTCAACCGGTAATATTTGCGCGGCGGCCCGCCGGATTCACCCGACAAGTACGTCTCGCACATCCCGTCGTTCTTCAGCTTGCGCAGCAGCGGATACAGCGTGCCCTCAGCTATCTCGATGCGCGAGGATATCTTCTCCGCCAGCTCGTATCCGTAAGCGTCCCGCCGGGCCAGATAGCACAGCACGCACAGCTCCAATACGCCTTTTTTAAACTGAGCGTTCATTTGGTTCCTTTCTAGTTAATGTCCACTACTGAGTTTTGTTCAGTAGATAGACTATAGCACGAACTACTGAATAATGCAATATAGTTTATAGACATTCTCACATTTTTTTTTATGATGAATAGGTTAAATTAAGCTTCGTGCTTAGAGGTGGTGAATAAAATGTTTGCAAATAATGATTGTCTTCCGTTGCTGCTTTATCTGTGCTGCTGCCGGAACGGCTGTAATCCCTGTGGATGCTTTGACAACTGTGGCTGGGGCGGCGGATGCGGCCCGATCGGCTGGGGCGGCGGATGCGGTCCCGGTGGCGGATGCGGTCCCGGTGGCGGAGGAGTTCTCGGCGGATGGGGGCCGGGACGGTGCCGTGGATGTGGCTGCGAACTGGGCGGATGTGGCGGCGGCAGCCGTGGCTGGAGCAGCTGGTTCAAACGCTGCTGATGCACTTCCATATCAATACAACAACAAGGGATATCGCTCCGATATCCCTTTACTTAATTTAACTTATGCCTCCCTGCGCCTAAGCAACAATGATTTTTGTTCCGAGATAAACAGGCCTGCCAGTGTGAGCACGGTGCCTGCCGCCGCCATCAGCGTTATATTCTCGCCCAGTATGACCGCGGAGGTGACGACCGTAATCACAGGCACCATGTATATGTACACGCTGGTCTTCACAGCGCCCAGTGTGTTGACGGCTGAGCTCCACGCGACAAAACAGAGCGCAGAAGCTCCCAGCCCCAGGAACAGTATGTTCAGTAAGACCGTTGGCTGCGCAAAGGGTTCAAAGCTCAGCTTGAAATCAAATATGAACAAAGCGGGGATCATGAATATCAGCCCATACATGAAGATCCGTCGCGTGGACTGGATGGCGTTGTAGCGAAATCTGCTTATTTTTCGGAGCAGTACCGAATAGATGGCCCAAGCCGCTGCCGCCAGAACAGCCAGTACATCTCCGGTCGGATTCAACTTCAGCACTTGGGTACCATTGAAGCTGAGCAGGAAGATTCCCGCCACGGCAACCGCAAATCCGACGAAGAACCGGAATTTCAGCTTCTCTCCGTCCAGCAGCAGGTGTGCGAAAATGGCAGTAAAGAACGGCGCGGCGGAGATGATGACCCCGACATTGGACGCAAAGGCATACGTCAGCGCGATGTTTTCCAGCAGATAATATAACGTGATGCCACACAGTCCCGCCGCCGCAAAATAAACCTCATGCTTTTTACCCTTCACCTTGAGTCTGTGAGGATGCATGGCCAGCAGCGCCAGAAAGCCTATAAAAAATCTAAGGAAAAGTATCTCAACGGGCGGGATGTACCTCAGCAGCACCTTCGTGGATATGAAGGTCGTCCCCCAGACGACAATGGCGGCAGCAGCAAACAGATGTCCAGTCAATTCTTTTTTCCTGTCCATAAATGAAAAACCCTTTCGTCAGGAACAGCAGTTTACCGCTGCGTGCCCCTGAAAATATTCATGTATTGTTTTGGGGTCAGTCCGATGAATTTCTTAAAGAAATTGGTGAAGTGACTCTGATCGTTAAACCCCGTCTGCATCGCTGCCTCCAGCGGCAGCACGCCCTGCTCCAGCAGCTTTTTAGCTTTATCGATACGTAACGTTTCCAGATAGTTGTAAGGCGATATGCCCTTCTGCTTCGTGAAGAAGCGCAGCAGATAGTATTTGCTCAAACCTGTCAGACCGCACAGGTCTTCAAGGCGGATGCTGTCCATATAGTGCTGCTCCAGATAGTTGCAGACCGCTTGGATTTGCGTGCTCTGTTCGGCGTTCCCCGCCGGTATCTCGCCCTCCGTATAGTCATCCACCAGCTGCTCCAGCAGGAAAAAGAACAACTCCTCTTTTCTGAAATCCGACGCTTCCTGCATGATTATCTGGTGCAGCTCGCGGAGCATCGGCACCAGTTCGCTGCGGCAAACAACCTGCGGCGAGAAGTACGGCAGATACTCCTTGCCCGTTATCTCAAATACCGCCTTGCCCATCACTTCGGGGCTGATGTTGAGGCTGCGGTAATCCATCGGCTGGCTGCCGACCTGCTCGCAGGAGTGATTGTCACGCGCGTTCATCAGCAGCAAATCGCCCGGTTCCAGAACGTATTCCCGGCTCCGGCACGTCAGGCACCGCTGTCCGTTCTCTATGAAACTGATAACGTAATAGTCATGAAAATGCAAAGGGAAAGTCTGCATAATTCCCTGAAAATGATAGGCTTCCAGCTTCAGTTCCACATCGTATACGACTGTCCGTGTTTCCTTAATCATGCTTCATACCCCTTCTGTTTGAACCGAGTATACCATGAATTTGAGGCGGCTTTCTTGTATGATATTGCTCTTTTTCTATTTATCAAAAGCTATCTCTCTGTGCTTAATACAAAAGTAAGGCTGCGGTGCAAAAATCCGCAGCCTTACGGGTCTGGCTGTATCAACGCATCGTTTTAAGCCTGTTCTCCGGTTTTTACATTTCTTCTGTTAAACAGGAGTGTTAGAAGCGCCGTCAGCATCAGAAACAGTGCCATAATTATAAACCCGATACGCAGGCCCAGACCATCCGCTACTCTGGAAAAGCCCAATAGCACAACAATGCCCGCCACGTTCATCAACAGCGAGTTCACGGACAGCAGTGTTGCGCGCTGTTCCGAGACGGCCTGCCGCTGGAGCATACCCTCGGCCAGCACATGCCCGCCCGAAACCAGAGTGTAAAACAGCGCATACACAGGCAGCAGGTACATCGAGAAGCTGTATGCAAACACGAACAGCAGCATACCGCCGACGATGCCCAGTAAACACAACCGGCTTACACTGGCAAATTGCTTTTTCAACTTGTACGCGAAACGCCGCCCCAGCGACTCCGTACCGATACGCAGTGCGCCCCAGAGGCCGATATGCCCCATCGAAAGACCCAGCTCCTGCGCATATAGCTGGTCATATTCCTCCAGCACACCCGGCACGATCACGACACCGGCGCAGAACAGCAGTATCGCCGCGATACCCTTGTTGCTCCTGCATTGAGTGATGAGCTCCCTGAAGCCTGCTGTAGCTTTTCCCTCCGAGCTTTCAGTATTCTTATGTCTATGGGGTTCTTTCAGCAGCAACGCCGCCAGCAGCGATATCGCCAGTGACGCGACGGACCCCACTACAGCCAGTTCAAATCCGACTGACGCTGCATATCCACCCAGCAGCATGGCCAGTAACAAACCCGCTCCGGCCCAAAACCCGGCACTGCCCGCATACTTCTCATAGTCATCATCGAGCCCGTGCTGTTGAAGCGTTTCAAACAGCAGCGCTTCAGCAGCGCCGGAGCACATTGCTTCCTGCGCGCCCCAGAGCACGAAGCCCGCTGCAAACAGCACGAATCCGTCTGCCAGAAACCAGAGCACAAAGCATGCCAGCTTTAATACGCTGCCAGCCACCATCATCGTCTTTCTGCCCCATCTGTCCGCGATCATCCCCGACGGTATCTCCAACAGTATCACCGAAGCGCTCCAGATGACCAGCAGCAAGGATATCTCAAAGAACGACAGCCCCTTGGAGTCGAACAGTAACATGTAAACCGGATAAAGTAACACGAACTCCTTAAAAAAGTTGTACGCATTATAAAATATAAAAGATTTGATTGATTTCATAAATTACCTCCATTATTATATATTACAACCAGCCCACAAGCGGGTTGCGGAGGCGCTCGAGATCTATGAAAATTACAAAAAGCCGCAGGGATATAACCTTGGCGGCATTCAGCCTTGACATATTGAGTATTAACAGAATCGTGTTATGGTCCTGTATCGATGCAGCGCGGTTTCATCATGCTCCTCCCGATGTCATGTTTATTCTATAACCTTAAGGCCCGTTCAGCAGCCGTTGGATCCGTTCTTCTGCTTAGGCTCCTTGATGCGCACATACTTGTGAGAATTATTGGGGCTGCCGGTCTTGCGCGTTTGTATCTCAAACTGTTTGAGCGACGACACGAACGGTGTCAGCTTGGAGAAGCCGTAGTTACGCGTGTCGAAGTCCGGATACCGCTTGTTGAGCAGCTTGCCCACCTGCCCGAGGTAGGCCCAGCCGTCTTCATCAGAGCTCTCGGTGATGATCACCTTAAGCGCTTCGATGATTTCTTCCCGATTCGCCATACCCTCCTTGGCGGGCTGCACCACCTTCGCACTGCCGTTAGCAGGCGTTTCCTCCTTGGCGGGCGGCGCGGGCATAGACAGCACCTCGAGATACTTGAATATCTCGCATGCTGCAATAAACGGCGTCGGCGTCTTTTTCTCGCCCATGCCGACCACATACATACCGGACTCACGCAGCCGCGCCACCAATCGCGTGAAATCGCTGTCGCTGGACACGATACAAAAGCCCTCCACGTTGCCCGAATACAGTATGTCCATCGCGTCAATGATCAGCGCGGCATCCGTTGCATTCTTGCCGGTGGTATAGCTGTACTGCTGTATCGGTATGATAGAGTTGGACAGCAGCACACTCTTCCATGAGGCCAGCTGCGGCTTGGTCCAGTCGCCGTATATGCGTTTGTAGGTGGGTGTACCGTGATTGGCTATCTCATCCAATATTGGTTTGACATATTTATCGGACACATTGTCCGCATCAATCAATACCGCTATTCTTTTATCTTCCATACACTTATCCCGCTCCTGTCTTTTATCACTATAGCCATATTTATACTTCATTATACTCTCCTGCATGATGCTGAACAAGCACAGCTTTTCAATTATTCTTAAAGACCGCTGCCGCAACATCTTGCATCTCTGATACTATCCATCCACAGCACGCTATTATTGTGAATCCCGCATAAAAAAGGAGAGGTTACCTCTCCTTTAGCCGTACCATTTTCTTGAGCCGTACTGTGGCCGCCGCCTGAGTTTTTCTACTCTTTCCTGATTTTAAGGCATCCCGCTTCCTACATGGGGAAAACGCGATTCGCGCCCACGCACGACTGTATTTCCCTGTCGCTCAGAAATATCACGGACACTGCATCAGACTGTCTGGACAGCCGATAGCGCTCGTTGCTTTGGTTTCTTTTGCAATCCGGATTCGTGTTAACCCAATGGAGCAGTTGGCGCAAATCAACATCATCAACAGACGGTTGTTCATTGTTGCACCGGCAGAATATTGCCAGTTCTTCATCGCCTAGGGGATTGTTGGCAGTCCCGCTGTGCAGTAATATCCGTATAAAATTCCGTCCTGTCTTGGAAGCGCATCTTTGATTCATCGGCCTCCTCCTTTCCGGCTGTTTGCCCGTCACCTGGTTCTGTCAAATAAAAAAAGCGTCCACCCAATATATCGAAGTTTTCGCTAAACATGCAGTAATTATGCCAAGCCATGAACTCAACCAATATTATTTATTTATTATAGCCGAAAAACGTGCGGTTGTCAAATTCATGCACCGGCCCGCACACATACGCCTCAACAAAACGGACTTCACAGAAAAAAAGAGCCCCAGGGCATATCGGAGCTCAGACATCAAGGAATATGATGGAGGAAATCAATGTGACCGGCACAGAAATTAATATGAACCTGCCACACCAAAAACAATTGCTGATTATTTAAACGTCTTTAGCGATCTCAAGACACAATTATAGCTCTGTAGTCTCCCAACCGAACACGCGTGCCAGCTGCCTAAGCTGCGGCGCCACGTCTCCCGACACAATCAGCGAGTGGTGCGAGCAAAGTGCGTCCATCACCTTGTGGCCATCTGCATAACGAATCAGCGCACCGTTCCGGCAGTCGGAGCCCGGATACTGAACGTAGTCCTCGATATCCGCCTTGATGATGCTGAGTTTCTTAAAGCCGGGGTATATCTTCGCCAGCGTCACCGGCCCCTTTGGCAGCTGCGCATCCACCATGATGGCATCGTCGTTCACGATGCCCAGCACCTTAGGACGCAGTACCCACTTGTCGCAGAACGGGCGGGATGTGAGGCCGAAATAGCCGCAGTGCACCCCCAGTGCGTGGTTGTCCGGGTCGTCGATATCCGGGAACTTATCGATCTTCTCGTGCGCCAGTGCCGCCATGCCCACCAGGAAAGGATACAGGTTGGTCATCATCACCGGCTTTTCCATCGACCGGTAGAGTATGTAAGTGGACAACAGCGTCAGCGTGTCACCCTCGCAGGCGTATATGATATTGTCGCGCTCAAACAGCATATTCCACGCGAGGCACGGCGTGGTGTCGCAGTAGAAGGATTCGTTGAGGCAGTTGGAGCCCACGCCCGCTACGCCGCCGATCTCACCAATCACGCGCTTTACCGCAACATATATTTTGACAGCTTTTAAGAAGCAGCTCTCGGAAACACCCTCCTGCTCAATGTTCCAGTCCGCACTCACCCGACGCGCTTCATCGTCAGAGATGTTGCGCGCATTCTCGCACAGCTCCTTCCAGCTGCGGTATATCAGCTCGCAGCCAAACGTCTCTTCCATTGTATCCGTGCTCTGCTTCTCCCACCAGTAAAAACGTTTGAATATGCCCGCCTGCATGCCTTCGCCGGGGCTGTCCTGAAACATCAGAAACTTCGCACCTTCCTTCAGGCTACGCTTTACACCCAGTGCCCGCAGCACCGTCTTGGCCATTTCAATGCTGTACGGGGAGAATACAGTCAGACCGAGGTCACGCAGATAGGTCACGATCTCCCAGTCCCACATCTCCACAGTGCCAAAACGGGACGTCAGCACCACCATGGGAAGATGAATTGATTTCAGTTGGTCGTCGTGCCGGAAAGCTGCAAATATCATCTGCGGGAACACGATGGCATCCGCGTCTTTGGGCACAGGCGTGCCCACCGGCTGTTCGGGCAGAAACTCAGCCACGTCTCCGTAGAACTCGCGCAATCTCGCCATCTGCTCGCCGTATTCGCCTGTTTCACGCTCATTTCTCTCTGTAAAGTATAACGGCAACAATCTAACTTTCATGGGTTAGCCTCCTACATACTCTATATACGGCAGGGTTCAATTGGCTCTCCCGTTATTCCACGGGCAGCAGATGCATTTCACCCCGATACGTAAGATAAATCTCGTTCCATTTTTCCGCCTTATCGGGCAGGAATTCCACCACGTCCACTGAGCGGACCACCGCACTTCTCGCTTCGTCCAGAGAGGCAAACTCTCCGAGGGCGATATACTGCACCATGGCGTTCCCCAGCGCCGTCGCTTCTGCCGGCCCCGCGTACACCGGCTTGCCGGTGATGTTGGCCGTGAACTGGTTCAGCAGTACGTTGGACGAACCGCCGCCCACGATATGGATCACCGGCAGCTCATACCCGCAGGCATACTCGATGCACTCCAGTACGCAGCGGTATTTGCAGGCGAGGCTTAGGAGCACGCAGCGCACCACGTCGCCCATCTCCCTCGGTGCCTTCTTGCCGCGTGTTTCAAAGCACGACGCAATCAATTCCGGCATGGGCCCCGGCTGATAGAACAGTTCATCATCCGGGTCAAACAAACCGGATTCCCAGTCAGAAGCTGCAGCCAGCTCAACCAATTCGGCAAAATCTCTGCCGCAGCCACGCTGCTGCCAGTAACGGCGGCATTCCTGCAGTATCCACAGCCCCATCACGTTTTTTAGCAACCGGATACGCCCGCCCACCCCGCCTTCATTCGCGAGGCCGTGGCAGCAGCTTCTGTCATTGATCAGCGGGCTCGGAATTTCTGTTCCCACGATGGACCACGTACCGCTGCTGATATAGGCAAACCTTGGAGCCAGCGTCGGCACGGCGGCCACCGCCGACGCGGTGTCGTGCTCACCGACCGTGGTCAGCGCCAGCCCGCCCACTCCCAGATCACCACATATCCGGCGGGACAGCATCCCCACCTTCACGCCGGGCTGCACGATGTCTGTCAACAGCCTGGACGGGAAACCGATGCTGTCCAGCAGCGATGTGTCCCAGCCGCCCTTCGTCGGGTTATAGCCCTGGGAAACGCTGGCCACCGTGTATTCGGTCAGCTTCTCACCGCTCAGGAAATAGATCAGCGCATCCGGGATGAACAGCGCCTTATCCGCCGCCGCCAAAATCTCCGGCCTGTCCTTGGCCAGCGACAGCCACTGATACAGCGAATTCATGCGGTTGAACTGCAGCCCCGTCCGGCGGTACAGCTCATCCCGTGGGATATAACCGTCCATCACCTCCACCAGGCCCACCGTGCGCGCATCGCGGTAGGTGTGCGGCGGTTCAATCATCGCTCCCGTTTTGTCCAGCAGCAAAAAGTCGTTGCTAAACGCGTCAATGCCGATGGACTCAAATCCCTTCCCCGCCGCGGCGATGCCGGAAGTGACTCCCTCGTAAAGCGCGAATATGTCCCAGTATAAACTAGGGCCTATGGAAATCGGCTTATTTGTAAATCTGTGCAGCACATCCAGCGCTAGTTTTCCAGCCTCCAGAGAAGCACCGAAAACACGCGCGCTGGACCCGCCGATATCACAGACGATGACGCTTCTTTTGCTCATATCTCCGTCAGATCAGTTTTCCCAGCAGATTGCAGACCGCGTCGCCTTCAACGCGCTCCACGACGGAAAACGCCTGTTCGATGTGTTTGCCCACTGCCACGGTGCCGTGATATGGCAGCAGGCCGCAAAGCCCCGTTATTTTCAGCTGCTCGCGCTTGGGCATGAAATATTCGTACGCGTTCTCAGCGAGTTCCATGCTGTATGCCTTAGCTTGATGTATCAGCCCCGTCTCGCCCATCTTCAATGTGGCTTCCGTCACCTGCGGTATCGGTTTGCACGCGGCCACATACACCATCGTATAGAACGGATGGGCATGGATCACGCCGCCCACCTCGGGTATGTTCTTTAGTATCAGGGCGTGCATCCGGCCCTCGCGGGAAAACGCACCCGTTCCTTCGAGAATGTTGCAGTCGTAGTCTATCAGCAGCGGCTCTTCAATGCCGATGCGGCAGTGCTTGTGCTCGCTCATCATTGACGGCGATACCAGCACGCGGTTGTCGTCCACACGCATCGCGCAGTTGCCGCCCGCAGCATTGGTCAGCCGACGTTCCCAAAGGTCGCTTACGATTTGCAGGAGTTTCCTGCGTTCTTCCATGTATTGCATTTATCTCTCCAGTTTCGTTATTTCAATTTTGTCCTTCAGCGACAGCGCCGTGTCCTTATCGAAACCCACAGACAGCGGGCTCATCGCCGCCGCGCCGCCGCATGCCGCCGCCAGCGCCAAGGCGGGCAGGGCCGCATAGCCATGCTTGATCGCGTACACAAGCCCGCTCAAGTAAGCGTCTCCGCACCCCACCGTATTCTGCGCCTCCACCCTTGCAATGCCCGCGCGGTAGTATTCATCGCCATATTTGACGATACTGCCGCAGCTTCCCATCGACACCGCAATGATTTCAATACCGTATTCGTCCAGACTGCCGATTGCCGCCATGATCTGATCGTCGCTGTCCGTCGGCATGCAGGTCAGTTCGGCCAGTTCCTCCACGTTGGGCTTGATCAGATACGGCTTTCTCTTTACGCCGGTTGCCAGTGACGCCCCCGCACTGTCCAGCACCACTCGCACATACTTTTCCCGGGCAACATCCAGCATCCTGTCCTGCAGCGAGAAGCCTTCGCCAAACGCAAAGTTGGATGCATCTCCCGAAATAATTACATAGTCCGCGCTGTCCGTCAGCTTGTCGTACCGCGCTGCGAACTCATCCATTACATCGTCCGGCAGCTCCGGGCCTTTTTCGCAGATCAGCGTACTTGATTTTCCGTCCAGCAGTACGTAATTCGTACGCGAATCCCCCTGCTCGGAGAACACAAAATCACATTGCACACCCAAGGCTTGCAGGCTCTCTATGATCTGCCTTCCGGTCGGCCCCATCGCAATACCCGTCGCGATGCTGGGCTCCTCAAGGCAAGCGAGGTTGGCGGACACATGCGTGCCCTTGCCGCCCACGCAATTCTCCCTTTGGTATATCCTGTTTGTTACATTAAACTTAAACCCGTCAACAAACATCAGTCTGTCCATGGCGGGATTCAACGTGACCGTCAGTATCATCTATTACCCCTAAGATATTATGGGATGCTTAAGGGGCACGCCCCTTAAGCATCCCTCTAAGGAAATGCTACGCATTTCCTCCTATTTCAATAACCGCTATACTGTCATCCGAACGCAGCGAGGAGTCCCCCTAAGTTTGCACAAAACCACAGATTTCCTGCTGAGTAAGAATGACATAAGGAGGCCGCCCGTTTTCGAAGCAGCCTCCCGCCTAAAGTTCGATTAGAAGTAAACGCGCTTGGTCAGCTCGGGGCAGACAAACACCTTCACGAGGCTGTTCTGCTCTCTGATCTCCTTGAGCGCCGTCTCCAGCTCGGCCAGCGGCACCGCCATCGAGAACATGGGGCTGGGATCAATGATACCGTACTTGAGCAGCGTGATGGCCTCGCCCCAGTTGTTGCCGATACCGGCGCACGAGCCGCTCACCTTCTTCTCGCCCAGCACGAATTCGTACGGTTCCAACGCGGCCTTCTGACCCTGCGCCGCAATACCGAACGCTTCCACCTTGCCGCCGCGGCGCAGCATCTGGACCGCCTGCTCGTAGGTCGCCGTGGAGCCCACCGCTTCGATCACGTAGTCCACGCCGACGCCGCCCGTCAGACGCTTCACTTCCGCTACCACATCCGGCGTTTCCTTGATGTTGATGGTGATGTCCGCGCCCATTTTCTTCGCTGTTTCCAGGCGTGCAGGGTCGTCACCGATCACGATAACGGGAGCGCACGCACGTGCCTTCGCCAGTGCGCCATGCAGAATCCCCAAGCCGCAGCCGATAACTGCGACGGAGGAACCCAATTTTGCGTCCATGCGCTGCGCGGCGTGAATCACCGCGGTCAGCGGTTCCACAAACGCAGCGGTGTAATCGTCCATCTCATCGGGCAGCTTGTAGCAATTCTTCCACGGTGCCTTCACGTACTCGGCAAATCCTCCGTCCGTGTGGATGCCGAGCTGTGTAAACGTCTCGCACAGCAGGCCGTCGCCCCGGCGGCAGAAATAACAGGTGCCGCAGGTTAGGCAGATGTCGGCCGCTACGCGGTCGCCCACTTTAAGGCCTTTCGCATTCTTGCCCACTTTATCAACCACACCCCAGAACTCGTGTCCGGTGATCATCGGCAGCTTGTCAGCCGCGTATTTGCCGGTATAAATGCTCCAGTCGGAGCCGCAGATACCGCAAACCTTGATTTTGATGAGCACTTCGTCGTCATTGATCTCGGGGATCGGAATTTCCGTATATTCCATCTGATAAGGTGCCTTCACAACCTGGGCTTTCATCATGCCAGCCATAATATACCTCCCTTTTATTTGTTCTGTATCAGTCTCTCGGATTATTGAATATCTTGTCACGGCGGCCTTCATAAGGCGCCTTGATGATCAGCGGCTTGAGGTACGGTGCCACCTTCTCTACACCATCGCCTACACTCATCGTCACGTCTTCATGCTCGTAGCTCAGCACGTAGTCGTAGCCCACCATCGACAATTCTGTGATGACCTTCTTCCACGGCACGCTGCCCCAGCCGGGTATGCGGAACCGGAACGCGCGATCCAGACGCAGCCAGTCGCCCTGCATCAGTATGCCGCCGCGCTGTATGTTGTGCTCCACGATCTCGCCGTCCTTGGCATGCACATGGAAAATGCGGCTGCCCAGCTCGTCGATGAAGTTTTCCACGCGCAGGCCCAGATAGATAAGATTGGCAGGATCCAGATTGAAGCCAAAGTTCGGATGCCCGTCCAGCAGGTCGATCGCGCGCTTCGCCGTGTGGATGTCATAAATCATGTTGTTGGGATGCGGCTCCACGGCAAACTTCACGCCGTATTCCTTGAAGCGGTGCATAATGGGCGCAAACACTTCCGCAAATTCCTTCTCCATCTTATCCCAGCCATCCGCGCTCGGGAACGGGAAGTATCGGCCCCAGTTTGTGACACCCGTGAAACCGTTGACAACAGGCACTTCCAACGCGTTTGCGGCCTGCGCCGTTTTCAGCAGGTTCTCGATGCCGTATTTCACCTTTTCTTCCTTGGTGCCGGGGCACAGCTTATCGGTATCCTCGGTGTGCGGCCCCAAGATCAACAGCGAATCCGCGTGGTTGGACAGGCCGGAAATCTCGATGCCGTAGCCAGCCAGCATCTTCCTCAGCTCAGCCGCTTTGCCAGGCTTGAGCATCTCGTCGCAGCTGAACTGCTCACAACCGCTGTACGCCGGAATTTCCATCATCTCATAGCCGTGCGCCACCATGATTTTGGCGACTTCTTCCAGCGAGAGATGTGCATAGTTCGCCGCAAAAAAACCTAGTTTCATATAAGCTTCCTCCTCTTATCTCCTTAATAAAATCAAGTATGCATCGTGCGCAGAGGCCCGAACTCTTTTCTTGTCTTCACGAGCACATCAGTGTAGTGCTTGTTGTACGTGCAGCAGCCGATCTCCCGCTGACGGATGAGCAGCTCCAGGCAGTTGTCACAGATGGTGCACCATTTAATCTCCTTGTCGCGGCCCTCACGCAACTTGAGCGGAAGCAGCGGGTCGGCGTAGGACTGGCGGCCAAGAGCGATCATATCCACTTTGCCTTCTTCGATGAACTTGGAACCGTAGAAGAACATCGAATTCTTTTCCTGCTCCGCCGCAAGGCAGCCGTTTTTACCGTTTCTGAAAACCGAGTAGTTGGAACCGATGATCGCTGCGGTTTTGGCCGCTTTCTTGAACTCCTTGGCCCAAGTGGGGTGCAGATATGCGAAGTAAGGCGCATGCTTGTCCGCCTGCGTGATGTTAACCGTGATGGACGGGCTGCCGCCGGACTGCACGAAATATTGCGCGCCGCGCTCCTCCAGACCGCGAATGAGATCCAGCGGTTCAGTGAGGTCAATGATCGGGGAATCAGGGCCTTCGGTACCAAAACCGCCGGGGAAACCTTCCCACGCGGATATCTTAGAGCCGATCAGGAAGTTCTTGTCGCTTATCTCCTTGCTGATGCGCTCATAAAGGTCAAACGCAAAGCGGCGTCTGTTCTCCCACGAACCGCCATATTTCCACTGACGGTCATTGTACGGGCGCAGAATCTGCGAACCAAGGTAGCCATGGCACAGCTTTAAGTCTATGCCGTCCGCGCCCGCATCATACGCGATGCGTGCTGCCAGCACAAACCGATCCATGATTTCGTCCACTTCTTCTTCGGTCAATACATCGCCGCCGAAGCCGGGCAGCGGTTTTACCGTTACACGGCGCGAGAACTCCGGATTGCTGAGCTCGCCCGAATGTGTCAGCTGAAATACAAACAGAGTATCCGGGTTGATTTTCTTCAAATCCCCAACGAATTTTGCAAGGGGCTTGGCATTCTTAGGCATAATGGCCAGCTGGTTCAAACGGCTGCGGCTTTCATCCGTCACCGTAATGGCTTCCAGCGTCACCATGCCTGCCTCGCCTTTGAACAGATTGGAATAGCGTTCAACGGTCAGACCGGTCGGGTTACCGTCATCATCCGCATCAGTGCATTCCATGGCCTGAATGAAAAATCTGTTCTTGCATTCCCTGTTTCCGATTTTGATCGGGCTGAGCAAAACATCCTTGTAACGATCCATAAACATTCCTTCTTTCATTAATAGTTTCTTTTGTTTGAGAAATAATCGCCCACTCTGCAATACTCACGCATGAAATCAGGCTTATAGTGCAGTTACACGCTATAGAATTGCATCGAGTAAAAAAAGGCATGAAGCCGATTTCCCTTCATGCCAGTATCATAATTCATTTTTTTGAACGTGTCAATAATAATTGTCAAGTCATTTTATCGCATCGTTTAATTTCCTTGCCGCCGCCTTGAGTGCCTCTCGTGGCGACACCCTTTTCTCAAGCGCCGCATGCACGGCATCGCCTATGATCTGCTCAAAAACAGCTTCAGATACGCTTTCTCCCTTGGAATTACGGGGAATAGCACGGCGTTTGGTACACGCAAACGCATCAGGAACCGTACGATACCACGGATATAAATTGTGCAGCTCACTGCTTTCAAACACTGACCGGTAAGGCACGATACGTCCCAGCATCGCATTGGGTATCATCAATGATTCTGAAGCGGTCCATTTCAAAAATTCAAACGCATCACTCTTTTTATCGGAATTGGCGCTCACGCCGACCGACCATCCGCCCAGTACGCTGGTACGTCCCGGCAGCAGCGTACAGCCTACCTTGCCCACCACATTTGATATGCTGCGATCCTCGAGCGGTGTTGCATGGTCCGAATACATCGCCATCATCGCCGCGTCTCCCCGTGCGAATATCTCCACCTGTTCGTCCCACCAATGTGCAGGCGACTCAGGATGGGCATAACCGAAACATTCAATGTATTCCGTCAGCGCCTTCACACACGCATCACTGTCAATCACAGCCTTGCCGTTTTCAAACACACTGCCTCCTTCCGCCCAAAGCCGCGGCAAAAACTCGCAGACCGCTCCGGAGGCATTCATCGCGCCCAGCGTCGTGCCGTAGAGCGTTTCCGATTCCAGATTGTACTTCCGTGTGAAGAACTTGGCTACACTTTTGTATTCTTCCCAGGTCGTTGGCACTTTTAGTTCTTTTTTATTGCGTTCAAAAAAGAGCCGCTTGTTTTTAATCTGATCAAAAAGGTCCTTCCGGTAATAAAACAGCTGCACGGTATGGCTGAACGGCAGCGCATAGAGCCTGTCGCCAAAAAAGCAGTGTTCGCGCAGCACATCATCCGAAAACATACTCTCCAGCGCCTGCTGATCCGGATAGAATTCCGTCAGATCCTGAACGTATCCGCCCAGTATCAATTCCTTCATCCAAGGCATGTCAATAGAAATAACATCATACTCACCCGACGATATGCCATTGTGTATTTCTTTGAGAAGCCGGTTATAAGGAACCTGCCTGATGTCAACATCGATCCCTGTACTGCGCTTGAAATCAGCCGCCAGCGATTTTATCGTATGGCTGGACGGCGAATCCTGCGTCAGAATCCGTATCTTTCGGAAAGCCCCGATATCGTGACAGCGAGCTGCGGCCAGACCGTGCCGCTTGGTGCAGGGCACCGATATATTTCGTCCGCCCCGCGCATCGCTGCTGCAGACGATTTCATCAAGCATGCTAAACGCTTCCATGGCCATCTGCGCATATGGCAGCGGGAGTATAGGATCCTTGTCGCTTTTGACCTTGGTCCATTCCTCGGCATCCAGCGTAATCAACCTTGTTTTTGCGCCCCGCGGCTTGGTGCCGATGTTGAGCGCGCATGCCACTCCCTCGCTGAGCACCCTATCCGTGGTATATATCAGCTGAGGCGGGTTTTCCAACTCCATCAGACGGATGGCGGCGCGCATCGCGCTCTCCTTATTGCTATTGACAGTCTCCACATAGCGTGCATCAACATTCTTTCTTGCTCTTCTCATGGCGTTAAAATATGCATCCACGCATTCCAGTTCAAAGGAATACTCCTGTGGACCCGCCACGATCGCAATCCGCTGGCAGCCTGTTTCAATCTGTTCCAGTATATGCGCCATCACAGCAGCACGCACATCCATATCGACGTTGTTCATGCGGTATCCGGTCACCTTGCGATGAATAAACACGATGGGCATTCCGCCATCAATAAGCTTGTTGAAAAATTCGGTGTTTCCGGGCTGGCAAGTCAGCAATATGACTCCGTCGGTGCCCATCATCTGCGCACGCTCCAGTATATCACACTCTCGTCCGGGCACATCCGCACAGACGCGCAAGTAGGCTTCATACCCTTTTCCAGCGGCATATCTGTCTATCTCTTCGTATATTCTCGCATAAGCCGCGTTCTCGATGTCCGGCAGCACCACTTCGATATGACCTGTCCTGTTGGTCTTCAGGTTCCTTGCCAGCGCATTGGGTTTATAGCCCAGCTCGGCAACCGCCTGTTCCACCCGCCTTATTTTGTCGCTGCTGACCGATTTTGACCCGTTCAGCACATTGGAAACCGTACCGTGAGACACACCTGCCAGTCGTGCGACATCCTTCATTGTGGCCATTCCATATACCCCATTCATATCTGAATTAATAAATTATTATAATATACATCTGTTTCCAAGCCCTATACACAATCATATCATGCCAATATTGTTTTACAAGTCATAAAATTATATAATTTCCATCAAATAATGACATGATTGCTTTTGGAACCGTTCAAAATAAAAATATTAAAAATACTGTCTGTTAGTCTAAATGGTTTTTTGTAATTTACATAGTCAAAAATTATCTAAGTTCCAGGGATGCAGCTCGACATTTTGGTTGAAAAACCTCATAATAAGGGGGTTTTCATGTCTGTGTCCCCTTTGCCATCGCTCAACCCCACTATGACTCCTCATTCGAAAATCAATTTTTCAAAAAAACTGTTGCATTTGTTTGAAACACAATATAGAATATCAATTGGAACGTGTCATATTTTCATGTGAGGATTAATAATAATGACAGCAACACAAGCAGCCAGACTGATTGATATCAGCGCTGTAAGAACCCATCATTCCCTTTCCGACATCACTGATATGGTGGCCATCGCCCGCCGTTATCGTTTCATTAATGTACATACACTGCCCTGCTGGACCAAAACAGTCAGTGATATGCTTAAAGATGATCCGGATATACGGGTTGGAGCGCCTGTGGGCTTTCCTGGCGGCGGGCACAAAACCCAAATTAAAATGCTGGAAGCTGAGCAGCTTATTGCGGACGGTGTCGAAGAAATGGACATCGTTATGAACGTTGGTAGGTTCAAAAACCGCGAATTCGGCTATGTCAGCGACGAACTCAAACAGATCATCCGGCTGGCTCCGGAAAACATACTGATCAAGGTGATTATCGAGCTGAACTGCCTTGGAGACAGTGAGCTTGCGGACGTATGCAGCATCGTCGCGGACAGCGGTGCGCACTTTTTAAAGACTGGCACCGGCTGGGTACCGGGTGACGCCAACTTAGAGCGCATCGCGCGCATCAAGGATCTGACCCGCGGCAAGGTGCAGGTAAAGGCCGCGGGCGGTGTGCGCACCCGCGAAGAGTTCGATGCCCTGTTGGCTCTCGGCGTGGAACGATTTGGCATCAACATTGCATCTGCACTGTCTATCGTGGAAAGCTATAACCAGGGGTAAATGGCATATGCACAACAAGGATATGATCATCGCATACGATTTGGGTACAGGCGGCATCAAAGCGTCTTTATTTGACCTTGACGGCCACTCCCTTTGCGATACGTTCAACCAATACGACGTGGTATACACAGGGAGCGACTTTCATGAGCAGGCTCCTGACGTTTGGTACGACGGTATATGCAGCACAACGCAGCTGCTTCTCAAAAAGAGCGGTATTGATTCCAAGAGAGTCGTGGCTCTGTCCATCTCCGGCCATTCCCTGGGTGTTGTGCCGGTAGATAAAAACGGCAATCTGCTGCGCAGCATGACGCCCATATGGAGTGATACGCGCTCAAAGCAGCAGGCTAAGGCGTTTTTCTCGAAAGTTCCATATGCTGAATGGTACTCAAGAACGGGCAACGGCTTCCCCGCCGAATGCTACTCCGTATTCAAAATGATGTGGTATCGGGACAACGAACCAGAGCTGTACGCCAATGCGTTTAAGATACTTGGCTCCAAAGATTACTGCAATCTGCGTCTGACAGGCGTGATGTGTACCGACCATTCCTATGCGTCGGGCAGCGGTGTCTACGATCTGCTGAAAAACAGCTACGACGAGGATTATATAACAGCTTCCGGCGTTCGCCGGGACCTGTTCCCGGAAATTGTACGCTCTCACGATGTGATCGGCAGTTTGACACCGCAGGCGGCGGCCGAGCTCGGCCTCTCCCCCGACGTCAAAGTAGTCGCGGGCGGTGTGGACAATTCGTGCATGGCGCTGGGCGCGCGCGGCATCGAGAACGGCCGAGCCTACATATCGCTGGGTTCGTCCTCGTGGATCGCTGTTGTCAGCGATAAGCCGCTGGTGGATGCGGAGAAAAAGCCGTTTATATTCGCACACGTGATTGACGGCATGTATGCATCGGCTACCAGCATATTCGCGGCCGGTTCCAGCTTCCGCTGGGTGCGCGACGTGCTGTGCTCCGATCTTGTTGAGCAGGAAAAAGCGGGGCTCATCCCCGATGCTTATATTGCAATGAACGAGATGGCGGCGCTGTCTCCTGTGGGCGCCAGTAACCTTCAGTTCAACCCAAGCCTTGCAGGCGGTGCGATGATTGAGGAGAGCCCCGGCATCGTGGGCGGTTATATCGGCCTCCAGTTATCGCACAACCGCAACGACATGGTGCGCGCGGCGCTGGAAGGCATTACATACAACCTGTGGTACGCAATGACCG
Organism: Bacillota bacterium; assembly: GCA_023416745.1. Classification (GTDB taxonomy): domain Bacteria; phylum Bacillota; class Clostridia; order Christensenellales; family SZUA-584; genus SZUA-584. The sequence continues at coordinate 24,051 of JAEZHF010000005.1, forward strand.
TGCTGGAAAGCTGCGGCGTTTCCGTCCCTGAGTTGCTGATGGTGGGCGGCGGTGCGAAAAGCCCCTACTGGCGTCAGATGTTCGCAGACATATTTGACAGAAATATGGTCAAGACTAGTGTGGATCAGAATGCCGCATCATTGGGCGCAGCAGCGCTCGCAGCATTCGGTCTGGGTCTTTGGACAGACTATACAGCCATTGATAAAGCACATCAGCTCCAGAGCATTGAAAAACCCGACAAAGCCAACGCCGCCCTCTATCGCCCGCACTATGCGATGTCACGCTATATCGCGGGTTGGCTGGCGCAAACGGGCGACAAAATGGCATCAGGAAGGTAACACTCTATGAAATTGCATGCGTTCGACCATATCGCCGTCAATACGGTGGATATAAACGAATCCGTCAGGTTTTATTCGCAAGTGCTGGGGCTGACGGAAACAAAGCGTATTCCCAACGGCGATAGCGTGTTGGTCTATATGAAAGTCAACGACTACAGCGCGATCGAATTGTTCGACCATGAAAAGGTGATCGATTATCACGAGTGCCCGGGAAATGCATCGGGCGCCGCGCACTTTTGCCTGAGCGTTACCGGCATCGAGGAATGGAATGAGCACCTCAAAACTCACAAGGTTGAATTTACAGTGCCGCTGTGCTCGCTGGAACACCTCGGTAAGAAAGTTCTGCTTTTTAAGGATCCGAACGGTGTCGTCATCGAGCTGTGTGAAGATCTGTAACTTGGGCATTAATTGTAACGGGAGGAACTAAAAGAGAAGCAATGGCTAATTTATTAGAGATGAGAAATATCTCAAAAAGCTTTTACGGTGTCAAGGTGCTGTCGCAGGTTGGCTTCAGTTTGGACCGTGGCGAAGTTGTTGCTCTTTGCGGTGAAAACGGTGCAGGAAAGTCTACACTGATGAAGATTCTTGCCGCGATTTACAAAAGCGACGAAGGTGAGATTATACTGGACGGCGAACACCTGCCTGCTCATTTGCAGACGCTCGACCTGCAAAAGAGAGGCGTTTCCATGATCCATCAGGAGCTGAACTTGATGGAGCATCTGACTGTTGCACAGAACATTTTTTTAACGCGTGAGCCTGTGAACAAAAACGGACTGATCAACTTCAGGAAAATGAACGCGGAAGCCAAAAAGCTGCTGATCTCGCTCGGTCAGGACAGTATCAGTCCCACGGATATGGTCAGTGCCCTCAAAACGGCACAGAAGCAAATGGTCGAGATCGCAAAAGCTATCTCGTTCAACGTCAAGGTACTGATTATGGACGAACCGACCGCGATGCTGACGCAAAGAGAAACAGACATACTGTTCGACCTTATCCGCAAGCTGGCAAAGGAAGGCATCGGCATCATCTATATCTCGCACCGTCTCAAGGAGATTAAAGAGGTTTGCGACCGTGTTACCGTACTGCGCGACGGCATGTTCATCGTGACGAAGCCTGTATCAGAAGTCTCCGAACAACAGATAGCCAACTATATGGTGGGTCGCGAAGTCAGCGTTTCTAAGGCAACCGATTTTACAGGCGATAGCAACGATATCATACTGGAAGTGCGCAATGTTACGGATGCTTTGCTGAAAGATGTCAGCTTTAAAGTGGCCCGCGGTGAAATATTGGGTTTCTCTGGGCTCGTTGGTTCCGGGCGCTCCGAGCTGATGGAATTCATATTTGGCATACGCAAACCGAAGAGCGGCGAAATCTATCTCAACGGTAAGCAAATCGTCAATAAAGTTCCTGTCAACGCCATCAAGAAAAGTATCGGCTTTGTAACCGAGGACCGTCAGAAATCGGGTGTGGTTATCAGGCGAAACATTCGTGAAAATATAAATCTGATAGACCAAGTGAAGAACAAGGGTTTCTTCAATAGTACCCTAAAGCAAAAGGCCAACACCGCGGATATGATCAAGCAGCTGAACATCCGGTGTGCTAGCCAGACACAATTGGTCAGCAACCTGTCAGGCGGTAACCAGCAAAAAATAGTATTGGCAAAATGGCTGCTGGTCGATTCTGATATTTTGATTCTTGACGAACCCACCCGGGGCATCGACGTGGGTGCGCGGGAAGAAATATATAGGATTATTCATGAGCTTTCTCAGAGCGGCAAAACAATCATCGTGGTTTCATCGGATCTGACGGAAGTGCTCAACATTTGCCAGCGCGTCATCGTTATGCACGAAGGAGCGATAAAAGGCGAGCTTACGCACAACGACAGAACAGAAGAGAAAATTATGTCGTATGCAACAAATGCGTGTTAATGATTTGGAGGAAATGATATGAACAATGAGAAGGTTAACAACAAATATTGGATTGCCTCTAAGCAGATCTGGTCCAAGTACAGCATCGTTTTTGTGTTCGCCATACTATTCTTGATCTGTACATTCCTTACCAACGGCAAATTTGCATCCTGGAACAACGTCACCACGATTCTTAGGAATTCGTCCACCGTCGGTATCATCGCACTGGGCATGACTTTCGTCATCATTTCAGGCGGTATCGACCTATCAAGCGGACCCGTAATGGCCACAGCAGGAATGGTATTGGTATTCCTGCAGGGGAACGGAACACCGCTGTTCTTAGCGATTCTCGCCTGTGTTGCCGTAACTGCTGTCTTTGGATTCATCAATGGTATCATTACAACTAAAATCAAGGTGCCACCGTTTATTGTCACTCTGGCCGTTGGCATCATCGCGCGTTCCATCACGATGTATCTTGGCAATGGCGCAACGGTCACGGGCAATAATCAGGATACGTTCTTTAAATCCATTGGCAACGGCAACATCATTACAATACCCACGCCTTTCATCATTATGATCGTGGTTGCTATCATACTGACGATACTGCTCACGAAAACAAAATTCGGAACGTTTGTGTTTGCGGTGGGATGCAACGATCTCGCGGCTAAATATTCCGGTATCAAAGTGGACAGAATCAAGGTATGGACATACATCATTGCCGGTATATGCGTCGGCATCGCCGGTACAATTGAAATCTCCAGAATGGTCGCTGTCTCATCTACGACAACAGGTTCAGGGTATGAATTCGACGCGATCACCGCAGTACTGGTGGGCGGTACATCACTTGCAGGCGGACGCGGCGCTATTTACGGTACCGTTATCGGCGCTATCATACTGTTCTTCGTAAACAACATGATGATCCAGCTGGATGTATCGACTTACCTGACAGGCGCAATCAAGGGTGCCGTCATCATGATTGCCGTGCTACTGCAGGCGCGTGACAAGAATTGAGTTTCATAAACAAAAATATATGTTTATGAAGTAACCTATACACAATACAAGGAGGATGAAAAATGAAGAAAGTTCTAATTAGCGCTCTCGCACTTCTTCTGTGCTTCGCACTGGTTGCTTGCAGCGCCCCGAAGACTGAAGAGCCGGCAGCTACCGAAGCACCCGCCGAAGAGCCTGTGGCTACCGAAGCGCCCGTTGAAGAGCCGGCCGAGCAGCCCGCTGAAATGAAAAAAGTCGCTATTTCTCTGCCCCCGGCGGACAACGCCTGGCAGGCCGCTCTGCTCGCTTCCGTTCAGGAAGCCATCGCAGGCGACACTGAGATCGAGTGGACTGTGAAGAACGCTGTCGACAACGCCGACCAGCAGAACATGCTTGCCACGTTCAAAGACGGCGGCTATGATGTGATTGCCTGCCTGCCGGGCGATGGCACGCTGCTGACGACGATTATGGAAGAGATCTATGACGCCGGCATCCCGACGGTCATCATCGACAGAAACATCGCGTCCGATAAGTACACCTCTTTCGTTGCAGAAGACAACTATTCCTGCGGCGTGATGGCGGCTGACTACATCGGCAAGTTCTTCGAAGGCCAGGAGGACATTAAGCTCGTCAACCTGAGAAGCTATACCGGTATCCCCATTGACCTTGATAGATACAATGGTTTTGCGGATACGATAAAGAACTATACTAACATTGAGATCATCGGCGAAGGTGACGGCGAATTTAACAGCACGGCTGGCTTCAATGCGATGTCTGACCTGCTGGCGGCTCATGACAAGATCGACGTCGTGTACACGCATGACGACGAGTCCACAACGGGCGCTATGACTGCCATTGAGCAGCAGGGCCGTACCGATATCAAACTGATCACGGGCATGGGCGGCACAGTGACGGCGCTGAACGAGATCAAAGCCGACAACACCATCCATAAGGCAACTGCTTCCTACTTCCCGAGAATCGGTGCAGCGGCTGTTGAGATCATCAGAGAGTTCCTTGCAACCGGCAACATCGAGAAGGACAATGTGGCGGATTCAACGCTGATCACGAAAGAAAACGTTGACCAGTTCATGGATTGGGCATATCAATAAGCCAAAAGCTTAAAAAGAGAAGGTCTTCGGCTATTGCCGAAGACCTTTTTTACACCCGTTTATCCGGCAGGAATATCATTCTTTACTGTTGCAATGACCATTCACAAGCAAGTTAAATACCCATAACCCTAAATAGGCAGGATTGCATCCATTTTCTTCTCCAAAATGTCCATGCTGTATACCAATACTTGTTTACGCAAAAAGGACAAGCCGCTCTGGCCTGTCCTTATCTGCATAAGACTCTACTTTATCTCGTCGATCGTGACGCGTCGTTGCTCCTTGCCAGAGAGTATAGCCGCCTGCACAAAACGGATGATATTCGCTCCGTCCTCGAAGTCAGGCTTAAGCGGCAGACCCTTTCCGGCAATCGCCTGCAGGAAGTCATAGAACGCGTTAACAAACGTGTGCTCGTAACCGATAATGTGCCCGCCCGGCCACCATGCCGATACGTACGGGTGGACCCCCTCAGTGCACAGTATGCGTCGGAAGCCCTGCTCGGCCTGCGGCTGTGTATAGTCGAGGAACCACAGCTCGTTCATGTTCTCGAAATTGAACTTCAGCGCACCCTTGGAGCCGTACACCTCAAAATCGTTGTGGTTCTTACGGCCTGACGCAAAGCGTGAGCTGTTTATGCTGCCCAACGCGCCGTTTTCAAACTCGACCACCGCAAAGGACGCATCATCCACATCCACCGGCGCTTTTTGGGCGGCGTCCGTCCTGGAGCCCGCCGAGAAAGTGGCTGCGCCCGCGCCCGGCAGAGGGCGCTCGGTCACAAACGTCTTGTTGACCGCGGTCACCGCGCTCGCTTCACCGATGATAAAACATGCCAGATCATAAGCATGGCTGGACAGGTCGTACAACGGACCGCCGCCCGCGTATTTGCTTTGCAAGTGCCACGTCAGCGGGAATTCGGGGTCGATGATCCAATCCTGCAGATAATTGCCGATCCAATGGAATATTGTGCCCAGCCGGCCTTCCTCTACCAGCTGCTTCGCGTATGCGACGGCCGGCACGCGGCGGTAGTTGTGGTTGAGATACGTGACCACACCCGCCTTCTTCGCGGCCTCCGCCATCTTCAGACAGTCGTGATACGTCAGCGCACACGGCTTCTCACAGACGATGTGCTTGCCCGCTTCAGCCGCCGCCACCGCCATCTCCATGTGCTCAAACGTAGGCGCGCCGATATCGACAATATCGATGTCCGGACGTTTCACTGTCTCCCGCCAGTCGTAGCTGACCTCCTCGTAGCCCCACTTCTTCGCAAACGCATCAAGCGGGTTGTTCTTGCCGACGATAACCTTGAGATTCACGTCATAGTCGGTATCGAAAAACTTATTGACCTTCAGCCATGCGTTGCTGTGGGCTTTTCCCATGAAGCCCCCGCCGATCATGGCAACATTCAGCGTTTTTTTAGCCATAGCAGCCCTCCTGAATTATTTGAACGCAGCGCCGATCTTCTTTAGGTTCTTGACACTGATCGCGATCGCCTCTTCTTCCATGCCCAGCCATTCGGGTGCCGGCGCATCGATCTCCACCGCTAAAAAGCCGGTGTAGCCCGCCTTATGAAGCAGCTCCGCCAGCTTGAAGTTGTCGATCAGGCCAAAGCCCACCGGCACACCGCAGAAGAAATACCAGTCCGTCGGCCTTGCTGTCGGGTGCATTTTGAGGTCTTTGATGTGCGTAGAGAATACATACGGAGCAAGCTTCTCCATGCCCGCTATCGGGTCGTCCAGCAGACGCAGAAAGTTTCCAGTGTCGAAGTTGATGCCGAAATTCTTAGAACCAACCGCTTCTATCATCTCCAGCATCTCGTCCGCTGTATAGTCGATGTGATTTTCGGTCGCCAGCCGCACACCGTTATCCTCGGCGATCTTGACCGCTTCCTTATACATCGGCACCAGCCGCGCGATATGTTCGCGGTGATTTTCATGCCGCCAGTCGAACGCAGACCCGGTGATGCGCATGACGTCGGTGCCCAGCAGCCGAGTCTTGTATATCAGGCTCTTCATCTCCTCAAACGCCGCCGGATTAAGGCCCCTCTCCAGTCCGTTGGGATGGCCCCATGCAAACACCGTGTCGAACCCGTATGCTTTGATTTTATCGCCAAGATCCTTTAAGTAAGCATCCTCCAGGCGGGGCAGAAAACACGTCTCCAGCGAAACGCCGTCCACATCCAGCCGCTTCGCCAGATCGAGGAAATCGTCCACTGTTTTCACCTTTTCCGGCTTTTCCTGAAAGTCGTAGACTTCACCAAATAGCCTGTGGTAGCAATAACTGTCGATACCGATCTTCATACAAACTCCTCCGTTCATTTTATTTTAGTATGTCCTTGTTCCATCAGTTTCTGCTGCCCGGAATTCTCCTGGTCCAGCCCGATGGGTCTCCAGCATGACCTGTCAATGGCATGGATAGTTAAATGTAATTCAAGGTGTTTTTTTAACGTATCAATAATACGAATATATCAAAATTCAGGCAAATCGTCAATATGAAAGTGAATAACAATTTTCGATAACAAACGAGATTTAATGTTCCTGCTTTGATAACATTCGACAATCGTAATACTGAAATTTGAGGCTCTTAAGCGTGTGGAGCTGTGGTACATTTTATCGTTCAAACACTGTCATATAAAACTTTTGCCTTGACGCGATGATTAAAGGCTGGGCCTGTCCTGTTTTACGCTCCGTATGATATGATATAATGAACTGACGACATAGAAGGCGGTGAGCTGATGAGCGATATTCTAAACGGTTTGAACGAAGCGCAGCGGCAGGCGGTCACCGCCACCGAAGGCTTCATCCGCGTTATTGCGGGGGCAGGCTCCGGCAAAACGCGCGCGCTGTCACACCGCTTCGCCTGGCTCGTGGAGGAGATGGGCATACTGCCGTCCAGCATTCTTTGTGTGACGTTTACCAATAAGTCCGCCAATGAGATGAAGCGCCGCATCCGCCGCCTCACAGGAGACAACGACACCGGCTTTATCAGCACTTTCCACAGCTTCTGCGTCACCGTGCTGCAGGAAGACAGCCACACCGTGCAATACCCCAAGAGCTTTCTGGTGCTGGACAACGCTGACATTGACGCGATGCTGCGCATCATCTACGAGGAGCGCGGCCTCACGCTGCGCCACATGACGTTTTCCAACGCGCGGGATATGATCGAGATGCGCAAGCTCGACCGCGACCCCGACTACTACGAATACATGATTGCGATGCCGCTGGATGAGCTGCACCAGAAGTATCTTGACTCGTCCGCCACCGACGACATCATATTCTGGGGCTACCTCTACCAACAAAAGAAGTGCTTTGGGCTGGACTACAACGACCTGATCAAATATACGTTGCATATATTCACTGAGAACGACGACATCCGGCTCAAGTGGCAGCAGCGGCTGGAATACATCATGATCGACGAGTATCAGGACATCGACGAGCTGCAGTACCGACTGATGAAGGTGCTGTGCGATCACCACAGAAATCTGTTCATCGTTGGCGACCCGGACCAGACGATATACACATGGCGCGGTGCGAGCGTGAAATATATCATGGACTTCGACAAGGAGTTCCCGGATGTGCGCACCATCATGATGATGGACAACTACCGCTCCACGCCGCAAATCGTCGCCGCCGCCAACTCGCTGATCGGCAACAACAAAGGCCGCATCAAAAAGGACCTCGTCGCACTGCGGCCCGATGGCCAGATTGTCACCTATCACCACGCCAAAACGGCGGAGGCGGAAGCGCAATGGGTGGCAGATCAGATCAAGCAGCTGGCCGATGGAGACGTTTCCCTCAGCAACATCACGATACTGTACCGCGCGCATTTTGTATCGCGCACGCTGGAGGAGGTATTCCTCAAGGAGCAGCTGCCCTACACGATATACAGCGGTGTGCAGTTCTTCGGCCGCATGGAGATCAAGGATGCACTGTCCTACTTGCGGCTGATCGCATACAAGGACGACCTGTCGTTCATGCGCGTCGCCAACACGCCAAAGCGAAACTTGGGCGAGCGGCGCATGGCATTCCTTCAATCGTACGCCGCCGCACACCAGTGCACGTTGTATACTGCGCTGGAGAAGACCATCGAGGACGACATATTCAAAAACACCAAAGCGAAACGGCTGCTGACCGTGGTTGAACGGTTTGCCGCAAACTTTGGGCACATGCCCGTCTCCGAGCTGCTGAGTGCGGTGCTGGACCATAGCGGCTATGAGGCGATGCTGCGTACCGAGGGCAGCCAGGAGCGCCTAGACAACCTCGCCGAGCTCAAACAGTCCGTACACGAATACGAGGTATCATGTGGCGAGGAGACGACGCTGGAGGGTTATCTGTCCAGCATCGCGATGATGAGCAGCGCCGACGCCGGTTCGGGTAAAAACGCCGTGAAGATGATGACGGTGCACACCGCCAAGGGGCTGGAGTTTCCGCATGTGTTCATTTGCGGGCTGTCGGAGGGCATATTCCCGTCCAAGAAGACTTCCACTGCGGAGGGGATGGAGGAAGAGCGGCGGCTGGCCTTCGTGGCGTTTACGCGCGCTGAAGATGCGCTGTATCTCACCGAAGCAGAGGGGCGCAATCTGGACGGCTCATACCGCTACCCGTCCCGCTTCATATTCAATGTCGATAAAGAGCTGCTGCATTACACCGTGGAACTGCCCGACAGCCTCGTTTCACAATCCAGCTGGCACATCGGCAGCAGCGAGCGCGCGATGGAAGCCGCAGCAACACAAAAGCCTCTCTCCGTGGGCGACCGGGTGGTGCATAGCGTGATGGGGTCGGGCGAGATCGTGGGAATCGATTACGTGAAGTCAGCGTATCAGATACAATTCGATGAGCTGGGCACAGTGCGTGCCATCAGCTTCAGAGCCCGTCTTATACCCGAAGGAAACTGAGCGTTTCAGCAAAGGCATAACGATGCTTACCACCAATCCATGGTGCGTATGCGCTGTATAAAAAAAGCTGTCCATATGGTCTTTGCCGGCCCAAGTGAACAGCCTGTAAATCAAATGCAACTTTTTGTAATTACCTTATTCTATGAAGCTCCTGTAAATGTTCATGTTCTGACAATTGACTTCATAGGTACCTGTATCCACATACTTTTGAACCGGCTTTTTGTGTATACTCTTATCCAAAAAGTCTATCGACATGCTCCCCCAGGAATAGGCGCGCTGGCCGATGGCATAGTGGATCAAACCATTATCCATCGCGTTTTGAATATCTTTCGTGAAATCCATCGTAATAGCCTGAATATCGGGGCTGTGCTTGCTCATATAATTCGCAAATATCATTCCCCATTCGCAGTTGGTTAAAAACGGGAGCGTGTTAGAATTTTAGACAATCTGCTAAGATGGAAAGAGCGAAAGAATGCGCAGAAATCGGAGGCAGAAAAATGGGAGAATACAGAAAGAAATACGATGAAGACTTCAAGAAAAATGCG
>JAEZHF010000006.1 GCA_023416745.1 Bacillota bacterium
TGACAGACCCTGCCTGTCGGCTTGATAGGGATTCTCGTGCGACCAAGTTTTCCACAAACTATATACTTTTGTGGAGTTCGTTTGCGTCCACGGTGTGAAATAGTTAATTCTGCGGTGTTGCCTTAAAATCTTTAACCATCTAAAAATCCGCTAAACATTTTAAATGAATTCATGGCTGCTCTCGGGTCTTATTTTATAGGCGGATATGAACACATAAAAAAAGCAATGAGTAGAAAAAAATGATTGCATTCAGTAGGGAAATGATATATAATCCAAGTCATCAGATGAGTTGGGTAAGTGGTAATATGATAATAAAGATATGTATGACTATTGTGAAATAATTCGCAAGCAAAAACATTTCCATCAGAACTTTTAAGGATGAGTGACGGAGGCATTGAGTCTATGATGGTCGCCCGTGTCCTCGGAAAAATCAACGCCTCCGAAACACAGAATAACACCCGGCCGGGCAGGCGGCTCATCGTGAATGAGATGGATGTATCCATCCGGCAGCTCACAGGGCTGCCATTTACGGCGGATGATGCCGTCGGGGCAGCTGAAGGCGATCTGATACTGTGCTCGGCAAATGGCGGCAGGCTGACCGCTGTCGGCATCATCGATACGATCAAGCTGGTGGGCACAAACGTATACGTACGAGTATCCGGGCAGCAAATGTCCGGCGAAACCTTAAGTAAAGCAATGACACAACAGGAGGAAAAGTGATATGGAGAAACTGGCGCTGGGCATGGTGGAGACCAAGGGTTTGGTGGGCGCAATCGAAGCGGCGGATGCAATGGTGAAGGCTGCCAATGTGAAGCTGGTCGGCAAAGAGAAGATCGGCAGCGGACTGGTGACGGTGATGGTGCGCGGAGATGTGGGTGCGGTGAAAGCATCGGTGGACGCGGGCGCAGCGGCAGCAAAGCGCGTTGGCGAGCTGTTCAGTGTGCATGTGATACCGCGGCCGCACGGCGAGGTTGAGACAATATTGCCGCAGGGCAAATAGCCGTGCATGTCGGAGAGGTGCTGGGCACCGTTACATGTGCCGTGACTTCGCCGCCTTTGGCGGACATACGGCTTAAGGCGGTGCGCATCTATGACAAAAGCAGGCCGATGGGTGTGGTCGTGGCGGGCGATACTGTGGATGCCGCCAATGGAGAGTTTGTGTACCTGATGACAGGCCGGGAAGCGGTGTACGCTTTCGGGGTTTGTCCAGATACGGTGGATTACGCTGTTGTCGGCAGGGTGGAAGCGGTGCATCCCGGTTCGTGCTGGGGCAGGCTGTAATAATTCCTACACATATCAAAGGAGATATTTATGGAAAAAGAAGCATTGGGCATGGTGGAGACCAAGGGTTTGGTGGGCGCAATTGAAGCGGCGGATGCAATGGTGAAGGCTGCCAATGTGAAGCTGATCGGCAAAGAGATGATCGGTAGCGGACTGGTGACGGTGATGGTGCGCGGAGATGTGGGTGCGGTGAAAGCATCGGTGGACGCGGGCGCGGTGGCAGCAAAGCGTGTTGGCGAGCTGTTGAGTGTGCATGTGATACCGCGACCGCACGGCGAGGTGGAATCCATACTTCCGGGTCAACAGTAAACGCCTGGCTGGTTCCAGTTACCCTGACTGAAAGCAGTCGGGAAACAGCGATTTTGTTGTCGGCTGGACGAACAAAAAAACAACGAGGCGACACGAAAGAGGAGAGATAATGGACCTGGATACATTGATAGCGCAGATCACGGAAGAGGTTTGCGCGAGAATACAAGGAAATAATCCGCAGCCGTTCAAGGGGCTGAAACCGACGGATCTGTCGGCGCATATTGAATTTACGTTCAGCAACCCCGCTGTGACGACAGAAGATACGCGGCGTATGTGCGAGACGGCGAAGAATAAAAAGTTCGCGGCGGTGTGTGTACCCCAGTGGTTGGTGGCTTTCGCGAAAGAGCAGCTGTTCGGTTCGGATGTGAAGGTGAGCACGGCCGTTGGACTGCCGGGCGGCACGTCTGCGACAGCTGCAAAATATGCCGAGGTCAAGGAAGCCGTTAAGAACGGTGCCGACGAGGTGGATATCCCGCTGAATATGGCGCTGCTGGCGAAGGGCGATTACGAGGCGGTCAAAAAAGACTTGGAAGAGGCCATGATGCCCGCGAAGGGCTGCATATGCATAAAAGCGGTGTTGGAATCAGGCGCGGGGCCACAGCAGCAGACTGCCGCGGTGGACATTGCCAGAAATAGCGGCGTCAATTATCTCGCGTTATCGGCAATTACGGAGCAGAGGATGCATGACCCCGGACAGGTGAGAGAGCTGGCCACGCTATGCCAGGGAGCCTTGAAGCTCAAGCTTCTGGGGCACATTAAAGACTATTCCGGCGCGAGTGCTCTGGTCGCAGCTGGTGGTTACAGGATCGGAACCAGCGCCGCTGAAGCGCTGGTTTAGCCTGCGGAAGTGAAATAAGGCAACAAACAAAGGAGTTCGGCTATGCTGGCTTATGTTTTAACAAAAGAAAAACTCATCAGCTATATCAAGAAAAATAATCTTCAGGTGGGCGACCGCCTGCCGGCAGAGAGCGAGCTTTCGAGGATATTGGGTATTAGCAGGCTCACGCTGCGGGAAGCGTTCAATTCGCTCAAAAATGACGGTTTGATCAACTCCATACAAGGCAAGGGGACTTTTCTTTCAGGTGATGTCGAAAACATAGCCAATACGCTCAACAACAACCTGGGTATCAGTGAAATGATCATTGCCAGCGGCTACAAGCCCGGCGTCAGTCATTTTGAAAAAAAGCTGGTCAAGGCTGCCGCCGACTTTGCCACTAAAATCGGGGTGGAGGAAGGGACGGACATACTGGCTCTCAAACGCATACGGACGGCGGACGGAAAACCGGTGGTATACTCAAGGGACTATTTCGTTCCGCGGCTTTCCGCACAGTTCCTGGAGATCAATGACGAGAACGTCTCGATCTATGATTTCCTAGAAACGAAATGCGGCCTCGTGATCGGCACCGGTTTTGCGGAAATACTGCCGGTGGCCGCCGAAGACTGGCTGGCGGATTGGCTGGAGATACCGCAGGGTCAGCCGGTGCTGATGATCAAGCAGGTAGTAACGGATATTCACGGCGAGCCGTTGGTATATGCGGAGGAGTACCTGCGGGCCGACAGTTTTAAGCTATTGATCAACAGGAGGAGAATGTAGATGAAAGCAGTAGTAAAATACGGTTTTGGCAAATACGAGACGGAACTGCGCGATGTTCCGGTTCCCGAAATCGGTGACGATGACGTTCTGCTAGAAGTCAAAGCCACGGGTGTTTGCGGGTCGGATATCGCTTTCGACGATGGTGGTCATGAAAACCTCTTGAATCCGCCGGTTATACTTGGCCATGAGTTTTCCGGCGTGGTGGCCAAGGTCGGAAAGAATGTGACTGAATGGAAGGTCGGCGAACGCGCCGTGTCGGACAATACCGGCAAGGTCTGCGGCAAATGCTACGCATGCAGTACGGCCGATTATCTCTCTTGTCCCGATAGGCTGGGGCTGGGCTACGGCATGGACGGCGGCTTCGCCCAGTATGTTCGTATACCGGGCGACACGCTCAAGGTATTCCCGAACAGTCTGATGCGCATCCCCGAAGAAATGTCTTTTGAAGAGGCGGCGATCCTCGATCCCTGCTGCAATGCTTATATGGCGGTGGTGCAGGAATCAAAGTTTATGCCTGGAGATTACGGCGCCGTGTTCGGCGTGGGCGCGTTGGGGCAGTTTTCGATACAGGCGATGCGTATAGCCGGCGCATCCAAAATTATCGCAATCGGGCTCTCGGGTGACAGGGAACGCTTTGAATTGGCTAAGCAGAATGGTGCCACCGATATTGTGGTGGCGGATGAGATGAATGTTCAGGAAAAAGTAGCCAAGCTGACAAACGGCGAAGGCGTTGCACTGGTGGTGGACTGTGCCGGCGTTGCGGTGGTGCTGCGTCAGGCGATAGACATAGTGCGCACCGCAGGTGAAATCGTTAAAATCGGCTATGATGAAAGGCCGGTCGGCTTCTCATTGGATCCCATTATTGACAAGGCCGTTTCGATCAAAGGGCATTTCGGTTACACCTGGCTGTCATGGCGAAATGTAATGAATCTCGCAGTATCAGGCAGGATTGACATGAAGTCCATGATATCGCATCGCATGAAGCTCAGTCAGTTCCGCGAGGCGTTTGACCTGGTGCGCTCGAAAAAAGCGATCAAGATCATACTTTATCCTGAAGGCTGACAACACTACCCGCTTTGGAGGAAACATACTTGAAGATTTACATATGTGCTGACTTCAGTCAGGAAGGCATTGAATTATTGAAAGTAGCCGGCCACGAGGTGAAAACAGGTGGCTGGGGCTTTACAAGCAAGATACTTGATGAAGACGAACTGATTGCTGATATCGGTGATGCGGAGGTACTGGTCGTCGGATACGAAACGGTCACCAAGAAGGTGCTGGACCGCACACACCTTAAGATCATATCGTCAATACGCGGCGGTCCGCGGGCCAATATCGATGTCGATTATGCAACGAGTAAGGGTATACCGGTATTCTACACGTTTGGACGTGAGGCGCTGCCTGTGGCCGACTTTACGATGGGGCAGCTGCTGGCCATCACACGCAAGCTGGCCCGTGCCGACAGGGAATTGCGGAGCGGTCTGTTCACGGCGCCGGATGCGGACTACGGAAGCGAGGGCGATGTGATATGGGACATGAGCCCCGAGGGGCCGTGGCAGTCACGCAAGGGCATCGAACTTGAAGGCAAAACGATGGGGCTAATCGGCTTTGGCACAGTCGGGCAGCAGGTAGCGGATCGCGCAAACGCCTTCGGTATGCGGGTCGTCACCTACGATCCTTATCAGAAGGAAGAGATTATACAAGCGCACCATGCCCAGCGAGTTGATCTGCCGACGCTGCTTTCCTCAGCGCATGTAATCTCCATTCATGCCAAGGTGACGGACGATAACAAAGGAATGCTTGGCAAGAAAGAGTTTGCCATGATGCGCGACGGCGTATATTTCATCAACAACGCGCGCGCCGGTATCGTTGTGGAGGAGGCCCAGCGGGAAGCACTACGCAGCGGGAAGCTGGGCGGGCTGGCATTGGACGTGTTCCACGAAGAGCCAATCAAGGAAAACGACGAGTACTTCCAGTATGACAACGTGGTGCTGACGCCGCATATCGCCGGCGCGGGACGGGATGTGATCTACCTGCAATCGGTGATGATCGCCAATGACCTGCTGCTGTATATGGCTGGCGGCATGCCCAAACCTGTCGTCAACCCAGAATTGTTCAAAAAATAAGGTTTAAAGGTGAAGCATATGGCATTTGTCAAAACACTGGACATTCTTAAACACTGCACGGCCGAAAAATACATCGTGGGCGCATTCAACTTGAATGGCTTGGACCAGCCGGAAGCACTGATTAAACGGGCGGAAGAGCTGGGCGCTCCGCTGCTCATCACACAGCCGGGCGTGATCGAACCTTACGTCAGCTTCGAACAGATGGCAGCGGTGACATATCTGGCTGCCAAAGACAGGCGTGTGCCGGTGGGGCTTCACTTAAGCCACGGCATGGATTTGGATTTGGTGGAGCGTGCGCTCAAGGCCGGGTTTACATCGGTCATGTATGACGGCTCCAAGCTGGAATATGAGGAAAACGTCCGCACGACTCGCGAGGCGGTGAAGATGGGGCACAGCTATGGCTCAGCGGTCGAGGGTGAGCTGGGAGCATTGCCGGGCGCCTCAGAGGGTGGCGCGGCGGTGGCCAGCTCTGCCGATACGATGACCGACCCGACACTCGCCAAGGACTATGTGAAGCGTACCGGCGTCGATATACTCGCTGTATCCATCGGAAACGCACACGGCCTTTATCACGGCAAACCGAGCCTTGATTTTCAACGGTTGGAGCAGATCTACTACGGCCTGATGTCGCAGGATGTTTACCTGACGCTGCATGGCGGCACGGGCATACCCGAAAACCATATCAAGCGTTCGATGGGTATGGGCATCGTCAAGGTGTGCATCTATACCGACATGTGCGTGGAGGGTAAAAAGAACGCCAAAGCTTACGTGGAGCAAAAGCCCGAATACCAGGGCAATTTCGATATCTGCGACATGATCGGGACCATTAACAATGGCTTTGTGGATGCAATGGAAGTGTGTATGAGAATGTTCTCCAGCGCCGGCCGTGTTCACAAGGGGGAAACGCTATCTGCAGCGGGGAAACAACCCGTAAAGGTTCAGACGACTGCGTTTGCTGCACCGTCAGCAGCAAAAATGGGCGGGCCTGTGGTCAACCAGGACGTTGGCCCGGCTGCTCCGTCAGACCCGGCGTTGCGTTCGGAGAGTGCGGCGGCTTCTCAGAAGCTTTACTGGCATAAGAATGTTTGACGGCAACGATGGGGGGAGGTGACAGCATGCTCTTGATGGGTGTTGACATGGGAACATCCGGTTGCAAGGCAGTGGTATTTGATGGCCAATGGAATACTGTCTGCGAGGCATACCGTGAATACAGCCTGTGTTTTCCCGGGGACGGTTTGCTGGAAATCAATCCGGAGATCGTTTGGCAGAATATCAGAGAAGTGGTGACGGAGGCCAATCGTAAGTCCGGCGGCGCAACCGAAGCGCTGGCCGTTTCTGCAATCGGCGACGTGATCATACCCCTCGTTGAAGGCGACATCCCCATTCGTCATGCCATTATCGATTTTGACCCCCGGGGAACTGTGCAGATAGAACAATTCACAAAAAATTTCGGTATCCAAAGATTTTTCGACATAACGGGCATGCCGCCGCTGTTTATCGGCAGCCTCGCCAAAATGCTCTGGCTGAAAGAGAACGAGCCGCAGACGTGGGCTAACGTGAAACGCTGGGCCACATTCGAGGATTATATCCTCGGTAAGATGGGGCTTGAGCCGTGTGTGAGCGACAGCGAGGCTGCGCGGACGATGCTGTTTGATATCCGCAAACGCGGGTGGGCTCAGGATGTGCTGGAAGCGGCTTCAGTAAGGGCAGATCAGCTGCCCCGGACGGTAAGGTCCGGTGTGGCGATCGGCCGACTGGATGGTGAAACTGCTACGTCGCTGGGATTTAAGAAACCGGTTATGGTGGCTAGCGGTGGGCATGACATGGTATGTGCCGCGGTGGGGGCCGGTCTGGATGAGCGTCAAAGTGACACGGCAGTGGACATCGCGGGCACGATTGAGGGTATTGTCGCGGCAATGGCGGAACCGAACACCAGTCGTGTTATGCTGGATAACCTGTTTTCGTGTTATCCTGCCTACGATGGATACGTCACGTTTAGCGTAAACCTGACGGCTGGGTGTATCGTACGCTGGTTCCGTGATGTACTGGCGCGTGGAGAGTATGATGAAAGTGTGGCGCAAGGTCGAAGCTTTTATCAGCAAATGCTGGACAGCATCGATATCGAACGCCCTGGGCAGCTGCTGCTGCTGCCGCATTTCTCCGGCAGCGGAAACCCGTGGTTTAATCCGGATTCCAAAGGTGTGCTGTATGGGCTCACGTTGGACAGCAGCAAAGAGGATATCGCAAGGGCCATCATTGAAGGGCTTTGCTATGAACTCAAGCTTCATGCCGATGCTTATCAGAAAGCGGGTATTGGATTAAAAACTCTCCGTGCCGTCGGCGGAGGTGCCAGGATCGACCGTCAGCTTGCGTTAAAGGCCAACATCACCGGACTAAAGGTTATAAAAGGAAATGTATTGGAATCGTCGGCGCTGGGCGCTGCGGCTTATGCCGGCGTTGCAATGGGTGTGCTGACGCATCCGTCGGAGGCATTCAACGCGGCGATGCGCCATGAGAGTGTTTTTGAACCAAATCCCGAAGCGTACGCGAATTTTAAGAAAACCTATGTACAGTATCAAAAACTGGCCTGTATGATCAACGATTTTGAATCTGGAAACTGACTTAACGAGGTTAATAAAATGCATGATACGATTTTAAGCCTACAGAACATAGGGAAGACGTTTCAGGGAGTGAATGTGCTGCGCGGCATCGACCTGGAGCTGAAGTCCGGAGAGGTGCATGCGCTGTTAGGTGAGAATGGTGCGGGCAAATCGACGCTGATCAAGATACTAAGCGGATATCATCAGCCGGACAAAGGCGGAAAGATAGTAATTGACGGAAAAGAAGTGAACTTTCGTAAACCCAAGGACGCAATGGATGCGTCAATACACACCATCTATCAGGAGCTGACATTGTGCCCGCTGATGACAGTGGCGGAAAACATTGTGATTGACAAGCAGTATCAATTTAAAGGCGTATTGCAAAAGACCAAAGGGTATCACGAAATGGCGGCAACTACGCTTCAAAGGCTGGGGCAAGCGGATATCAAGCCGGAAACGCTGGTGAAAAACCTGTCCATTGCGCAACAGCAGGTGGTGGAGATTGCCAAGGCCTTGACGGCCAATGCAAAGATCATATTGATGGATGAGCCAACCTCCTCCATATCGCAGGATGATGCCGAAAAGCTGATGTGTATTATCCGGAGTCTGCGTGACAGCGGCGTGACTATCGTGTACATTTCGCACCGTTTGCATGAAATCGGACAGATCGCCGATCGCGTAACGGTCTTGAGAGACGGCAGCCTTGTGGGCACGATAAAACAGCAAGATGTGACTGATCAAGAGCTGATCAATATGATGGTGGGGCGCGAGCTGAATAATGTTTATCCCAAGCGTAATGTCAAGTTAGGAGAAACGGTTTTAAGTGTGGAGGGTCTGACCTGTGAGGGCGCTTTCCGTGATGTGTCGTTTGACGTACGGAAGGGTGAGATTTTCGGCATCGGCGGACTGGTGGGATCGAAACGTACCGAGGTGCTTGAAGCGCTGTTTGGACGTCGGAAGATCACGTCGGGACGCATACTGCTTCACGATAAGCCTTTCATACCTAAAAACCCCATCAAAGCCATAAGACATAAGATTGCGTTTATTACTGAAGACCGAAAGAAGTCCGGACTCGTTGCCTGTCTACCGGTATCAGAAAACCTGAACATGGTGAACGCACAGAGCCAAGGGAAGTGGGGATATATTAACTGGAAAAAACTGATTGAGCTAGCCATGAAGCAGCATAATGCCCTCAATATTCGGTTGTCAAAGATCAGCCAGGTAGTCAGCACACTCTCGGGTGGCAATCAGCAAAAGGTTGTGCTGGGCAAGTGGCTGGATTTCGAGCCTGACTTGATTCTGTTTGACGAGCCGACGCGCGGTATTGACATCGGCGCCAAAACTGAGATTTACAGCATTATGGGAGCCCTTGCCGAAAAGGGCGTGGCCATCATCATGGTGTCGTCTGAGCTGCCCGAGCTGATCAGCATGGCCGACCGGGTCATGGTGATGAGTGAAGGCCGTATGAAGGGGGTCATCAGCCAGCACGATGCCACGCAGGAGAGCATTATGACGCTAGCGGCTTTGAACAGCTAAAAAACATTCAAGCAGAGAATAATTCATTAGCGGAGGGAAGAAATGCAGGGAAACAAATTAGATGTCAAGCCGGTCAAAGGGCCTTCAATCGGGCAAATACTTATTCGTTTTCGGACGATCATTATACTGATAATGGTCATGCTGGTATTCACGTTGCTAAAGGACATTTTCATCCATCCGATTGGCTTGCTCAACATGCTCAAACGCATGAGCCCGGTGTTCATCACTGGCTTTGGCATGACGTTTATCATCGTGCTGGCCGGACTGGATCTGTCGGTAGGCTCCATCGCGGCACTTGTGGGCGCAGGCTTTGCGCTACTCGTGCGGGGAAAAGACGGCATAGAGCCGGTTCCGGCGATTATCATCATGCTGGTGGCTTCTCTGGTGATGGGTCTATTGAACGGTGTAATATCGGTCAAAGGCAAGATTGAGCCGTTTCTTGTCACACTGGCCACGATGAATATTTTTCGTGGGTTTGCGATGATACTGACGGGCGGCAAGCCGGTGCCAATCGTTGTGGAGGGCTTCGCGGATACTTTTGCCAACGGTAAGGTGTTAGATCTGATTCCCACGCCGGTTATCACCACTCTGGTATTGTTTGTGGTGACATGGTTCCTTTACAGGAAAACGAAATTTGGCTTCTTTGTGCGCTGCATCGGCGGCAACATCGAAGCAGCCAGGGTAGCGGGCATCAATGTGGATTTCATCAAGATGAGCGCCTATGTGCTCAACGCGTTCTACGCGTTTGTGGCCGGCCTGATATTGGCGGCGCTGATGAATGCCGGTATGTCCGATCTCGGATCTGATCTTGCTCTGGACGCGATCACGGGAGTTATTCTCGGCGGAACGGCC
This sequence comes from Bacillota bacterium, assembly GCA_023416745.1. GTDB lineage: Bacteria > Bacillota > Clostridia > Christensenellales > SZUA-584 > SZUA-584. Next base: position 10,299 of record JAEZHF010000006.1, read on the forward strand.
ATTGCGGGCGGCTATGGCACCGTTTTTGGCACGCTGGGCGGCTGCCTGATCATGGCCTCGTTGAACAGCGGCATGTCGCTGCTGGGTGCGCAGACGTCGGATCAGATTATCGTTAAGGGTATTATCATCATACTGGCGGTGTTGATGGACAACGCACTTAAATCAAGAACGCGTCAATAAGTTTCTGATTTAGCCTTTACAGGCTAATAAAAATAAAGGAGGAGAAAGAATTGAAACGGATAATTGTCTTTGTTGCGATTATGTTGGTGATGCTGATGACCTTTGTGGCCTGTGCGCCTAAGGCTCCGGAAGTGCCCAGCGAAGAACCCGCCACTGAGGCTCCTGCAACCGAAGAACCTGTGGAAGCCACCGAACAACCGTCGGAAGAGCCCGCGGCAGCGGCGCACTCCAATGCGTCGGATTTTACATATGTGACCGAAGCGGGCACGGTGTTTGATCTTAATGAGTACTACACCTCGGTGGGTGTAGACTGCGCGGTGGAGATCCTCTCAACAGGAGGCACCGTGAAGGTTCCCGATGTACTGACTGGTCCGCTCCCGAAAGCGGCTGAAAAGTATAAGATTGGATTCTCGGTATACTACACGGTGGACGAAGTGGGTGCTATGATACTGGAAACGATGAAGGCCGCCGCGGCTGAGTCGGGCGTGGAGCTTCTTGTCAACGACGCGAACTACGACCAGAATGCCCAGAATCAGGCTGTGGAGCAGTGGATACTGGAAGGCGTGGACGCCGTCATCATTGCTCCGTGCGATTTCACAGGAGTAAAGGGCGCTCTGGATGCGCTGAAGGAAGCGAATATCCCTGTCGTGACTCTGAATCCGCCGCTTGCTGGTTCGACAAATTCCGTGATTACGTCGGACTGTGTGGAGCAGGGTAAGATTGCGGGAGAGATGCTCGAGAAAGCCATCAAGGATTCCGGCAAAGAGATGAAAGGCACAATCGTTTACCAGACGCTGCCGTTTGTCCATCCCAATGCGGCGACCCGCGCGCTTGGCTTCAAACAGGTGTTTGAAAAGTATCCCGATGTGGAACTCGTGGAACTGACCGGCATCTCTCCCGAGGATCATTATACAGCATTCGAAGGAGCAATCCAAGCAAATCCGGATATGCTGGGCGCATGGGGCCTTTACAGCTCGGCGACAATCGGCATGATGAACGCCAAACTGGCGGCGGATAGAAACGATATACTATTAAGCTCGGTAGACAATGACAAGATTATATTGAAGGGCATTTATGAAGGCAACATCGTCGGCAGTGCATGCTATTCGTCCAGCAGCCCGGCCACGTGGTGCATGAGCCAGATCGTTAACCTGCTTAACGGCGTTGACATTCCGGGCGTCGTGTATTATCCGAACCTCGGAGTGACAAAAGAAAATGCCGAGGAAGCGTTTGAATTCTACTACCCCGGCAAAACGCTGGCGCAGTTCATCGCAGGTGAAGTTGACTAAATAATTATATCCAATGACATTAAGGTAAAGAGGTATTGAAAGAGGTATCAAATGAAACATATTCCTGAATTGATCGTGATGCTGACCCATAACGACAAGACAGTGTCCGACGCCATTGAAGTGTTCGAAGCTGCAAAGAACGCGCCGGCAACGTTTTGGGGGTTTAAAGAGGTCGGTCTGCCTGTCGAAAAGATGAAGAAGCTTGTGGAGATGATGAAAGCGGCTGGAAAGACGACCTTCCTTGAAGTTGTGGCTTACACGGAAGAGGGGTGCATGGAGGGGGCCAAAATCGGCGCGGACTGCGGTTTTGACATACTGATGGGCACGCTGTATTTCGAGTCGGTACACAACATTGCCAGGGAGGCGGGCATGAAGTATATGCCGTTCGTGGGCGAGATCCACGGCCGCCCGAGCATACTTGAGGGCACGATAGAAGGGATGATTGAGGAGGCCAATGCGCTGGCGGACAAGGGCGTGGACGGTATCGATCTGCTGGCCTACAGGTATACGGGTGATCCGGAAGAGCTGGCCGCACGGTTTGTTGCCGGTGTGAAAGTACCGGTCTGCCTGGCGGGGAGTATAAAGAGCTTTGCTCGGCTGGACAAAATGCAGGAGATCGGCCCGTGGACCTATACGATTGGCGGCGCCTTCTTTGAAAAAGACTTCGGGGATATGTCTTTTGCGGAACAGATCAAAGTAGTGCAAGATTATATGCATAAATAAACCACCCCAACGACGCTGCGCGTCGCCGGGGACACAGGAAATGAGGCGCGCGCAAGGCTTGCCGGACGGCAGGACTTGCGCGCATCGCCGAAAAAGGAGCGCATATGAGAATCAAGGCGGAACCTCATTCGGCTGAAGCGTTGGCATTTTGCGCGCTGTTCGGCTCGGCTTAAATTTGACCTGTGATTATTGGGCGGTATGGGGGTTGTAGAACGATCCCGTATTTCGCTGAACGATATTCGGTAGATAATGATATTTCTAATATATAGAGTAAGGAGATGACGAATATGAGAGTATTGGCATTTGGAGCGCATCCAGATGATATCGAGTTCCGCTGCGGCGGTACCCTTGCGAAGTATGCGAAGCGGGGCGATGAGATATTCATGGCTGTAGCGACAAACGGGAACATCGGGTCGTTTCGCATGAGCAAAGATGAAATCGCGGCGGTTCGGAAAAAGGAAGCTCAGGCTTCCGCAGACCTGTTGGGCGCAAAGCTGATTTGGCTGAACGAAAACGATGAGTTTCTCTTCGATACTGAGGCGACCAGACTGAAATTTATCGACGCGGTGCGTATCGCCCGACCGGATGTGATATTTGCGCCGCCGTACAATCAGGACTATAACCCTGATCATGATGCAACCGGATATCTGGCATTCATTGCGCGCATAAACGCAACGATCAAACTGATCAAGACGGATTATGAGCCTTCTCCCAAAGTGCCGCCGATGTTCTATTGCACGCCTTTCGGCATAGGTTATACCGGTTACCAGCCGGATTATTTTGTGGATATCACGGACACATTTGATACGAAGCTGAAGCTTTTCGCCTGTCATGACAGCCAGCAGGGCGATTGGTGCCGCGATGCGTTTGGGGTGGAGTACGCCAAGATGCTGGAGTATGAAAACCGTGCGTTCGCAGCCCAATGCGGGACTCCGGGCGTTGAATTTGTTGAAGCGTTCATGCTGTGCAAGACATGGCCGATCGTTGCAGGTGCATACAAACTCCTTCCATAAACCCTTGTGGCGGATGCAAGGCCCGGCATCTCGCGCGCCGGACCTTGCATCATCGCAATTCTTTGGAGGAAAGCTAATGAATATCATAACTATACCTCAATCATTGCCGTACAGCCTGCCCCACTTGTTTGCGCTACTGGCGACTGAGGATGCGGACAAACACAACGTGATGGCGGTATCCTGGTTCTGCTTTGCTTCGATGAAGCCGCCGAAACTTCTGGTTTGTTTGAGCAATAAAGGTTATTCGGGCGAACTGATACGCAAATCAGGGCGGTTCACGCTGTGCGTGCCGACCGAATCGATCAAAGACAAGGCGCTGGAAGCCGGACGCTGCTCGGGCCGTACTGCGGATAAAACCGCTCTTCTGGACTTTGAATGGGTGTGGCCTGAAGGTTTTGCGGTTCCTGCCGTTGCGGGCTCAAGGGTGGCATGGTCTCTGACGCTTTGTGACACCATGGCGGCGGGGGATCACACAGTTTTTCTTGCGGATATCAATGCGGCGGCGCTGGTTTCTGAGCAGGATGGACTATATGCATTCAACGGATACAGGGAACTGCACGCATTGCAGAACCGTCAGGGGGGTACCGATGAGATATAAAAGGCTGGGAAACACGGGACTGGACGTTTCGGTGATCACCATGGGCAGCTGGGTCATGGGCGGCGGTGAATGGTGGGGGTCTGACCACGACGACGGACGCTATATCGACACGCTCAAGTACGCTGTGGACAACGGTATTAATATCATCGATACGGCGGCGGGTTATGGGAACGGTCATGCCGAGGAGCTGGTGGGGCGCGCAATTGGCGCAAGCCGCGGGGATATCATTTTAGCTTCCAAGGCCAATGCCGACGCACTTATGGTGCAGAATGCCGAAACAACGGTGGATGACAGCCTGAGGAGGCTGGGTACGGATTACATTGATATATTCTTTATACATTGGCCGCAGCCGGGTTTATCGGTGGCTCACAGTATGGAAGCGCTGGAGAAACTCCGGCAAAAGGGGAAAATCCGGTTTATCGGCGTGTCCAACTTCACTAAAGCGCATTTAGATATCGCGCGGTCCGCCGGGATGGTGGATGTGTTTCAGCCGCCATACAGCTTGTTTTGGCGCAATATCGAGAAGGAACTGTTGGCCTGCAGTATTGATAACGGGATCGGCGTGATGACCTACAGTTCCATCGCGATGGGTCTGCTGTCCGGTAAATACACAATGGAGACGCAGCTAGAGGACGGGGACATCAGAAAGACGATGGTGCCGTTGTTTGCGGGCGGCACCTACCAAAAGGCACTGGCCGCAGTGGAGACAATCCGTGCTGTTGCGCAGAGGCGTGGTGCGACTGTTTCCCAGGCAGCAATCAACTGGGTATTCAGCCGACCGGGTATAGCGACGGCCATTGTGGGAGCGCGTACACCTGATCAGCTTGATGAAAACCTCAAATCGGCAGAAATCAGTTTCTCCGATGACGATTTGAACGAGATGACTCGGGCCAGCCAGCCGGTGAACGAGGACATTGCCGACTGGGACACGATGTATTATAAAAAGGCGGATGCTTTGCGTATCGAAGAGTAAACAGTAAGGTCTCTTTCTACAGACTGCTGACGGACTGCACCTTTATAGCAATCGCTGCGGCTATTGCCGACTCGTTATCGAAAAAGAGACAGTTGCGACAATTCAGGTTTTCAATTTTGATACCAAAGCGCTTCCGGAACATATGGATGGAGTGTAGCTTACTTGAGAACGTCAGACCACACACTCTATATAGCGGAGGATTATTGAAATACATATTCCGTCGTCAACTGCTGACGCGGCAAGAATAGGGGAGAGCGGAAAACCCTTGAAAAATCTTATTACTGGAAAAAAATTTATGCTGATCCGGGATGCTACCGGTAGAAAGCTGCCCTACGGAAGAATAGTGGTTGGTGAAACTGTCTACCTATTAGAGAACGACGAGTAACTGCGTTGGGCTTGCAAGCGGTATCTGTGTCTGGTCCGGTTGAAGGATGTCCGGGAAATCGAGCCGTTTTCATATGCACGGGAGAAGAATATGGACGATTGGATCATTGTAGAGCGTATCGATGACATCAAGACTGGAGGTGGCCTCTGATTCAGAAAAAACATAAAATGTCGGATTACTGGAATATGGGTACTGCCATTGGTTTGTGCGCAGCCATCGGGATAGTGCTGGGGGCACTGTTGAACAACCTGGTTCTGTGGCTTGGTATCGGCGCGGGTATTGGCGTTATCATTGGAGTTATTACGCAAATGTTTAAAAGAAGAGATAACTGAATTGGTCAAGAAGGCTGTCACTGAAAGAATAAGAGGAACGCGGAAAAACCTTGCTATAAGGCTATATCATGATATGATAAGATTAATACGTATTGGAAATTCCAGTATGGTATAAAGTGAGGTTGTTTATGAAATCAAAACGTATTATATTCCTGATGATATCGTTGCTTTTTTACCGCGGGTTGCGTTCAGCTTGTTGTGCCTGAACCGCAGGATACAGCCGAAGCGTCTGATTCGGATACCGCCACATCCGAGCCGCCCGATGATCCAGTGGTACCGGCTGTGACCGACCCGCCCCAAACGGACACGCCTGTGATAGATGGCTCCGCGCTGCCTGAACAATACCGCGCTGATGGCTTAGACATCATCAGAACAACAAAGTCCGGAGAGCATAAAGTCTTTGAGTTCAACGATTGGCAGGACGGCTGGGTATACACCATTGAAGAATACATCGTTGAGTCCGACGGCGTGTATATCATGATTTACGGATTTGAGAAGGATGGCAACGAATTCGAATCATCCGCGTATTATCTCTATGGTATAAAACCGGACGGTACCGTCAGAAACAAACTGAAAGAGATCGTGGGCGAGTTCGGAGATGAGCAGATATTGCCGTACGGCAACTGGCTGCTTATCGTCGAAGAAGGCGGTGATTCGGTAACTATTAGCTACGCGGCGAAGAACGGCTCGCAAACGGGCTACTTGGACGTCACCGGCGCGGCGGCGCAGGCAGGCGTTTCCCCCGAGTACAACTCCGTGAAACTATTCTTTGAGAACGGCATGCTATTATCTTAATGGATTGTGTTTATTGGAGAAAAAAGACAACGGGAGCGTGTTAGAATTTTAGACAATCTGCTAAGATGGAAAGAGCGAAAGAATGCGCAGAAATCGGAGGCAGAAAAATGGGAGAATACAGAAAGAAATACGATGAAGACTTCAAGAAAAATGCG
>JAEZHF010000012.1 GCA_023416745.1 Bacillota bacterium
ACATGCCCAGCCGTTTCCGCTAATATGCACCCAAGGGCGGATAGCCGTCATCCGGCATATCCGCCCCAATAATAATCTGCTCTTTCTTATACCTTTTCGAGTTTACACAAAATCAGGGATATACCCAGCCCCTGACTTATTAGCCCCCTCACACGAGGGAACTGTCACCGGCAATTGACTGAAGGATGGAGGCCGTGTTACTGCAGTCCATACCCCATCTCAAACAGCAAGTCCGCATCCGCCTTCCCAATATCCTCCACTGTCCTGTACCACGGCATTGGCAGCCTGCCGGTAAACGGCTGCGAACCTGCCAGCATATCCGCCACGCCCCCGCCCTCGGTGCCGGGCAGCCAGCACATCACCGCACCGTCCCAGCCATCCAGATACTCATCGATAAGCACGTTGCGCCCCGCCACGATCACCGCCACCGTGGGCTTGCCCAATTCCGCCGCCTCCGCGATGGCCTCAGAATTGCCCTCCAGCCCTAGCACGCCGGTAACGGACAGATCCTCCGTATCCCCTACATACTCGGCGTACGGCTTCTCGCCGACAGCCAGCAGCACCACGTCCGCCTCAGCCGCGCGCGCTTTGTCCGCGATCACCTCAAACCCGTATTCATCCGCGCATTCTTGAAGGCCGCTCAGTATGCTTGTGCCCGGCGTCAGTTCCCTGTCCGGTATACCCTGCCAGCTCAGCGTCCAGCCGCCGCACTGCACACCGATGTTGTCCGCCGCGGGCCCCATCACGTATACCTTCTGGCCCCGCTTCAGCGGCAGTACCCCGCCCTCGTTTTTCAGCAGCACCAGCGACTTTCGCACCAGCTCCCGCGCAAGCTCGCGCCCCTCCTGCCCATTTAGCTGCGTCGCCGCCGTTGCGTTTTCCAGATAAGGGTCGTCGAACAGCCCCATGTCCAGCTTGACGGACAGTATGCGCGACACGGCTTCGTCCACCCTCTCCATTGAAATCGTGCCATCTTCCACGCCATGAATAATTGCCTGTATTGCTTTCTCGTATTTATACGGCTCCATCAGCATGTCGATGCCTGCGTTGACGGCGGCCGCAATTTGCGACTCAAAGTCGGGCGCGGGTATGCCTGCCGTGCCCTCCCAGTCGGACACCACGAACCCCTTGAAGCCGTACTCGCCTTTGAGTACGTCGGTGATCAGGTATTTGTTCTCGTGCATCCTTACGCCGTTATAAGAACTGAACGACACCATCACGCACCGCAGCCCTTCATCTACCAGCCGCTTGTACGGCGCGAGATGTATGGCGCGGAACTGTTCTTCGCTCATTGCAGCGTCGCCCCGGTCAATCAAATAATCGCCCTCGCCCGTTTCGTACAGCGTTCCCCCGTCGCCCGCATAGTGTTTGGCTGTCACCAGCACGCCGCCGCTTTCCAGCCCCTTCACATATGCCGACGCCAGCTCCGATACCAACGCCGGATCGCTGGAATAGCTCTCATAGGTGCGCCCCCACCGCGGGTCCTGCGCCACCGCCACGCACGGCCCAAAGTTCCACGGCGTGCCCGTCAGCATCATCACACCCGCCACATATGCACCCATCTGTTCCGTCAGTTCAGTGTCATTTGCCGCGCCGATGCCGATGTTGTGCGGAAAAATCACCCCGCCGTACACCGTGTTGTGTCCGTGCACCGCGTCCAGACCATACAGCAGCGGTATTCCGGTCTCTGAGGACAGCGCCGCCTGCTGAAACTGCTGCATCGCATCCTGCCAGTGCGTCACCGTGTTGTTGTTATCAGGCACCGAGCCGCCGCCGCTCAGCACCGACCCGAGCCCCAGCTTCGTGATGTCCTCGGCACTCACCGGATACTGCTCGCCCTGCACCATTTGCCCCGCCTTTTGCTGAAGGCTCATCGCCGCGACCATTTCAACCACACGCTCTTGCGTGCTCATTGGCTTTGCGGCAGAGTTATGTGTGGACTGCGCATTGGGTTCAATAGCCAGTTGGGCAGTGTCAGCCGGTGCCGCGCCAGTGCTGCATGCCGCCAAACCGCAAGAAACCAGACATGCCATAAATGCTGTTAGAACTCTTCTCACATTTCCACCCCATCGTCATTACTACCGCACATGATATTTTCAGGTTATGGCTTTCGCAGATTTTCGTCAATGCGGTGCGCAGCGAAATCTACGAAACTGTATATACCTGTCTCCCTCTTTTATTAGCAAACACTTAGCTTGAGTTCTCCACCTCAGCCTTTAGTGGATAAAATGTTTGCACTTCAAACCATATGAGTATTTATTTAGAAATTATTGAGATTTTGTTATCGAATTATTGTTCTGTTTTGAGAACTTGTTTCCCTTTTATCTTTTGTGTGTCACTTCCCTGACAATTGGCTAACAGTTTATGGAGCCCCGTTGTATTGCGATTTATCATGTAATATAATCCGTTCGTGACAAATAATTCAAACTCCTGTAATAACTTTTGGCCTTATAATAGCGTCTTAAAAACAACAAGCAGAAAAACAAACTAAAAGCAAGGAGGCCAAATCTATGAAAAATCCCAAAAGGCTGGCTGCATTTTTCATCACCGCATTGATGGTGGTTGCCGCGCTGGCCGGCTGCGCCGCAGCGCCTGCAGCTCAGGAATCCGAAGTCCCAGAATATAATCCTTCCCAGGAAGCCCCCGCTGCAACAGAAGCCCCCGCCGCAGAAGCGCCGATGGCAGACTACGCTCCGGCCGAGGAGCCTGCCGCCGAGGAGCCCATCGCCGAGTCGGAAGAATTCGCGTTTTTCGACGATTATGCCATGGACGGAGATTATAACCAGCCGCCCGTCTACGACACATCCTCCGAGGAATACGGCAGCTACCAGGAAAATGAATTTGTCTCCCCCATCAAATCCCCTTTGAGTACATTCTCCGTCGATGTTGACACCGCGTCCTACAGCCAGACTCGAAATTACCTGAACGACGGCTATCTGCCGCCGTATGATGCGGTACGCGTGGAGGAGTTCATCAACTACTTTCCGTACGATTACGCCGCTCCGGACGGCAGGGATCCCGTCAGCGTGGGCGTCACCATCAGCAGCTGCCCGTGGAATAAAAACCTGGCGCTCGCGCGTGTGGTGGTTAAGGCCAAGGAGCTGGAATTAAACGACAAACCGCCAAGCAACCTCGTGTTCCTGCTGGACGTCTCCGGTTCTATGGATGAACCCAATAAGCTGCCGCTCGTCAAATCCGCACTGTCACTGCTAGCGGCGGATATGCGTAGCACCGACCGAATCTCCATCATGGTGTATGCGGGCGCGTCCGGCATCGTGCTGGACAGCTGCAAGGGGTCCGACAGCGCTGCCATCAGTTACGCGCTGGACCGCCTGTCGGCCGGCGGCTCTACGGCAGGCGGCGAAGGCATTAACCTCGCCTACGCCATCGCCGAGAAGAACTTCATCAAAAACGGAAACAACCGCATCATACTCTGCACCGACGGTGACTTCAATGTCGGCCCCTCCTCCACCGATGAGCTTGAGCGGCTGATTGAGCGCAAGCGCGAAACGGGTGTTTATTTAAGCGTGCTGGGCTTCGGTACCGGCAACACCAAGGACAACAAGATGGAGACGCTGGCTGACAAGGGCAACGGTAACTATTCCTACATCGATACGCTGAGCGAAGCGCAGAAGGTGCTGGTCAACGAAGCAGCGTCTACGCTGTTCACTGTCGCCAAGGATGTCAAGCTGCAGATCGAATTCAACCCCAATGCCGTCAAGGAATACCGCCTCGTGGGTTACGACAACCGCATACTTAATCCGGAGGACTTCAACAACGACCGCAAGGACGCGGGCGAGATGGGCGCGGGCCACCGCGTCACCGCGTTTTACGAGCTGGCGCTTGTGGGTTCCGATGCGGGCAGCGTGGACGATCTCGTGTTCCAGAGCGGCAACCAATCCGTGAAGATCAAGCCCGAAAAGGATTGGATGTACGTCAAACTGCGCTACAAGCAGCCGGACGCAGCCAACAGCCGGTTGATCACAGTCATGGCAGGCGAGAAGAATTACACCGCTATGCCGGATAATGATTACCTGTTCGCTTCCGCCGTCACCGAACTTGCGCTGTTGCTGAAAAACTCCTCCTACGCGGGCGACGCAAGCTTTGGCAGCCTCATCGAGCGAGCCCAATCCGCGCGCGGGTCGGACCCGGAGGGTTATCGCGCTCAGTTCATTCAGCTGGCCGGCCTGGCTCAACAGCTCAGCCGGTAGCTTTACAATACATAACGGGCGGTCTTCGGATCGCCCGTTTGTTTTTTACACGAAAAAGTTAATGCGTTCCATTCCGTCAATACGGGTTCATAAACTGCTGCGTCCAGTACAGCGTGCCGTTGGCCGCCTTGGCCACACCCACCCCGATGGTGGTGTATGCCTGAGACAGGATGTTGGCCTTGTGACCGGGCGAGTTCATCCACGCGTTCATCACCTCGGCTGCCGTCTTCTGACCGTAAGCGATGTTCTCTCCTGCCGCACTGAACCGCAGGCCGAACTTCTCCATCATATCGAACGGTGAGCCGTATGTCGGTGAATTGTGGGCGAAATACTTCTTGTCGATCATGTCCTGACTCTTCACCCGAGCACAATAGGCCAGGTTGGTGTTGTACTTGAATGTCGCCAGTCCGCGCGCCACGCGTTCCTTGTTCACCAACTCAAACACCTGCTGCTCATACGACGCCAGCGAGTTGGTGTCAGGTATCGTGATCTTCTGCCCCACGTATATTATCGATGGGTTCTTGATATTTGGGTTAGCCTTTAGAAGTTCCGCATAGCTGATCTCAAACCGTTTGGCAATGCCGGACATTGTATCGCCTTTTTGCACGGTATACGACACCATCTTGACGGACGGTATGGTCAGCTTCTGTCCCACATAGATCAGCGCTGCGTTTTTCACCGACGGGTTCGCGGACATCAGTTGGGTTACTGTCAATCCGTTTCTGGCTGCGATCTTGGACATGGTGTCGCCCGACTGCACGGTATATGTGCTGTCTGCAAACGCCAGCGTCGTCGTCAGCAGGCACAGTGCCAGCGTCAGCAATACGGCCTTCAGGAATATTTTTTTCATGGTTGTCTCTCCTTTGTTGCTCCGAAAATATTCATATTTCGCCATTATTTTGCGCTGCTTTTCATCAAATTATTTACACGCGAAAGATTCCATGTTAGTGTTGGTCTATACCATTTTGAGGAGACCGAATGCGTACGCTGCCCACATATATCAAATTGAAAGAAGAAATACAGCAAAGCATTGAAAAAGGTGCGCTGGTGCCGGGAGACCGGCTGCCTTCCGAGCGTGACCTGGCCGAGGCCAAGGGCCTGTCCCGCATGACGGTGCGGCAGGCGCTGACGGAGCTGGTGGCGGCGGGTGCGCTGTACCGCGAGCAGGGCCGCGGCACGTTTGTGTCCGCCCGCAAGATGCAGCAGCGCAACATATCAAGCTTCTCGGAAACGGTGCGCATGCGGGGCTTTACACCCGGTACGCACGTGCTCGAATTCGCCAGCGCCCAGCCTCCGGAAGACATCGCACAGCGCCTCATGGTGCCGGACGGTGAGGTGTACCGTGCCTTGCGTATCCGTCTTGCCGACGCGACGCCCGTTGCTGCGGAAGAGGTGTTCATACCGCTGCACATCTGCCCCGGCCTGAGAAAAGAGGATCTTGCGGGTTCGCTTTACCGCTTGATGACAGAGGTCTTCGGGCACCGCATCGGCAGCGCCGACAGCTCCGTTTCCGCTCTGCTGCCCGGCGCGCGCCATCAGGAGTACCTAAAAATTCCGCGCAGCACCCCAATCCTTAAGGTTAACAGCCTGTACTATTCCGCCAGCGGAACCACTCTGTATTACGAGCGCGCAGTATACCGCACAGACATGTACGAATACAACATCCGCATATCCACCCAGCCGACTCTGTAATACGATTCAGCAATTTTATTATGCGATTATTAAACCGGGAATAATTATAATCTGCCCCTCATTAAGCATATTGAAAGAGGACCATATAAACGGGTATGAAGACGACGGATGCCATCGTCGTCCAGATGAAGCTTTTGGTCGCGAACTTCACATCCGCGCCATGCAGCTGAGAAATGATCACTGTTTGCGTCATCACCGGCAGACCGGCCTGTACGGTAAACACATTACGCATCATGAGAAGATCCGCCGCAGTACCGGCAGGTGCCAGCAGCCGGACGGCCAGCTGACACGCAAAAAACATCAGCGCGGGTATCAGCAAAAACCTCCCCGTCAGCACATGTGCAATATTGGCTTCAAAGCCGAGCCCTTTGAGACCTGACTCCCATATCACGCAGCCCATGAATATGAGCGACAGCGGTGTGGTGAGTGCGCCCAGATACCGCGCTGTGTCCACCACGAACCCCGGCAGCGGAATTTGCAGCATCACTATTGCCAGCATCACGATGATGGTGATGATGGGCGGTGTTGCCAGCTTCCTGACCACCTCCCCCGCCGCCAGCCGGCTGCGGCTCCCGCTGATCACATCTGCATCACGCCTTATTGCGTAATACCCCAGCACCCAGAAAAAAGTGGTGTTGCCCAGATAGTAGTACATTGCAAATGGCAGCCCCGCGTCCCCGAACAGCGCCTGCGCCACCGGAAAACCGATGAACATAGAGTTGGAGAAAGAAAAAAGCACGGTGAAAACCCCGCGCCTTGTCTTTGGCATGTTGAATATAACGGCAAAAAGTCTGCCGGCGAAATACGAAACCGGGAACACCAGCAGCAGCACCAGCAGTGGCAGCCAGGCGTCCAGCACCTGCTGCCGGTCAAGGCCGGTATAAAAATGGTATACCGCCATGCAGGGTACCGCCAGGTTCACCAGCAGCTTGGGAAACGCGTTCGCGATATCCGGCGTTATCCATTTGCGCCACGCCGCCAGCATCCCCGCTCCAATCAGCCCGAATATGACGATGACGGCCTGCATCGAGTCCCAGATCATCGGGCTGGCCTAGTCGCAAAAAGCGCTGTAAATGGCCTTGATTGCCGTTTCAAAATCGTTCTCGTCCACGCCCACGATGATATTCATCTCGCTGGAGCCCTGGTCGATCATACGGATGTTGACGCGGCTTTTCGCCAATGCGCTAAACAGCCGTGCCGCCACGCCCACATTGCTGATCATGCCACGGCCCACCGTCGCGATCAGCGCAAGTCCCTTGAACACCTCCAGCGAGTCGGGCTGGCACAGGTTATACACATCGTCCAGCAGCCGGGGCTGCTTGCCGTCCATCTCGCTGTTGGCCAGCACCACGCTTAAGGTGTCAATGCCGGACGGCATATGTTCAAAACGGATGTCGTTCTTCTCCAGCGCCGAGAGCACCCGGCGGCCAAAGCCCAGCTCCGCGTTCATGTTCGCTTTTTCCACCGATATGACGGTAAAACCCTTCTTGCCCGCAATGCCGGTGATGATCTCCAATTCTTTTTCGTCCACATTGGGAACGATCATCGTACCCGGCGCTTCCGGATCGTTGGTATTCTTAATGTTGATGGGGATGTTCGCTTTGAAAACGGGAAATATCGCATCCTCATGCAGCACCGTCGCGCCCATATACGACAGCTCCCGCAGCTCGCGGTACGTGATCTTGCGGATTACACGCGGGTTGTCCACGATCCGGGGGTCGGCCATCAGCACGCCGGAAACATCCGTCCAGTTCTCGTACACATCTGCCCGGGCCGCCCGCGCGACGATCGCGCCGGTGATGTCCGAACCGCCGCGCGAAAACGTCTTGACGGTGCCGTCAGGCAGCGAACCGTAGAAGCCGGGTATGACGGCTTTGCTGGACTGCCGCAGCCGCCCGCGCATCACCGTGCGCGTCTTCTCGGACTCGTAAACCCCGCTTTCACTGAAAAAAATCACCTCAGCCGGGTCAATGAAGTCATAGCCCAGATAATCCGCCATCAGTGCGCCGTTCAAAAACTCACCGCGGCTCACCGTATAATCCTCACCTGCGCCGGCCTTCACATCCGCAGCGATTTTGTCCATCATGCCTTCGATATCCGTCCCTACGCCCAACTCGTCGCGAATCTCAACATAGCGCTGCCGAATATCGCCGAACAGCTTGGAGGCATCCTCCCCGCACGTTGCGGCGCGGTGATACGCAATCAGCATATCCGTCACCTTGGTGTCGGCCGAATGCCTCTTGCCGGGCGCGGACGGCACCACGTAAAGCCGCTGTGCGTCCGCTTCGACGATTTGCTTTACCTTTTTTATCTGTGCGGCATCGGCCAGTGAACTGCCGCCAAATTTACATACCTTCATCACTGATCTCTCTTTCCAAACAGTCTGCGCTTCGGTCGCTTCGGCGGATCCTCTTCCGCAGGTTCCTCCATGTCAAAGCCGTCTTCATCTTTATCCATGGCCTCATCCGCAGGATACTCATCCTCCGGGTAAACGTCATCAAAAGATTCGTCCTCGCGCTCCCCGGATGTTCCGGTGAGATGGGGCATATCCGGCTCTTGTTCATCCGCTTCCGGTTCCTCCTCTTCATCCGCATTTACCAGAAGCCGGCATTCGAAGTAATATCTCTTTTCCTCGGCGACGCCCATTGAGAATGACTTTCTGGGCAGCACGCCGTATGCGATGACCGCGTCGAACAGCTCCTCCTTGCGCATGGGAGCCATCAAAAACCCAAGGCTTGCGTGACCCTTCGCCAGCTCATGAAACTCGTCATCGCCGTGTATGTAGTCGATACGGGCGCGTGTGAGTTCTTTGAGCAGCGCGTCCAGCGCTTGCGTCAGCGTCTGGGTCACCATGTCGTGTTTAGGCTTTTTCACCTCAATGATGCCTTTGGACATCTTGGACTCGAAATGGATCGTCTGCACGCCCTCTTTATGCTGTACCCGTGTGCCGCGGGTATATATCATGGAGGCTTCCTGGCCCTGATTGTTGAGTATCGACACCAGCATCCGCAGCGCCACCGGCACATCCACGTTGAACAAGACGCGGTGTATCGGGTGCATCGTGATGCCATGGTCATACAGGTTCACGACCTCCACCAACGCATAGCGCAGCGGATCGTCCTGCATCTCCTCCTCGGTCATCCCCGCTTTGCGTCGCTCCCATACTCCTTTAGCCGCTGCCAGCGAATGGTTCCCGTCTCCCACAGCAAAAAGCATGCCGTCCCGCGCCGTGCGCTTTAAGTTCTTCAGCGACGACACGATGCCATCCAGCGCCTCAGGGCCTTCCACAAACCAGCCCTTCAGCTGACCGCCGCCCATCAGCAGCGGCGTATCGTACATCTGAGGCAGCTTTGCTTTTATGTTGTATATTGGGCCGATCACCGTATCCTTCGGGTCGTCTATGAGCAGCATCACATGCGGGCACTCAATCACCGAGCCTTCCCGCAGCTTCATGCGTATGGGCAGCCGTTCCACCACCGTCTGTTCCGTCGCGCGGATCAGCGGCTTGGTACGAAAATCTATTTCATACTGCTCCAGGTCCACTGCCAGCACTAAGCCGATGCGTGTGCCGTGCGGCGTCTCACGCTCCACCAGCATCACACCCTGGGGCAGCCGCACCAGCACGCCATCCTCGATGTAATCGGTCATCGTCTGTTTGGCATGGCGGATCCTCTCATCCACGTCCGGGTCATTAAGATGCGCCTCGGGAATGATGATGTGCAGCGTGGACGGCGCGCCGCCCACGGCTTTGGACGTTCTTGCCCAATAATCCTCGTTTGAGGTGTATTGGTCGCACGCAATAACAGACCATTTCTGTTTGTTTATCTTTCTATCGGGAATCAGTATCTCCGGGAAATGAATCCCCACCAGATGTTCTGTGTTCATTCAAACCTCCTGTCTGCCGGAAATGGCATATCGGTAATATATCATACTTGATTTGCGTATTCAAGAATCTTGTCATGCGCCCGCAAGGGATAGAAGCGGAACAACCTAACGATGAGCAAGAAAAGAGGGCCTCCGGCAAAAGAAGGCCCTCAACGCAATTTCAATATCAATAATTTTCCTTGAAGTATTCCACCTCGCACTCCGCTTTCCATTCTTCAAAGATGGAGCTCCATTTCTCTTCCTGCAAAGTGCTCTTCAGGCTCTCTTTTATCTCGTCCTTCAGCGTCTCATAATCCACCGCGCCGGGCGTTACGTCACTCGTATACTGAAGGATATGATAACCGTAATCGGTTGCCACCAAGCCGGAAACATCACCGATTTTCGCCAGTGCCATCGCACCCGCGGTAAACGGCTCCATATATGATGTGCTGCCTTCGGATACGGCATAACCCGCCTCCGGCATGCCGCTGTCCTCGTTGAAATCCTTTATGGCCTGCTCGAACGTGACGCCGCCCGACTGTATCTTCGCCAGCACTTCGTCCGCTTTGGTTTTAACATCCGCCAGCGCCTTTTCCAGCAGAAGCTCCGCCTGATCGTCATATCCGCTTTCGCGCAGCAGGCTGATGGCTTCATTTGCCTTGTCGTCCACCTTAATCAACACCTGCTTTACATTGCGCACACCTTCGGGCACATAATAGATGGTGGATCCATACATCACGGACGACTCGTAGGCAGAGGGATTTTCGTCCATCGTCTCCTTGTCGGTTGCCACGTTTTTATCATATTCAGCGCGGATCTCTTCCTCGGTGGGCTCCACGTTTACCAGCTCGGCCTTGGCCGCTTCCTCAGCAATACCCAGCTTATACGTCTTGACCACATCGTCCCATGTCATGCCCGCGCCGGTCAGCAATTGCTGCTTATACGACTCCAGCTCCGCGGCATATTCCTCATCGGTGTATCCCTCGCCCAGATTTTCCTCAATCTCCGCCTTGTAGCTTTCCTCCAGATACAGGTTGATATCTGTTTGCGCATCCTTCTCGGCCTGGGCCAGCTGCGCGTCCGTCAGGTTCAGATAACCTTTATCCGTGAGCATCTTGTTCAGCACTTTTTCGCTGACCATGGACTCAATAACAGAGTCTTTGAAATAGGCCGCATATGTCTCGTCATCAGGTGAAATACCCATTTGGGCACACATGCTGCTGAACTGGACATAGTAATCGTCGTAATAAATGGGTTCCCCCGCTACTTTCGCCACGATCACATCCGCTGTTTCCGATGCATCCGCCGTTGCCGCCGGCTTGGCATCTTCCGTGGATTCCGCCAGACCGCACCCGCCAAATACCAAAGCGCCCGCCAAAATCAGGCACATTATTATCGTCAGTTTTGTCTTCAAAATATATCCTCCCGTCGTTGGTACGTTTATTTTCACATATCCGAGTGACATAAACAATACATCGTTATGAACAAATTGTAAATATCGCCCGGCGTAAGCCTTTTCTAAAATATTCATCCTTTTTGTGGAGGAAGGCTTTGGGGTTCTGCCAAATGTGCTATAATAAAAAACCAGAAGGAGGCGCTCATGAAAAGTTTCTTCGAGTCCGCCTGGGACAGTATCGTGAAATTCACCAACGAATTGGGCAGCCACGCGGCGGATATTCTGATCGGCATCGTCAAAATCATTGCCGTCGTCATACTGGCGCGTATCGTTGTTTATGTACTCCGACGCATATTCAAGCGCATTCTCCATGCGCGCGCACTCCGCCGTCCGGAATCCGCGTTCGGCAAAAAGGCTGAAACGATACAAACGGTATCTGATTCCACCATCAAATATGTCGTCTATTTCCTTGCCTTTATGGCTATTCTGGGCATCCTGGGCCTCGGAGCCGCGGTCGCATCGCTGCTGACCGCCGCGGGCATCGGCGGCATCGTGATCGCTTTCGGTGCGCAGAGCCTCGTTAAAGACGTGTTTTCCGGTTTGTTCCTGCTGTTTGAGAACGAGTACGCCGTGGGCGACTACATCGAGGCTGACAGTGAGAAGGGAACGGTAGAAGCCATCACGCTGCGCACCACCCGCATCAGGCGGTTTTCCGGTGAAACGGCGACGATACCCAACGGCAGCATCGCCAAGGTGATCAACTACTCCAAGGGCGACCTCTTAGCCGTGATTGACATCGGCGTTGCGTACGATGCCGACATTGAAAGGGCCAGCCAAATCATGCAATCTATGGGATTGGAATATATGGCGTCGCATGATAATATACTTGAAGAACCTCACGTGCTCGGTATAATAGAGTTGGAAGAATCCAGCATCGTGCTGCGTATGATCATGCGGGTCAAGCCACTCACTCAATGGGAGACGGAGCGCGCGCTGCGCCGGATGATCATAGAAGAGTTTTCAAGAAGCCATATAGAGAGACCGTTCCCGCACCGCGTGATCATCAACCGCTAACGGAGGCCCGCTTGGAATACCATTTGAATGACACCGTTCAGCTGAAAAAGCCGCACCCTTGCGGCGTAAACAAATGGCGCGTCATCCGCGTGGGTATGGATGTGAAGGTCAAGTGCCTCGGCTGCGGCCATATTGTGATGCTGCCCCATGAGGTTTTCATAAAACGACTGAAAAGGATACTGCCTGATGAACAATGATACACACGAGATTGAAGAAGAATACGAAAGCGCTTCACGCATGCAACGCAAGGCCAGCGCTGCCGTCACCCGCAAGCGCGAGGCGGTCGGCTGGGTTATATCGCTGGTCGCAGCGGTCGTCATCGCCCTGGCGCTCAGGTTTTTTGTGTTTGAGTTCATCCGCGTGGACGGCGAATCAATGGAACCCACGCTGAAGACCGATGAATACGTATTTATGGAGAAGGTCACTTATTGGTTCGAAGAACCCGAATTCGGCGACATCGTCATCTGTTACTACCCGCACCGCACCGAAACGTTCGTCAAGCGCGTGATCGGCACCCCGGGCGACACCATTGATATCCATGACGGTACTCTCTATATCAACAACGAGCCGGACTCCACCTACTTTTCGGGTTATCTGGAACACGATCTTGATCCCGTGGTGGTGCCGGAGGATTCCGTGTTCGTAATGGGCGATAACCGCAACGCCTCAATGGACTCCACCAACTCCAGCATCGGCCCGCTGCCCTACGACATGATACTCGGCAAGGCGTTGTTCGTCATCTGGCCGTTCGACAAGATACAGGGGCTGTGACCCCTGAGAACAGCGGCGCGGCCTGCCCGGGCCGCGTTTTTCGTTGCCTGCTTAGATAACCGGCCTGATATCAACATTTCTGCTTGAATTCTATCGACAGTCCGTCCGGGTCGTATACGTAGAAATACCTGTTCAGCGGATCCGGGTTGCGTATGTCGGACGGATTCAGCCCCGCCTCTTTCGCCTTTTGGTGCAGCGCGTCCACATCTTCCGACTGGAAGCATACCGTCAGCCCCTTCGCTTCCACGGCCGTACCGCCCGCCATATGGATCAGCTCGATTTGGGTCGCGCCTTCCCTGTCCTCAAAGAAGGCAACCTCCCACTCGTCCGACTTCATGCTTTTGATCATCTTCAGTCCCACGAAGTCCTGATAGAACGCTTTGGATTTCTCCATATCCCTCACTCTAAGCATCAGTTGATAAAAATGCATCGGTTTTCTCCCTACAAAATTGTTATGTCCCTATTTTATCACATTTGCGCCCAACATTAATTGTCATTTGCTGTGCTCTTGGGTGGACTCATTAGCTCTCTTCCCGCTAACAAAAAGAAGCCCGAATATGAGCTTCTTCAATTAACTTGTAATTTTTAGGTTACTGTTCCAGCGCACTGATGAGCGTATGCCCCAGCTTCTCCGCCTCGGCCAGCTCCTTGTCGTCCGGTTTCAGCTTGGCGCTGCACGTGCCCAGCACGTCCGCGCCCACCGCGCGCAGCCGCTCGCTCAAATATTTGATGGATTCGCCGCTCCAGCCGAAAGACCCGAAAACCACCGCCGGCTTGCCCTTCACGATGTAAGTGGACAGCGACGTCAGCACATCCCACACCGGCTTTAGCGCATCGCGGTTCAGTGTGGGCGAACCGATGGCTATTGCGTCCGCTTTGTGTATCTTCTCCGCGCACTCAGCCGCGTCTGTCTGCGATACATCCTGAAGCTCCACGTCGTATCCGGCTTTCTCCGCCGCAGCCGCGATGGTCTCTGCCAGCTCCCGCGTATAGCCGTAGCAGGATACATAACCCACGTAGACCTTTTTTGGCTGGTTGACTGCTAGTATGTCCTTCGCCCACTCCTCGTACCGATCCACCGCTTCCTGCGGATTCTTACGCAGCACCGGTCCGTGCGACGGCCCGATCACGTCGATATGCAGGCCGCGCACCTTTTTCACGGCGTCCAGCACATAGCTCTTGAACGGCCCCATGATCACGTCGAAGTAATACTTCTGAGACTTTTTCATGTCGTCTGAGAGCGGGGTCAAGTCGTCGAACACGTTCTGCGCCGAAAAATGGAAACCAAACACGTCGCCGGATAACAACACGGCGTCCTCATTCACATAGGTAAACATTGAGTCGGGCCAGTGCAGATACGGCGCAGAGATGAAGCGCAGCGTTTTGCCGCCCAGCTCAACCGTTTCACCGTCTTCCACCACGCGGCACTCGAACCTGTCGCCCACGATGTTTTTCAGAAAAACGCTCGCCGGCTTGGAGCACAGCACCACGGCTTTCGGCGCCTTTTCCAGCAGCTTCTTCAGGCCGCCCGAGTGGTCCGGCTCCGTGTGGTTGCAGACGATGTAGTCGATGGACGATATATCGCAGACGGCGGATATCCGCTCAAACTGTTCGTCGGTAAACCCGTCCTTCACCGCGTCCACCACCGCCGTCTTCTCTGAACCCTTGATCAGATAACTGTTGTACGATGTCCCCCATTCGGTGTGCATGATCACGTCGAATACCCGAAGACCCGGATTCTGCGCGCCCACCCACCAGATGCCGCCGGCAATTTTTACAGGCTCCATGCAATACTCCCGGCTTTATACTTCTTCAAACATATCCTTGGAAGCGCCGCACATCGGGCAAACCCAATCCTCGGGAACAGATTCCCATGCCGTGCCGGGTGCCACACCGTTATCCGGGTCACCCTCAGCCGGGTCATACACATAACCGCAAACCGTGCATTCATACTTCTTCATATGCTTATCTCCTCACTTTTTATTTATTTTCAAAATAGGCGTTGAGCTTGTCCACCAGTTCATCAACATCAAATCCGTGCACTCCCGCCGCTTCCTCGATGCTTTCACCCGCAGATGCCGGGCAGCCCACGCAGTGCATGCCGGCTTCCATCAGCACCACAGCACAGCCGCGGTCCATCATCAGCAGCTCGCCGATTGTCATGTCTTTATTCACCGTTGCCATATCCTTACCCCTTTTTGTAATGTTTTATCATAATGCGGTTTTTAAGTGGTTTTTATCAGCTTGTTTCCGCACTTGGAACACTTGATAGCGACCTTTCCCTTGCCCCGCGGCACCCTAAGCTTCTGACCGCACTGGGGGCATTTGAATATTCTGTACTGCTTGTTCTGCTGCCGCCGCGCATTAATCCTATAATACCACGTTTTGATATTATTAACCAGCTTCATCAGCGCGAAATTTTCCCGCCGCCGCTTCTCAATATTCTTTGAAAACATACGCCAAACCGCCACGCCAGTCACTGCCAGCGTAATCAGCATGGATATCCACGATGCCAACCCTGCGACCGACAGCACGAAGCTGAGCACCATCGCCAATATCAAAAGCGCCAATGACAGGTGATCGGGACCGTTGCGCCCGATAAACATCCGTCCAAACATAGTCATCACCCCTTAATAGTCACGGTATTCCCGCCGGTCTTATGCGCCGAATGTCACGATCAGTTCCGGTGTCCTCACTCGTTTGTAAAAATCAATGAAGTCCGGCACGCTGCCCAAGTCCTCCGGCAGCATGATGCCTGAGCGGCCGATATCTCCCGCCATATGCACATCACCGCCTGCAATCACCATAACATCGTTGTCCCGGGCAAACTGCAGCGCCAGCTTGTTCCGGCTGATGCCGCGCGGCTGCGCGTTAACAATCTCGATGCCGTCAAAATACGCCGGATTCTCGGGCGACAGGCCAAAGCGGTACGGATGCGCCTGAAACACGAGAAACCCGTTGTCACGCATCATCGCATAAAACTCGGGCGTAGACTGATTGTAAAACGGGCCCGCCTCAATGACGAATTGCTCATCGGGACCGAACACAAGGAACTCAAACGGTGAATCCTCCGGCTGAACCTCCAGCCCCAGAAACACCTTAACCCCCACTTCGTCCCCGCGTTTTTTCGCCGAGCGGTATCCCGCCAGATACATTTCCGCCTTCACCGCCCAAGGAAGGGCAGCTATTTGCCCCCTTTCAAAATACCGCGAATAAAAGTGGTCGGTGATAAACGTGCCCGCATAGCCGGCCTTCTTCATACCGTCCACGATTTCCACAGCGGTCAGCACACCGCACGGGCTTGTCTCCGCCGTGTGACAGTGCGTTTCAAACTGACAGAACCTCATTTTTACCTCTTTACCATCATACACAAAAGATACGGCTAAAATATTAATAACGCGCGTGTTTCACACATTGTTTACAATAGATAAGATTAAAGCCCCGCTGCCGCCCTTGTCAAGATACTTTAAAGGCACCGGAGGAGCAAAAAGGCCGTATCCATGTGACACGGCCTCCCTGTTTTTTATTATTCCGATTAACAGCGGCAAAGATATGGAGGCGGCACCCCTCATAATTTTAGCCTGATACCGCCGCCCCCGCAAACTGACTGTTGTACAGATCAGCGTAGAACCCGTTCTGCGCCATGAGCTGCGCATGGTTGCCCTGCTCGATGATGCGTCCCTCGTTCATCACCAGTATCATGGACGCGCTGCGTATCGTGGACAGCCGGTGCGCGATCACAAAGTTGGTGCGCCCCTTCATCAGCGCGATCATCGCATTTTGGATATATGCCTCGGTGCGCGTGTCCACGCTGCTGGTGGCTTCATCGAGTATCAGCACGGACGGATCAGCCAGCAGCGCCCGCGCGATGGTTATCAGCTGCCGCTGCCCCTGCGATATGTTGGACGCCTCCTCGTTTAAGACCGTGCTGTATCCGTCCGGCAGCGTGCGGATGAAGTGGTCCGCGTGCGCCATTTTTGCCGCGCGGTAAACCTCCTCGTCCGAAGCATTAGCCCTGCCGTATATGATATTGTCGTATATCGTGCCGCCGAACAGCCACGTGTCCTGCAACACCATGCCAAACTGTTTGCGCAGGTCCTCGCGCGGCAGTGTGCGAATGTCCACGCCGTCCACCGCTATGACACCCTCATCCACATCGTAGAAACGCATCAGCAGGTTCACCTGCGTCGTCTTGCCCGCGCCCGTCGGCCCCACGATAGCCACCACGTCACCCGGCTTTACATCAAGGTTCATATCCTTGATGATGGTCACGCCCGGGTTGTAACCAAACGACACATGGTCGAACGTCACAGCGCCTCTGGGGAACTCGATCACGTTGTCGTGGCTGTCTGATGGCATCTCCTCCTCGTCCAGCACCTCGAACACGCGCTCCGCTGCGGCCACGGTGGACTGCAGCGTGCTAGCGATTTGCGCCACCTGCATCAGCGGCTGCGTGAACTGCCGGGAATACTGTATGAACGCCTGCACATCGCCAATGGATATCTGACCGTTTATCACCATGATGCCGCCGATCGCGCAAACGAACACGTACACCAGATTGCTCACAAAGTTCATCAGCGGCATCATGATGCCGGAGAGAAACTGCGCCTTCCAGCCCATCGTATACAGCCGCTCGTTGATCTCGTCAAATCTGGCGACGCTCTGTGCCTCCTTGCCGAAGGCCTTAACCACGGTGTGCGCGCCGTACATCTCCTCCACGTGCCCGTTGACATGCCCGATCTCCTGCTGCTGCCCCTTGAAGAACTTCTGTGACCGCTTCACGATGATCTGTATCAACACGAAGCTCATCGGCAACGCCACCAGCGCCACCAGCGTGATCACCCATGAAATGGTGAACATCATCACAAGTATGCCCACCAGCATCACCGCAGACGAGATCACCTGCGTCAGCCCCTGCGCCAGCGTGGTTGATATCGTGTCGATGTCGTTGGTCACGCGGGAGAGTATCTCGCCGTGCGTATGGCTGTCAAAATACTTGAGGGGCAGCCTGCTAAGCTTCTCGTCCACCTGCCGCCGCATGTCGTAAACCACCTGCTGCGACGTCTTGGCCATCACAAAGTTCATGATGAAGGTGAACAGGCCGCTCACCAGATACAGTCCGATCACCGTCAGCAGTATGACGCCGATCTTCGCGAAATCGATACCGCTTTTAAGTGCCTGCAGGTCCTTTTCTACATAATCAAATGCTTTAATATGTTCCGGATTATTTGGATCTGCATATTGCTTTACAGATTCCAATATCTCTTTCGATGCATTTTCATTCTCCTTTAAATATTCTCTCAACTCAACTAGGGCGTCTTCGGGATTCATCTCTCCACTTTCAGTCAATCCGCTGCTAAACTGCAATTGCATTTGCGATATTGCTTCCTCGGGCATTATCTTTTTCATATCGGTGAATAAGTTTATGCCAGCATTCATCGGCGCAAACAGCTCCGTTGTCGCCTGCCCCAGTATTTTAGGCCCGAATATCGAGAACACCGCGCTGCCGATCGCCGTCACCGTCACCAGTATCAGCGCTGCCCTGTGCACCGTCAAATATTTCATCAGGCGCTTGAGCCCGCTCTTGAAATCTTTTGGCTTTTCCACCGGCATGCCATGGCCGTGCCCGCCCGGACCATCGGGTCCGCGTCCGCGCCCTCTGCCCTGCGGCATTCCTTTGCTGCCTGTATCCCTGTTCGTCTCACTCATGCCAGTTCCTCCACACTCAACTGCGACGACACGATCTCCCGATATGTCTCGCAGCTGCCCATCAATTCCAGATGCTGGCCCTGCCCGGCCACCCTGCCTTCATCCAATACGATGATGTTGTCCGCGCTCATCACGGTGCTCACGCGCTGCGCGACGATGATAACCGTCGCGTCCGTGGTGTCGGCAGCCAGTGCCTGCCGTAGCTTTAAGTCCGTCTTAAAATCGAGCGCCGAAAAGCTGTCGTCGAAGATGTAAACCTCCGGTTTTCTGACGAGCGCCCGCGCAATGGACAGCCGCTGTTTCTGCCCGCCCGAGAAGTTAGTGCCATCCTGCGACACCGGTGCCTCAATGCCCTCCTCCAAACCGGATACGAATTCCTCCGCTTGTGCGGTGCGCAGCGCGGTCAAAATTTCCTCGTCCGTTGCGTCCTCTTTGCCGTAGCGGATGTTGCCAGCCACGGTACCGCTCACCAGACTCACCTTCTGCGGTACGAAACCGATGCGCTCACGCAGTATGTTCTGCGGATAGTCCTTCACGTCCACGCCGTCCAGCAGCACCCGTCCTTTTGTGGCGTCATAAAACCGGGGAATCAACTTCACCAGCGTCGATTTACCCGAGCCCGTGCTGCCGATGATGGCCGTCACCTCGCCCGGCTTAGCGGTAAACGATATGCCGGATATCGCCGGTTCCTGTGCGCCGTGGTAGCAAAAGCTCACGTCCTCAAACGCCACATGCCCTTTTATCTCAGTCTTGGGCGCCTGGTCCGTGCTGTCTGTCACGCTGGGCTGCAGCGCGAAAATCTCATTGATGCGCTCGGCGGACGCCTGCGCCCGGGGCAGCATCACAAACATCATCGTCGCCATGATCAGTGCAAACATCACCTGCATCACGTACTGCTGGAAAGCCATCAGGTCGCCCACCTGCGTCGCTCCCGTTTCAACCAGCTGCCCGCCAAACCACAGCACCGCCACCGTCGCTAGGTTCAGCACCACCATGATGGCCGGAAACATCAGGCTCATCCAGCGGTGCGCGGTGATGGATGTATTGGTCAGATCGGTGTTGGCCCCGTCAAACCGCTCCTGCTCATAGTCCGTCTTGTTAAAAGCCCGGATCACGCGGATGCCCGTCAGATTCTCACGCAGCACCAGGTTCACCCGATCGATTTTTTTCTGCAGCGACTTAAACAGCGGTATCACCTTGAGCGCAATCGCCAATATCACCGCGGACATCAGCACGATGATGGCCACGATCAGCCATGAAAGTCCCGCGTCCTTCTGCAGCGCCATCACAATGCCGCCTGCCGCCGTGATGGGCGCGGCCAGCAGCATCGAGAGTATCATCATCATCACGTTCATGATCTGCGTTACATCGTTGGTGGACCGCGTGATCAGCGACGCTGTGCCGATTTTGTCAAACTCGTTCAGCGAGTAGCCTTCTACCGTCTTGAATATGTTCCGCCTTAAATCCCTCGCAAAACCGACTGCAGTCTGTGCCGAATACAGCCGCGCGATCACCGTGCAGACCGTAACAACCAGCGTAAAACCCAGCATTACAAGCCCGATCTGAATGATAAAGCTGATATCCTTGGCAACAACGCCTTTGTTGACGATGTCGGACATCAGATTGGGCAGGTAAAGTTGGGAGAGTGCCTGAACAGTGGTCATTAA
Source organism: Bacillota bacterium (assembly GCA_023416745.1). Classification (GTDB taxonomy): domain Bacteria; phylum Bacillota; class Clostridia; order Christensenellales; family SZUA-584; genus SZUA-584. The sequence goes on from JAEZHF010000012.1 coordinate 20,385, forward strand.
CACCACAACGACTGCCTGCCAGCTGTACGGTTTTAAAAATTTCAGCAGCTTGCCCATATCGTTTCCTTCCTTACAATTTAAAATTTATTTCTCCAGTATGCTGATGATGTTATCCAGCATCCAGTCAAAATACCTGTCGTCCTTTTCCTCCGGCTGATGCCCGAACATCCCTCTGAAAAAATGGCCGAAAATATTCGTGGTATACAGCTTCAGCGCCATTTCGGGTTCAGCGTTCAAATGCCCTGCTTCTTTCATCGCAGTAAAATATCTCAACAGGCTGTTGGTGGCATGCTGTTCGTTCTTTCGCGCATCCCGCTCCGGGCCGGATTCGCGAAATTTATCCCGCATAACCATCTTGATCAGCGAAGCGTTCATTTTGTACGTATTCAGAAAATCATAAGCAATATGCTTCAAATCCATCCTCAAATCATACACCACGCCGTTTTTCAGATAATCGTCGATGGCATACGGATGGAAGCAGCTGTGCAGCGTTTCGTTGAACAGGCCGCGCTTGGATTCGAAATGCCGAAACAGCGTCACTTCGGAAATACCCGCCCGCGCTGCAATCTCTCTTGTCGTCGCTGCCGCAAAACCCTTTTCCTCAAACAACTCGCGCGCTGCCGCCATTATCTTCTCTTTTGTGCCCATTTCCCCTCCCCCAATCATTCCAACCGCCGGCATTTGCCGCAGAGGCTGATGTTAAGTAAGTGCTTACTTACATTACGCCAGTTTTTTTGATCGTCAACAGGTACGGGAAATGTTCACATTTTATTCAACAAATCTTCTCCTTTATTTCAGACCATCAACACTCATCGATTATTGCACCAATTGCCGCCAGACTTTATAATAAAGCAGACAAATATTATGGCGTTGTGCCGGCGGCGTATTGACAGTTTTATTATTTGAGTCACCCATGCCACCAATGCCGGAGAGATGTTTTAAGCCAAACGAATGAAAAGATTACTGACCAGAGCGGATATCATACTCTTTATACTGCTGATCACCATTGCGGTGGCAGGCATTTTTGCCATGTCGGGTGCCGGTGCGGCGGGCGATACCGCCGTGGTGCGCCTCAGCGGCAATGTCATGAGGCGCGTGGACCTTGGCGTTGATCAGTCTTTCTGGGTGGGTGACGTGCAGCTGCAGGTCAAAGACGGTGCCATTGCGTTCATCGAATCGGACTGCCCCGGCAAGGAGTGTATCCACGCCGGCTGGATGAAGAGCCCCGGCTCCAGCGCGGCCTGCCTGCCCAACCAGGTGTCCGTCACCATAGAAGGGTCTGCTAACGCCCGGCAGGAGGTGGACACCGTTGCGGAATAACAGTATGCCCGCCCGCCGTATCGCCACCCTCTCCGCGCTGCTCGCCATATCGCTGGTTCTCGCCATTGTGGAAAACATGCTGGGCGCGTTGGTGCCGCTGCCCATCCCCGGCGTCAAGCTGGGCCTCGCCAATATCATTTCGATGTTTATACTGACGTACTTTTCGGTGCCTTCGGCGCTGGTCGTCGGGCTGCTGCGCACATTCCTCGCGGCGCTGTTCTCAGGCGGCCTTGGCATGTTCCTTTACTCCGCGCCCGGCGCGCTGCTCAGCATACTTGCGATGGCAGCGGCTTTGCGCGGAATCCGGGCGCTCAGCCTCATCGGCGTCTCGATGATGGGTGCCGTCATGCATAACCTGTCGCAGGTGTGTGTCGCTGTGCTGCTGACGGGCGAGGCCAACCTGTTCTACTACGCGTTCGTGCTGATCGCCGTGGGCGCGGTGTCCGGCACCATTACCGGCATCGTTGCGCGCACCACGTTTACCCGCGCGGCCGGGGCATTGAATATCAAAGAGCGCGTGTGGCATAAACTACAACCAAACCAGGGAGGTGCCGTATGATCTATCCGTATTTTTATTGGGACTGGACGATGCTGCTTTTGATTCCCGGTATCATTGTGGCCATCTGGGCGCAGTCAAAAGTGAACCGCGCTTATAATACCTATTCCAAAATGCCTGTGACGAGCGGCATCACCGGACGAGAAATGGCGTCGCGCATACTGTACGCCAGCGGCCTGCAGCACGTGCAGATTAACGCGCAGCAGGGCATGCTGAGTGACAATTACAACCCGTTGAAGCGAACACTCAACCTGTCGCAGAACAACTACGCAGGCAGCTCGGTGGCTGCCGTGGCAATCGCCGCGCACGAATCCGGTCATGCCCTGCAGCATGGCTCAGGCTACTTTCCGCTGCGCATCCGCAGCCTGCTCGCGCCCGTCGTCAGCTTCGCATCCTATCTGCTGTGGCCGCTGCTAATATTCGGTTTACTTCTGGGTTACTCGAACATCATCTTCATTGTGGTTTACATCTTCCTCGGTATATTCGTGTTCCAGGTGATCACGCTGCCGGTGGAATACAACGCGTCTCGCCGCGCATTGGCCGCGCTCTCAGCACAGAACCTGCTGACGGACGAAGAGCTTTTCGGCGCACGCAAAATGCTCAATGCCGCCGCGCTCACCTATGTGGCCGCTACGCTGGTCGCACTGCTCAACGTGCTGCGTTTCGCAATGCTGTCAAACCGTCGCCGGTAATTCGCAAAAGGTGCCATACGCTGATTAGTACCCGTTGATTAGCCCAAACGTAATGCGCATTTTCCGCACCACCAAAGCCTAAATTTATGTTACAGCTCTCTCCGTTCCGTTTTGTGTCTCATAATCTGTATCAATCTCTCCCATTTACTCCGCACAAACTCTCAATTCCGACTTTTGCTATTGTGCATCGCATTGCCATTTACTATAATAGTGCTGTTGGTGTTTTATCAACCCGATACAAAACTGTCGCGCCCGTCTTCTGACAGGGCGGCGGGCGGTTATAATATGAGGAGGAGTTTTATGAACAATATCGACAGGCTGTCCATCAACACTGTACGCCTGCTTTCTGCGGAAGGTGTCCAGAAGGCCAACAGCGGTCATCCGGGCCTGCCGCTGGGCGCAGCGCCGATGGCATACACGCTCTGGGCGCGGCATCTGAAGCACAATCCCAAGAACCCCAAATGGCCGGACAGGGACCGCTTTGTGCTCTCAGCAGGCCACGGCTCCATGCTGCTGTATTCGCTGCTGCACGTGTTCGGTTACGGCGTCACCCTTGATGACCTGAAAAGTTTCCGTCAATATGGCTCCGGCGCGGCCGGCCATCCGGAATACGGCCACCTGCCTGGAATCGAAACCACCACCGGCCCCTTGGGTCAGGGCATCGCGAACGCCGTGGGCATGGCGATGGCCGAGGCGCATCTGGCCGCCATGTTCAACAAGGACGGTTATAATGTCGTTGATCATTACACCTATACGCTGTCGGGAGACGGCTGCCTGATGGAGGGCGTCGCGTCCGAAGCCTGCTCGCTGGCCGGCACCCTGAAGCTGGGCAAGCTCATATTGCTGTACGACCGCAACAAGATTACGATAGAGGGCGAAACGGACTTCGCGTTCGACGAAGACGTGGCCAAGCGCTTCGAAGCCTACGGCTGGCAGGTGCTGCACGTCGGCGACGGCAACGAAGATGTCGGCCAGATCAACAAGGCCATATCGATGGCCAAGGCTGAAAAAGAAAAGCCGTCCATCATCATCATCAAAACGGATATCGGCTACGGCTGCCCGCCGGTGCAGGGCAAGGCATCCTGCCACGGCTCCCCGCTGGGCGACGACAACATCACGCTGCTCAAGAAAACGCTCGGCTGGGAATTTGAAGGCAGCTTTTTCGTTCCGGATGAAGTAAAAGCGGCAGCAGCCGAGCGTCAGAAAGCCTACGACGCGGAGGAAGAAAAGTGGAACCAGCTGTTCGCGGCATACCGCAAGGCCTTCCCCGACATGGCGGCGCTGTGGGACAAGTGCTTCAACCCTGTGGACAGCAGCGTTCTGTCCGACCCGTCGCTATATGAGTTCGACAAGCCGCTGGCCACGCGTCAGTCTTCCGGTATCGTACTGAACAAACTGGCAGATAAGCTGCCCGGCCTGTTCGGCGGCAGTGCGGACTTAGGTCCGTCCAACAACTCGGTTCTCAAGGGCAAGGCGTATTTCTCCGCCGAAACGCCCGAAGGCCCGAATATTCACTATGGCATCCGCGAGTTCGCGATGGCGGCCATCGCCAACGGTCAGGCGCTGCACGGCGGCATCATACCGTATGTGGCCACATTCTTCGTGTTCACGGACTACCTGAAAAATGCGGTCCGCATGTCCGCGCTGATGGGTCTGCCGGTGATTTACGTGATGACACACGACTCCATTGGTGTCGGTGAAGACGGCCCCACCCACCAGCCCATCGAGCAGCTGGCCTGCATGCGCGCCACGCCAAACACTTACATGTGGCGTCCGGCGGACTCCAAAGAGACCGCTGCAGCCTATATATTCGCGCTCAGGGCCAAGGGCCCGTCCGTCATTGCGCTCACCCGCCAGACGCTGCCACTGTACGGTGAAACGGGTGAAGCGGCTCTGAAGGGCGCTTACGTACTCAAGGACTTCGGCGCAGACCCCAAGGTCATCCTCATCGGCACGGGCAGCGAAGTCGAGCAGTGCGTTGAGGCGGCGCAGAAGCTGTTTGAAGAAGGCATTTCTGCGCGCGTCGTTTCCATGCCGTGTATGGACCTGTTCGAAGAACAGGACGAGGCTTACAAGCAGAGCGTGCTGCCGGATTCCATCGACCGCCGCGTCGTTGTGGAAGCGGGCGCATCCTTTGGCTGGCACAAATACGCCGGCCCCAAGGGCGAGATCATCGCGCTGGACCACTTCGGTGCTTCCGGCCCCGCCAGCAAGCTTTTCAAAGCGTTTGGTTTCACTGCGGACAACGTGGTCGCCCAAGTCAAAGCGTCCCTTGCGAAATAGACCCAACTGACACGTCAAAGGCCGGATCAGACAAGCCGATCCGGCCTTTTTTGTTCTCAAAAATACCGACCCCTCAAGGGAAAGGTGCTCCGGAGGAGCGGATAGAGCGGGGCGTATGTCGCAGTCTCCCGAACAGCAATGACATAAAAAGCCGGATCAGAATCCCGATCCGGCTTGCACTAATCATTATAAATTACCGTTAGCCCGCTGGCCGCTTATGCCTCCAGAGCCTCCACTGCTTCCGTTCCGGCAGCGTCCGTATCTTCGCCAAATACCTTCTCGATGTGCACCGCGTCGAACTTCTTGGTGATCAGGCTCACCACCGGCGTCACGATCAGCGAGGCGATCATCGCGATGGAACCGATCGCCGGCGCGCTCATCCACGCGGGCAGCAGCTTCGCCGAGCCCAGTATCATCAGCGGAATCACGATGATAAGACCGGTGAATATGCCTGCCCAGGCGCCCGCCTTGGTCATGCCCTTCCAGCGCACGCCTAACAGGAACGGCGCGAGGAAGCAGCCCGACAGCGCGCCCCACGAGTATCCCATCAGCGTATAGATTGCCGCGGGCTTCAAAAGCGCAATCACCAGCGATATCAGCACAAATACCGCGCAAAGAACACGCATCAGCGCCATTACGCTCTTATCCTTCATCTTGGGCTTCATCACGCCTTTCACGAGATCCATCGATATCGATGAAGACGACACCAGCACCAGCGACGATAGCGTGGACATCGATGCCGCCAATATCAGCACCAATATCAGGCCCATTAGTGTCGTCGGCAAAGCCGCCTTCATCACCTCAGGCATGATGGCGTCCGCACCCGCTTCCGGCATCGTGTTGCTTAAGAACAACCGCCCGAACGTGCCCACGAAATATGCCGCGCCGCCCACCAGCAGCGCAAACAGCGTGGAAATGCGCGTCCCTCTCTTGATGGCTTGCACATCTTTGATCGCATAGAATTTGTGTACCATCTGCGGCAGCCCCCACGTACCCAGGCTGGTCAGTATTATCAGCGATATCAGAAGCACAACACTGTTGCCGTTGAACACCGAAGTCAGCATCGGGGCGATCGTGGCCACACGTGAGAGACCTTCAGCCACACCGCCCACCAGCGGGTTGGCCAGTATAAACACCAGCATCAGTATGACGCCAACGATCATGATCAGGCCCTGTACAAAGTCGGTCAGCGCGGTGGCGATATAACCGCCCGCCAGCAGATATCCCGCGGTAAACACCGCCATACCCACCATGCACCAGACATACGGGATCCCAAACGCGCTTTCAAAGAAATATCCGAGCCCTTGATAAACGCTCGCGCAGTAAGGCGCAAGGAATATGAATATCACCAGAGCCGCTACAATCTTAAGGCCGCGGGAATTATATCGCTTCAGAAAAAAGTCGGGCATCGTGGACGCATCCAGCCGGTGCGTGATGCGCCGCGTGGGCTTGGCCAGCAGCTTCCACGCCAGCCATGTGCCGATAAAAGCATTGGCAATGCCGATCCATGTGGCCGACAGACCGATGCCCCAGCCAAAGTTGCCCGCGTAACCCACAAACATGACCGCAGAAAAATAAGTTGTGCCGTACGCAAATGCCGACATCCATGGCCCCATCTTCCGGCCCCCCAGAAAAAAATCGTCTGTGGTTTTTGTTTTTCGGTGCGTAAAAAAGGCTACAAAGACAAGGAACAATGCATAAATACAAATGATAATAATTTGAGATGCCATAAAAATTCCATCCTTCCATACTTCTTTTTGGGCAACAAAAAAAGTCCTGCCGTTCTACAATAATACCCGTCAGTATTTTACTACACACCCATGAATAGTTCAACCGGAATTTTTACGCACGCCGGCCGCTTTTTCCTCGCCGCCGGCATCCAGCAGCCGCTTGATGTCTTCAATACGCGCCCGCGCCGTCTCCTCACCGATGGCCAGCATCTCCTCAACGCTTTTCAAGCTGTGGCGTGCGTAGCTGTCCAGCTTGGGCCGCAGCATGATATCGGCACACTTTTCGCAGATCTGGCTGTTGATGTTGATGCTGAGGTTATAAGCCGTCAGAAAAACATCCACGCGCCGCACGCTGCTGGTGCCGCGGCCGCGGTCCGAATTCAGGTTAATGCCGACTACTTTCTCAGCACCCATATCCTTAAGCTCCTGTGTGGGTATGCTGCGCAGCGTACCGCCATCAATATACAGCTTTTCACCTATGCGCACCGGCGCGAAAACACCGGGCACCGCGCAGCTCGCGGACAGCGCCTTGGAGACGCTGCCGGAACAAAGCGTTTCCAGTACGCCCCGCTCAAGCTCCACCGCCACCGCACAAAACGGCCTGTTCAGTTCGTCAAATTGCATGTCCTTTAAAAAGCAGTCGGCCAGCCGCTCGATGATCTCGGGGCTCATGTATGTCAGCAGCGCCGGCCTCTTGGGCAGCACGTTCTTGTCCTTTATGTTCAATACAAAGTCATACAGTTTTCCCCACGGTATGTCCGCGGCGTACAGTGCGCCTGCGATGGCCGCCGCCGAGTTGCCCGCCACATAGTCAAAATTGATGCCGTGCTCCTGCAATACGCGTATCACCCCCAGATGCGCGATCCCCCGCGTGCCGCCACCGCCGAAAGCAATGCCGCTTTTCCCTGATTTTCTCAACGCCTCTACACCTCACTAAAGCATACACCCACATTTTTATGCGCATCGTCGTCCCGTTAGGTGGGCAGTTAATTATTTATTCGTAACTTTTTTCCAATATTCTTATAATATGATTAGTCCCTTTTTGCTTTTTCGGAACCTTGGGCTAAAAAGATGCGTCTTACAGAATGTAAATCCATATGAGGAGGACTCATACTTGTTCAGAAAACTTATTACGATTGTGTTCGTGCTAACGCTTATACTCACCGCATGCTCCGCCCCTGAAGCGCCCGAACCGGCCTCCGATCCGCAAACCACCGGCTCCGCTGCCAATGCGCCTGCCGATCCCGCAGTATCGATGCAAACTGTGGCATACCGCGCGCAGCTTGCCGCCCAGCCCATTGAGCCGCTGCCTGACTCCTTCGTTTCCGGTATCAACGGCTTTGGTTTTGCGGCGGCGCCGCAGCTTTTCAACGCAAGCAGCAATCTGGCTTTTTCACCCGCCAGCCTCACGCTGGCGCTCAGCATGACACGCGAAGGCGCGGCAGGCGAAACGAAAACCGAGATGTCACAAACGCTTGGGCTATCCGGCCTGACTGACGAAGAGATCAGGGCCGCCAGCCGTTCTCTGATGTGGCGTGCCAACACCGGCGGCATGGAAGCGGCCAATGCCGTCTGGCTGTCGCAGGACTACACGTTCAGCGAACCCTTCCTCACCGCCGCCATGCAGGACTATTTCGCGGACGCGTTCCCGCTCATTATCCCCGGCGCAAAAGATGCCGTTAACGCCTGGGCGAACGAGAAAACGCACGGGCGTATCCGGAAGATAATTGACGATGAGGTACACAGCGGCTCCCCCATACTGCTCGCCAACGCCCTGTATTTTTTGGGCGACTGGGAGCGTCCCTTTGAAGCCAGCGATACCGCAGACGGCGAATTCGCCGCGCCGGACGGCCCTGTCACCGTGCCCTTCATGCGCAGCGACCGCGGGGTGCCCTACTATGCGAATGACGACTTCTCCATGATCTCGCTGTTCTTCAAAGGCGAAGCGGATCAGGGCAGGTATGCAATGGCCTTCATATTGCCCGCCGAAGACAAATCTTTGGCCGATCTGCTGCCCCGCCTTACTGCCGACACCTTCAAATCGGCATTATCTGAAGCGATGGAGCAGGAGGTGTGGATACGCCTGCCCAAGTTTGAGTTTGAATACTTCACCGAAATGCGGGATACGCTCATACAACTTGGCATGGGGCAGGCATTCAGCCGTGATGCCGACTTCTCCGCGATGACGAAACAGATCAACGGCATCTACATCTCCAATGTATTGCACAAGTGCTATGTCCGCATTGATGAGTTGGGCGCGGAGGCTGCCGCTGTTACCGTGGTGGAGATGCGAGACGGCGCAGCGATGCAGATAAACGAACCGCCCAAGTTCTACGCGGACCGCCCGTTCCTGTTCGCCATCTACTCGCAAGAGGACGGCGCAATCGCTTTCCTCGGCGCGGTCAACAACCCGTTGCAGAAATAACCGTCAGGAGGAAACTGTGATGAAGAAACTGCTGCTGTTGGTACTGGCCGCCGCGCTGCTGCTCGGCGCATGCGCCAGCGCCGCTGCCGGATATGAGGGCAAGCTGACCGAACAGACGATAGGGCCGCTGGTGGACGTCTTCGTCCGGGGCATCGGCGACTTTGGCTTTTCCGCGGCGTCAGCGCTATACACCACGGATGAAAACCTCGCGCTGTCCCCTGTCAGCATTGAGCTGGCATTGTGCCTCGCGCGCGCCGGAGCCAATGGAACCACCAAGGACGAGATGTCCGCCGCGCTGCGCCTGCCCGGTCTGTCCGACGACGAAATCGCAGCCGCGTGCAAAGCGCTGATGTGGCGCGCCAACACCGGCGGCATGGAAGCGGCCAACGCGCTGTGGCTGCTGGACGGCTACGACTACAAGGACGACTACATCAAAACGGGCACTGAAGATTACATGGCGGACTTAAAGCCGCTGGTTATACCCGGTGCAATGGATGCCATCAACGCGTGGGCAGACGAAAAAACGCACGGCCGCATCAACAGGATACTGCAGCAGGAGCCCGGCGCCGATACGCGCCTGATCATCACCAACGCGCTGTATTACCTTGGCGAATGGGAGCTGCCTTTTGCGGCATACAGAACGTACGACGGCGATTTCGCCACGCCAAACGGTTCCGCGGCCGTGTCCTACATGAAAAGCGAGTGGCATGTGCCTTATTACGCCAATGCTGATTTCTCGATGATCACACTGCGCTTCAAATCCAAAGCGGACGAGGGCCGTTACGCGATGGCGTTCCTGCTGCCCGCCCAAGGCGCCTCCGTCGCCGATTTGCTCTCTTCAATGAACGGGGCCGCTTTTCAAACCGCACTGCAAAGCACCGAGGAACAGGAGGTCTGGATTCGCCTGCCCAAGTTTGAGTTCGAGTGCTTCACTCCGCTGAACGATACGCTGCAGAACATGGGGATAATAAAAGCATTCTCGCCCTTTGATGCGGATTTCTCAGGCGTGACCGATTACGAAGAGCTTTTCATCTCAGATGTGCTGCATAAGTGCTACATCCGCGTGGATGAAAAAGGCGCGGAGGCCGCCGCCGTCACTGTGGTGGAAGAACCGGCTGCCGAAGCACCCAGCGAGGAGCTGCCGCCGCAGTTCTACGCTGACCGCCCCTTTATATTCGCCATCTATTCGTTGGAGGACGGCGCTATCGCCTTCCTCGGCGCGGTTAACGATCCGTCGCAGAAATAAAAAAGGCTCCGGATTGGCTCCGGGGCACAATATACGACTACGCAGGGGCGGCCGCTGTGCCGCCTCTTACTTTCGTCAGCGGATTATATCCGGTGCATCGCGTCGAATATCTCCTCGCGCATAATGCGGATGTCCATGCATATGTCGCGTGCCGTCTCACTCAGCTTGTCGGAGAGCTCGGCAAACGGCAGCTTGCTGCCCGATAGGTCCACCAGCATGATCATCGCAAAATAATCCTGGAGCACCGTCTGGCTGATATCCAGTATGTTAACACCGTATACCGACAGCGCAGCCGACACCCCTGCGATAATGCCCGTCTTGTCCCGTCCCGTTACCGTCACAATCGCTTTCATGTCTTTCCTCCGTTACTTAAATAACTCGTTCTTGATATACACTTCAGGCTGGTAATTCTCGATATAGGCCAGCGCCTCGTCAATTTCGCTGAACACGCCGTACATCCGCAGCGCCTTGGACGAAGCAAATCCCTGTTCAGCCGCCATGTCAAACTGCCTGACCAGAGGATCGTAATACCCGTTGATGTTCAGTATCACCACCGGCTTGGTGTGATACATCAGCAGCCGCAGCGCAATGATCTCCAGCACCTCCTCAAACGTGCCGAAGCCCCCGGGCAGCGCGATAAACGCGTCCGATTTGTCCTCCATCAGCGCTTTGCGTTCACGCATCGTGCGCGTCACAAACAGCTCGGTGCAGCCGTCATACACCACGCCGTCCACGTCCATCTTCTCGGGTATCACGCCGATGACTCTGCCGCCCGCTTGGGTCGCGCCGCGTGCCGCAGCGCCCATCAGCCCATATCCGCCCGCACCGTACACAAGACCGATGCCCCGCTGTGCCAGCGCGCGGCCCAGCTCCGCCGCCTTATTCATATAGACGTCGTCCAGCAATTCGCTGCTCGACGCGTACACACATACATTCTTGATCATTTCTTTATAAACCCGCCGTTAATCGTCCGTATGTCGTTCACCGTGATCACCGCGTTGCACAGTCGCTGTTTGATCAAAGCCACCGCCGCCGGTATGCTCTTTCGCTTCAGATGCAGCATCAGTATCTCGCGTTTACCCGTCTTTCCTTCGCCCTCCAGCAGCGTCACAGCGAAACCCTTCTCACGCAGTGCATTCGCGAGGCACTCCGCCTCATCATCCGCGTTAACGATCACCTGTATCGAGCTTAAGCCAAACGCCAGCTTGCTCTCAATCCATGACCCGACATAGTTGCCCAGAGCAAACGCCACCGCAAAAACGAGACAGCGCAGCAGGTCCTCCTGAAACCCCACCAGCACAGTGCCCGTCACCACCAGCCACAGTGACACCTCAAAGAAGCCGGTGATAGAACCCTTCACGCGCTCGCCGCGGTTGATCAGCACAATGCGAACGGTGGCCACCGCGACTTCGATAATCTTGCCGAAGAAGACAAACAGGTATAGCCAAACGCTTGGTTTTGTTAAAAAATCAGGTAAATTCATCACAAACTCCTTTGTTCGTTCAAGCTGTCATTATAGCACCCAAACAACCGCCTTTCAAGTCCGCAACCCTATATTATCCACGCAAGCGCGTATCTGGCAGGACTTTGCCAAGACTTCAGATGTGAGAAATCAAAACGCACGAACCTGTGCTTTTTTCGGGACAGACGCGCGCTATACTACAAACATCGGCGGAACCTCTCCGCCCGTATTGCAGCAGATAACCCCCTGCTCACAATACCCCTATCGGAGGCAGCGCATAAGCGTCCACCTCCTTTTTCTTTGTTGCCGCATCAGCCGATGATAGCTACTGTACCCGCCGCGCCGTCCACGCTCACCATATCGCCGGTGCGAATCACCTCGGTCGCGTAAGCCACGCCCGACACCAGCGGCAGCGCGTATTCCCGGGCTACAACAGCCCCGTGCGACAGCGCCGAACCCACCTCGGTCACCAGCGCGCCCAGCATGCAGTAATACGGCGACCATCCGATGTCGGTGAATGCCGCCACCATGATCTCACCCGGCTCAAGGCTGTTGGCGTCGTCCACGCTGTGCACCACGCGCGCCCGCCCCGTCGCCGTCCCGCGGCTGATCGACGTTCCGGCAAACACCGCCTTTCCCTCCGCCGGTCTGATCACAACCGGTTTGGGCCGCGGCCGCCCAACGCATACCTCATCGTACCGGAAAGTCTTCTGCTGCTCCAACAGCCGCCGCCGCGCCATCGCCCGTTTCACCAGCCCCGCCTCGCAGCCGTCCACCAGCCGCACCAGCTCATCATGCGTCAGGAAGAACACCAGATCCGCATCGGGCAGCAGGCCGTCCCGTACCATCAGCGCCGCCAGATGCCGGTACGCCGTCTTAAACTTATCAACGATGCGGATGCTCTGGGACTTGGTGTATTCGCGGTTCACCACGCCCTTGCGCGCCTGCCCAATGATGCTGCGCGTCATCCAACCCAGGAGACCCTTTTTATCCGCCAGCAGCGCGTCGATGTTTTGTTCCACCGCTTTGGCCTTGGGCGGCTCCTTCGCGCCGGTGGATATTACCGTCTTTAAGTAGTTGCACAGGCTCTCCTCATCCGCATGCCATGAGGGGCTGCGCAGTTCCGCCTCGCGTATCGCGCGGTGACCGTGCCGCTTGAGGAAATCTTCAAGCGCCGCCCGGCTCTCCGGCCCGCATGTCTTGATATATTCCGCCAGCTCCTTCGCGCCGAGGGCGGCGATATCCGGCTTCTCGGCAATCAATGCCCTAGCCGTCCGCCGCAGCGAGCGCAGTATGTCCACGCTCTCGATGCCGTCGATATCCTCCAGCACGCCCGCGATCTTCGCCTTGGCGGTGTCCGCGTCCATGCCGTCCGCCATCAGTATCAGAAACAGCGCGCTGCTCATCGAGCCCGAATGCCCCGACGTGATGTAATGCAGCCAAAACGCCTCGTTGTTCATCCACAGCCGATCGGTTATCTCCTTCAGCTGTTCCTGCGGTGTTTCGCGGACGGGTATCTCCGCGTTGTCCGCGAAATCTTTAAGCTTTTTACAAGCCTGCCCGGTACGCAGCAGCAATGAAAAATACTTTCTTGCGCCGTTCATCTTAGAAAGGCCCGACACTTTTGGCACCGGTGGCTTGGGAACATCCTCCAGCAGCCGTCCACACAGGCTCAGCTCCACACCCTCCCTGGTGGCACCCACCACATGATCAGCAATGGCGTAGAGCGACGATATGTTGATAAACAGATGGTTGCCGAAATTGGGCAGACAGCTGCCTGGCGGTAAGTCGTCAATATGCTTGACACCGCCCACATGCGATATCATCTTGCGCATGCCGTAGTCGATACCGTATACGCTGGTGGAAATGGACAGCGGCGTCACCGCACCGGGCAGCATTTCGCCCACGTTGCATGTGGTCACCACGTCATCGTCCTTCACGTCCGTGTTGTCCAGTTCGAACGCGTCCGGATCATCCGTCACCGTGATGGGCCGCGCCTGCAGCCAGAACACCTCGGCGCCCTTCGCCGCCCACTCGATATCCAGCTCACAGCCAAAGTGCGCCTTTGCTTTCAGCGCCCCCGCCGCGATAATTTGCACCTGCTCCGCCGTCAGGAAGCTATTGCCCAGCGCGGTCAGTGCCGCCTCGTTCACGCGCACTGACGCCGCCTCGGCGTGGCCGGACACCAGCGCCTCGCCCAAACCCTCCACTGCCTCAATCAGCAGGCCGCCGCGCCCGTCCGGATGCTGAGTAAAGCACACGCCGGAAACGTCCGCGTCCGCCATCGCCTGCACCACCGCGCACATGCGCTGGCTCTTTGCCCCGCCGAATGTGGCCGCGTACTTGACGGCCATGGCGCTGTGCAGTGAGGCCGCGCATCCCTTCACCGCCTGCCACACCGCCTCAGCGCCCTCCACATTCAGATACGTACTGTATTGCCCCGCGCTGGAAAAATCCGCCCCGTCCTCCGCCGTCGCGGAAGAGCGCACCGCCACCTTTCCCAGCCCCGTCGTTTCATAATACGCCGCCGCGTCGTCTGCCGCCGTGTCCGCACCTGCGTCCGTCACAATGAAGCCGTCCGGCACATTGAGGCCGCACTCCGCCAGATAATACAGGCCGCGCGCCTTGCCGCCCACGTTCGAGAGTTCTGCCTCGGGTATCTGTGTGATCCTGTATATCATGATCTGCCTCCCGTTACACGCAGCGGGAAACGTCGCCGTTCCAGCCGAATTCGAGTATGCCGCGTCCTCTTATGCCGTCCAGCTCAAAAGCACCCACACCCTCGTAAATGGTGTAGGCCCCATCCGCGAACGGGAACGGGAACACCTCCTCGCAGCGGCATTCCACGCGCAGCGTGCGTCCGTCCACGAGCCTTACGTCAAACGTGAACGCATCCGGTACCTCATGTGGTTTCACCACCTTTTCCGTAATCCGTGCCTGTTCCACACCCGTCACTTGACCGTTGTCCTCGTAATAGCCGGTCATCAGCTTCAGCACGGGGTAGCTCACCATGTTGGCGTTCAGCTGCCGCCCGTCCTCCAGCAGCGCCATCAGCCAGAAGTGCTTGTTCATGTAGCCCCAGTCGCGCTTGCCGAAGGAATGGTCGCGCATTGCAGGCAGATCAATCGTGGTCTCTTTGCCGTTCAGCGATAGAGTGCCCGTCGCCCGGCCCGGCTGCTCGTAATGCACCTGATCGTTGCCCTGCAGCTCCGCAAAATACGCGCGGGTCCACTTTTCCTTCGCGATCGCGTCCGCCATCACGCGCGCGTCCACATCGTGGCCGAACTCAAATATGCGGCCTGATGCGTCGAACGCCGCGTCCAGCTTCACCCGCACGGGCTCGCCCGTGTACAGCGCCTGCGCCTCACCGTCGTACGAGAACACCCACTTGCTGCCCGGCTCAATACACCGCACGGCGGCGGGAGCTTCCCCCGCGGGGTAAAGCTGCTTGCCGCTGATCACCGCGCGTCCGGCTGCATCGCGGTACGCGAACCACACCTCTACGGACTTTGAGCCCCGCTGAGCATGACGAATCAGCAGGCTCGTGCCATCCGCGCTGTGACAGGAAAAATAGTAGCTGTTGTTCTGGTTATCGTCTGCGCCTTTTGGCATGGTATAAAGCTCGGCCTTTTCGGTATTGAATGGATTGAGACGCCTGCGCTTTTCGAGGTTACGCAAAATAAGCGCCTTCTTAAGCGGATAGAAGATATTCATGATGACAGGCTCCAAATATAAAAGTATAATTTCGGTTAGAGATATATGTTAAATCTCTGGCTTCCATTATATACTTGCGCTGTCATAATAGCAACGCATGGCATGGGGAAAGGAGCGTAAAATGATCGGTCAGGCCATTATGGAGATGATCCACATCAACGGCAGCGACACACGCCGCATCAATCATGCGCTAAAAGTGCTGGGCTTTGCCCGCTGCATTGCCGACAGCGAAGGACTCTCCGGCGATGCAAGGGAGGTGGTAGAGCTGACAGCGGTGCTGCACGACATCGCCATCCGCCACTGCGAGGAGGCCTACGGCTCATGCGGGGGCAAGTTGCAGGAAAATGAAGGCCCCGCCATCGCCCGCCCCATCCTTGAGCGCTGCGGCGCAAGCCCCGCGGTCTCACAGCACGTGCAATACATCATTGCCCATCATCACACGTACACCGACGTGAACGGCATCGACTATCAGATCATCATTGAAGCGGATTTTCTTGTCAACCGTGACGAGGGAGACTTCTCCCACGAAGCGTTTGTCAGCTTTTATAACCGGTATTTCAAAACAGCTGCCGGCAAGGAATTGGCGAAGCTGATGTTTGGCGTGGAATAAACTCTCCCATATCAGAATACAGAAAAGCGGTACCGCACACAAAGTCAGTACCGCTGTACTATTTCCCCCACCTGCAGCGCTCAGCCCTGCAGCCCCTGCTCCTGCCGCTCCATGTTCTCCACCACCACGTCGTATATCTCCCCCAGCGTGGAACAATACTCCAGCACCTTCCATGGCGTATTGGTATGGTAATGTATCTTAATGAGCGTATCGCCGCCCACCGCAATCAAACTGTCGCCCTCTATGTGCGCAGCGATGTATTCGCCTATGTCATCCTCATTTAAACTGCTGCCTTCAATGAGCAACTGCGTATCAAACATAAACTCCAGCATCGCTTACTCCTCTTCCTCGTAATCAAACTCCGGATCGAGATCCTCGTCGTCCTCAAGCCCATCATACTCATCGTCATCGTCTAAAAACTCAGTCACCCTATCGACGAACAGTATACCGTCCAGATGGTCTATCTCGTGGCAGTAAAGCTTGGCTTCATCGTTTTCGGCTTCAATTGTTAACTCATCGCCGTTTTCGTTAAGCGCCTTCACCTTCACCTTCACAGGCCGCATCAGCTTGCCCCACCTGCCCGGCACGGAAAGACAGCCCTCCTCCACCTCATGCTCGCCTTCCGCCTCCACGATCTCCGGGTTCACCAGCTTCAGATACCCGTCCGGCCCGTGCACCACGATCAGCCGGCGCAGTATGCCGATCTGCGGCGCAGCCAGCCCCGCCCCGTTGTCGTCCTGGTTTTGGGTATCGTCTATATCCTGCAGCAGCATGCGAACCCTGTCATTGATCTCCGCCACCGGCTTGCACTTCTTGCGCAGCGCCTCATCGCCAATTTTACGTATTTCTCTCCATGCCATAGATGCTTCTCCATCGTTTTGATAAGAATATCATCGCATACAGGTCATTCCCTGTCAACCACGCGCGCCGCTCCGCAAGGTACAAAAACAGCCGAGATCTTTTCAAAACCCCGGCTGCTCTTCATCTCCCAAAAATCATCTTCCCGGTTTTTAGGCGCTCAGCACCTGATAAGCCACGTCGGAGGCGGAAGCCGCATCCGGCGTATAATAATCCGCTCCAATGGTTTCCTTATAGTTCTCGGTCACAGGCGCGCCGCCCACCATGATGGAGATCTTGTCGCGTACGCCCATTTCCTTGGCTTTGTCTACCACGTCCTTCATCACGCCCATCGTCGTTGTCAGCAGCGCGGAGCAGGCCACCACCTTCGCGTCGTTGTCAATCGCCGCCTGAATGAATGCTTCGGGTGCCACGTCGGTTCCCAGATCAATCACTTCAATACCCTTGCCTTCCAGCATGATCTTGACGAGGTTCTTGCCGATGTCGTGCAGGTCGCCCTTCACCGTGCCCAGTACCGCCTTCCCCACCGCCTTCACGTCGCTGTTCGCCAGCGCGGGCTTTAAGATCTCCATGCCAGCATTCATCGCCCGAGCGGCAATCAGCACCTCAGGCACATACACTTCGTTGTTCTTGAACTTTGCGCCAATGATGGACATGCCCGACAGCAGGCCTTCTTCCAGTATTCTTTTGGCGTCTTCTCCATCCGCCAGCGCCTGCGTCACCAGTTCTTTCACCTTGGGCGCTCTTCCCTGCTGTAAAAAAGAACTCATTTCTTCGAATATGCTCATTGCCCTGCCTCCGTTTTTTTATTGATGATCCCCCGCTTTTCGCGGTATTTGCCCGGCGTTGTGCCGGTCAATTTCTTAAATACTTTTGTGAAGTAGCTCTGATCGTCGAATCCGCAGCAATACGCCAGCGACGAAAGCGGTATGTCACTCGACAGCAGCATAGACTTGGCATTGCGGATGCGCACCTCGTTGATGTATGATGACAGGCTAATGCCCTTTTCTTCCTTAAATATGCGGCTCAAGTACGAAACGCTGAACGACACATGGTCGGAGATATCGTTCAAGGTAATGCGCTTCATGTAGTTTGCGCTCACGTATTCCATTACTTTTTGTATCGTGTCGGTATGCTTGGTTTCCGGTGCCGCGAAAACCATTCCTGTGAAGCTCGACAGTATACCGGAAAGCCAGATGCTTAAATCGTCCAGCGTCGTGAACCCGGCGATTTCGCTCAAGAAATTCCGCGAAAGTCCGAAAATACGCCCAGCTTCTGCTCCCCCGTCAATCGCAGCCCGCGATAGCAGCACCAGCAGTTCTGTCACCCGGGTTTTGATTGCTGAAAAATCTGCCCCGGCCGCAAAAAATATCGCACCCAATATCTCGTTCAGCGCCCGCTGCGCTCCGGCCTTATCACCCGAAGCAATATACCGTTGCAGCCGTTTTTCCGTTTCCAGCGGATATTCAGATGACCGTGCACCGACCTTCATATCCTGTATCGTGGAAAATATTTCATTATACCGTGCGCTGGTCTCCTCCAGCAGCTGCAGATCCTCACTGTCTCGCTGTTCGGCATATGCTGTGATCATAAAGAGCATATCCGCCAGGGACGACACGCGTCGTGGTTCTATATGGGGCAGCGTTTTGGCTGCTGCGGCAATGTCGCGCGTGCTGCCTCCGAACAATCCCGGAAAGCCTTCCTCCAAAAAATCATGCACATCCACCATCAGGAACGGCCCGGCGATCAGCCCGTATTCAAGCATACCGTGGCGCAGGCCCGGTGCGGCAATAAACGCGGCTCCGGCAGGACACAAAAACTCATATTTGCCGCCCCAGCGTTCCGACTGGTAGATGGCATAGTCCATCAGCGTCTCACAGGCTGCCCGTCCGTTTTCATCAATCTGCTTTTGGTAACAAGATTTGCAGAACAGGCAGACATCCCCGGCTTTTCCGCTCAGCATATCCACAGCAAAGCAGTGTATGCCCACGGCATTTCCAAATGTATGCACAAGGTTTTGTGCCGTGTTCAGCCTGCTCATCATTCACCGCCAAATCACTTTAACTTTGACTTTAATATATATTGTACCACCAAATCAGCATTCGTAAAAGCATTTGACCACTGTATCACCAATATTATAATGAACGGCAATCAAACGGGTATTGTAATATTTTTTTATTTTTTGAACTATATTATATCTTCTTTGGTTCATTCCATCTTGGTCATATGCTTGACGCTCTGCCCCTGCGTTTGCTATACTGTGTTTGCTTTGGAGAGATGTCTGAGCCTGGTTTAAAGTGCCGGTCTTGAAAACCGGTGTTGCGCAAGCAACCGTGGGTTCGAATCCCACTCTCTCCGCCACTTTCACAAGGTACACTGTGCCTTGTGATTTTTCTTTTTCGTGGGATTATCCGACTTGTTGGCTTATTGCCGGGTCTTTAGATACCTTGTCTTTCAGATTCAATGACCATAAGTATTTGCCCGATTTGTGACAGGCTGCTTTCTATAGTATCAAGATACGCCAGGTTAAAATAGTCGTCCTCTGTCAGCAGCACCTTCTGGAGCGCGTTGGTTCCCTCCAGAAATTGATTGCGAAGGTCGCCTGCGCTTTTCACCGACAACAAAATTTCAGTTTGAATTTGCTTTATAGAATCCCCAAGCTGCTGGATGCATAAAGCTGCAATGCCTCCCATGACGGCGCACATCAATACGATAACTAAAAAACCTGCCAGTATTTTCGGTGCAATTTTAACATTACTAATAAAGTGCAACCTCTTTATAAGAAAAATCGGGCGCTTTTTATTGGTTCTCTTTTCTTTATTATAAATGAGTATTTCTTTTAGTTTTTTTATTAAAGGCTTCATTTTATTCACCTCACATTTTGCTTATACTTCGAAAAGATTGCCGTACGTCCCGTTTTGTTCAACAGCAAAAAATGGCTGCCATAGAATCATGCCTCCTCTTGACCATTTTTGCCGAATACATATATTAATCAATAGATGGTTTTAGTTGCAGCCTTCAAGCCTATTCCAGCAGATTGTTCTCCGTTTCATTGGAGAAAAAATGGGCCAGCTCGACTGAAAAAGCGAAGTGAATTTGCGCGCACGAGCCGATGCCACGGCGGAGCTGTTCTGGCAGCTCCATGACCGGAACACGCAGCACCGCATCACGCCCGCCCACTTTCACATGCAGGTGGAACTCACTGCCCATCATTTCCGATACGTCCACATCCGCGCTGATGGCACCGGGGGTATTATGCAGCGCAATGTTCATGTGCTCGGGGCGGACCCCCATCGTGATATCTTGCGCGGCCACGCCTTTCGCAGCCAGCTTTCGGCTCATTTCCGACGTCAGCGTCAGACGCACACCATACAGCGACACCGAATAGCCGCCTGTCTCCTTTTCCAGCCGCGCGTCGAAGAAGTTCATCTGCGGCGTACCGATGAAGCCGGCCACAAAGAGATTTTGCGGATGGTTGAACACCTGCTGTGGTGTGCCAATCTGCTGAATGTAGCCATCCTTCATGATCACGATACGGTCGCCCAGCGTCATCGCTTCGGTCTGGTCGTGCGTCACGTAGATGAACGTCGTGTTGACGCTCTGGCGCAGCTTGATGATCTCCGCGCGCATCTGGTTGCGCAGCTTGGCGTCCAGGTTGGACAGCGGTTCATCCATCAGGAACACCTGCGGGTGGCGCACAATAGCCCGTCCGATAGCCACACGCTGACGCTGCCCACCCGAAAGCGCCTTGGGCTTACGCTGCAGCAAATCGGTGATACCAAGAATCTCCGCCGCTTCCTTCACCTTTGTGTCGATCTCCTGCTTTTTCACGCGCCGCAGCTTCAAAGCAAACGCCATATTCTCATACACTGTCATGTGTGGATACAGCGCGTAGTTCTGAAATACCATCGCAATATCCCTGTCCTTGGGCGCCACGTCGTTCACCAGCCTGTCGCCGATATACAGCTCGCCTTCGGATATCTCCTCCAGCCCCGCCACCATGCGCAGCGTGGTCGACTTGCCGCAGCCAGACGGCCCTACCAGCACAATGAACTCCTTGTCGGCAATGTCCAGATTGAACGACTGCACCGCCACTATATCTTTTTCATAGACCTTTTTTAAATTGTTCAGTGTAACTTTTGCCATAATCTAAGCACCTTCCTTTTGGCTTTTTTCGTAGGGCCCTATGATTCGCCTTTGCAACGGCTCACCCACCGCTGCGCATATCATCAGCTGCGTCAGTGAAAACCAGATCAGCAGCAGCAGAATGGACGTAAACGGGAAGAACGCGACCGCCAAAAACACCATGCCCAACGCACCTCCCAATATGATCAAGTCCGTCTTCCATTCGGTCACCATCAATATAAACGCATTTTTTGCGATATGCCTGTTCTTGAGCGCCAGAGATGGCAGCAACACAAACACATAGCTTGAGAAAAGCAATGTCAGCCCCAATATAAATAACCCAATGGCTCCAGCAAATATACTCAGACTAATGTCTCCTGAAGATGTACTGACGCTCAAAGCATAATAACTCATAAAAAGCAGGACAGCGAACAGCAAGCCAAACGGCAGGCTCTTGAACAGGTTGGCCTTAAACTCTTTCCAGAACTCGTCCCATATAAAGCAGTTGCCTTCCCGCACCAACTTTATCAGAACCCTGTTGACGCCGCAGACAGCCGCCGGTATTGTCACAACGGGAATGCTGAACATGAGAAACACAAGGTTTAATGTAACGAGCTTCCATAGGTGGTTCCACAGCAGGAAGCCAAAGCGCCGGATGCCCCGTTCAGGCGGCAGTTCCGTCACACCTTTTCCGGGCGCAAATCTTTTTCTCTTGATCAGCTCCGTTATATTCATGCTCTCACCCTAATTCTTCATACCCGTCATCACGATGCCCTCTACAAAGTAACGCTGACCGATGAGATAAACGATCACGCCCGGTAAAAACGAAAGACAAGTAGCCGCAAACATCCCTGCGTAATCGTTTTTGAACGAGCCCATGAAAGTGGTCAGCCCTACCGCCATCGTATACTTTTCCCGCGAAGAAATATAAATTGTTTGCTGCAGAAGATCGTTCCAGGTCGTAATAAAGATTAACAGCGCTACAACAATTATAGCTGGCCGGATAGAGGGAACAATGATGCTTGTCAGCGTACGCATATAGCCGGCTCCGTCGATGGTGGCTGACTCGTCCAGCTCTTTAGGAAGAGTCTTTATAAACTGCCTAATAAGAAAAATATTAAATGCTCCTCCTCCGCAAAGGTACGGAAGTATCAGCGGCCAGTATGTATCTGTAAGCCCCAGGCTCGCCCAGGATATGTAGAGCGGAATTAGCGTTACCATAGTCGGAAGCAGCATCGAACCCACGCAAAGCGAAAATAGAAACGCTTTTGCTTGAAAGCGCAGCCGCGCAAAAGCATAGCCGCATAATATCGCCGTGACCGTTCCGAAAACGACACAGGGAACGACAATAGTCAGCGTATTTCCAAGATACCGCCAAAAGTCAAAAGTAGTCGGTTTTATATTGTAATTGGAAAACAACCACTCGGACGGAAAAAACTGCGGAGGCCATTTAAATATTTCAAGACTTTTCATCAGCGAGGAGCGAATCATCCACCATAACGGCAGCATGACTACCGCAGCGATTAAGATAACGATAATTAACGAAATGATATCCGCAATCTGCTGACTTCTCTTTTTGCTTTTTATGGAGCTTTTGACGAGAACTTCTTTTGTTTTATTACTCTTTTGATTAGCGGTTTCGTTCATTTCTTATCATCTCCTCCCTCGTTATATATCCAGCTTTTGGACGTTGCGAACAATATAAAGGCTAATATCGCGGCCACGATAAAGAACACAAACGCAATAGCGCCGGCTTTTCCCAATTCCCTGCCCCGAAACCCGGTCTGATACATCAAATATGTCATAAACATTGTAGAGTTGCCCGGCCCGCCTTTTGTAACGGCCAGCGCGGGTACGACAATTTGCAGATTGACGACAAGGCTCATTAAAAGATTATAAAAAATGATAGGAGTCATGCAGGGGATCGTAACGTGCCAAAACCGCTGCCAGGAGCTTGCGCCGTCTATTTCCGCAGCCTCGTGATATACCCGGGGCACGTTTTGCAGTCCTGCCAAAAATATGACGATCAGGTTGCCGGATGTCCAAACAGCGATAAGAGCCAGTGACGGTATGGCCGTGTCCGCAGAAGACAGGAATAAGGATTTATCTAAGCCTAGATTCACAAGGATATAATTGATCAAACCGCCGTCATATTTTAATAAAAACCACCAACTAATCATGACCGCGGTGGCTGGCAGGATATACGGAATATAGAAAATCGCACGGAAAAATCCGCGTGCCGGGATCTTTCGGTTTAAAAGCAACGCTATAATCATGGAGTAAATGATACTTCCGGCAACGGCGATCAGCGCGAAAACTACAGTTACCTTAATCGAGTTGAGAAAGTCAATACTCGGACTTTTAAATATATCAACAAAATTATCAGACCCAACAAACTTGATCGGTGGCAGAGTCCCGCCTTCTATAAAATGGCCAACGTTCAAGTCCGTTAAGCTGATACCGAAAACGGCCAATAAAGGTATATATGTTAGTAGCGTCAAACCAAGAAACGCTGGGATCAAAAACAGATACGCCGCACGCTGTTCCTTGATTGCGATTTTTGTCCTCTTCTTCTTATTTTTCATGTCTTTATCCCGCTTTCTTGGATATAAAACCAGTTGGGGGCGCCCGCATACGCATTTTTGCTTTTCAGGCGCCCCTTTTTTCACTGCGTTACTTCAAAGTAACCAATCGTTTTTTATCAGCCGAGTTCAGCTATCATCGCTTCACGAACTGCTTCGATAACATCTTTAGCTGTCTTGCTGCCATTAATCGCTTCAACCAGTGCCGGTTGTAATGTTTTTGTCAGCACTTCAAAGGTGTTGGGCGTATAGTACCATGCCGTAGGTTTGGTTACGTCAAAGTCTAAAGCGACATCTACAATAGCCGTTTTGTAAGCTTCGGCTGTTAACGGCTGGCGGAATTCGCAATCATCCACCCAAGATTTCAGCAGAGCTGCATCAGTATACCAATTCAATTTGGTAGGCATCCACCATCCGGCCATGATAGTGCCAATATTGTTTTCTTCGCTGTTGTACCATCTCAAGAATTCCGCAGCTTCTTCCGGGTACTCCGATGTGGCAAATACGCCTGTCGGACCGCCCGTGCAGATATTAGCCTTCTGCTTCATATAGGGCAGCACGCCAACACCATAATCAATACCGTCAAAACCCGCTCCCCTGAATCCTGTAGCCCACTGTCCTTCTGTACACATAGCCACGTTTCCGGCGCCTAACGAGCTGGCAAAGCCATTATCCTGAGTTCCGTCATTTAACGGCGCGACGTTTTCCACCAAGTGCAAATCAAAAACCTTTTGCATAGCCTCGACAGCCGCATCATCAAAAGTTACCGATGTGCCGTCAGGCGAGAAAAAGTTACCGCCGTTTGAATGCGCCCAAACTTCAAGCTGCCATGTATATTGATTGACATAAGCACCGTACTGTACGATATTGTTCTTATCGAAATCGGCGTCGCCCGGATGTTTGCCATTGGCGTCTATCGTCAGCTTCTTGGCAACGTCAATAAATTGATCCCATGTCCATGCTTCATCCAGTGTAGCGGGAGGATAAGGTACACCGGCGTCATCGAACATTTTCTTGTTGTACCAAAGCCCGAGGACTTCGTTAGCCGCAGAATACGCAACGGTTTTACCGTTATATTTGAACGCAAGATAGTCGAGCGGCAAATTATCCTGACCTGCATAGATATCTACATCAGACAGCAGGCCATCCTTCGCCCAGCCTATAACGGTATCTTCCGCGACCATTCCGCAATCCGGCATCTCGCCTGACGTCGCCATGGTCTGAAGCTTTTCATTGTATTCGTCGCGCCCGATTTGCAACGCTTGAACATATACTTTGTCCTGCGAGTCATTGTATACGTCCAGAGCTTTCTGTGTCGTTTCCTGTTCCGCGGGATCGCCCCACAATGAGAACGTAATGGTAATCTTCTCCTGTTCTCCCGGTTCGGCATCGGTAGCCGGTGCAGCGTCGGTAGCAGCGGGCTCTGCCGCTGCTTCATCGGTAGCTGCGGGTGCCTGGGGTGCGCCTGTGCATGCAACCAGGCCTAAGAGCATAGCGAAGCAGCACAATAGGACCAGAGCCTTCTTGATTGACTTCATTTTCTCTATACCTTCTTTCCTCGTATTATTATTATACAACATCTCATGTGTTGTATAAATATTATCAGTCCTTTAAATACGGCATTTTTGCCAAACCAGCATCTCTCCTGGCGCGCGGTTCCCCCACATACAGTAGGGCACCGCCCTGAGCGTGACCGGTTCCGTGTCAAAATGTGCCTTATCGTACAGCTGGTTGCCGTCCCAGTTATTGCGCGTTAGCCGCTGCCCCTCATAGCAAAGCATAGGCAGAATGCCCGGCAACTTATCGTTGTCCCGCTCCTGCACCACAGCATTGGCCTCCACGATAACGGAGGTGAGGTTGGCGCCGTTGTCCGTTTCCTCCAGGCAGTAAACGCAGGGACCTTTAAGCAAAGCAACCTTGCCGGCGTTCTCTCTCAGCAAAGGATCGGCCGCCATCCATTGGGGTTTCACGTTCAGTCTGATTGTGACCATATGCTGACCGGTCAGACCGCCGCCGATCATTGCGTAGCCCTTTTCCACGACCGGGGTCAGCGAAATGCCGTCCAGTAAAAATTCCGGTGACTGCGCATAACCGGGGACGCGTACCGCCAGACGCAGGTCAGCACCCGGCTGCACATCAAGGCTGATGGTGATTTCCCCGTTTTGCATCAGACCGGAGCGCATTGTCAGTTCCGCTTCCGCGCCGGCAAACTTTGCTTTGAATGAGGAGGAGATGAAAAGGTTGACATATACCGTATTGTCGTCTTGTGCATATATATAATGCCCCAGTGAAGCCAGCGTGCGCGCCACATTGGGCGGGCAGCAGGCCACTGAAAACCAGCGCTGTCGCTGTGCCTTCACATGTTTCATGGAGGTGGCGGTCAGGCAGTTGTCCGGCCACACCTCCAGCGGGTTCACGTAGAAGTACCGGTCGCCGCTTAGGCTGATGCCTGCCAGCACCGCGTTATAAAGCGCGCGCTCTACGATGTCGAAGTAAGCCGCATCCCGCTCAATGAGGGTCATGCGCCGTCCGAAAAGTGCAAGGCCTATCGACGCACAGGTCTCGCAGTAAGCGGCGTCGTTGGGCAGGTCATAATCTGTGGTGAAGCGCTCAAAGAAGCCGGATGAGCCGATGCCGCCCGTGATATACATGCGCCGCTGCGTAATGTTGTTCCACAGCGCCCGGCAGGTTTCCAGCAGCTCTTTGTCGCCGTCCTCACGCGCTATGTCGGCCATCGCACAGTACATATAGGTTGCCCGTACCGCGTGGCCCTCCGCCGTGCGCTGCTGCCGTGGCGGCATATGTGCCTGCGAATATTTCAGCTCGTATTCCCGGAACTCGGGGAATATCACCTGCCCGTCCCGGTCTTCAATCTCCTGGCTGAAATAGTTGGGTTCCTGACCGCGCTCGTCAATGAAAAACCGCGCGCAGTCCAGATACCGGCGCTGTTCGGTACAGCGATACAGCTTGACGAGAGCCAGCTCAATCTCTTGATGGCCCGGATAACCCTTGCGCTGACCTTCACCCGGCCCGAATTCTTTGCAGATCAGATCCGCAAAGCGACGCGCGATGTTTAAAAGCTCTGCCTTCCCTGTGGCTTCATAATAGGCCACGCCCGCCTCAATCAGATAGCCGGCGCAATACAGCTCATGCCCTTCCACCAGATTGCTCCAGCGCCCCTGCGGCTCCGCCACGGTATAGTAGGTGTTCAGATATCCGTCCGGCTGCTGCGCGCGCCCGATAAGAGATATAACTTCATCAGCTATTTTTTCGAAATCTTTGCAACTTCCATTATGTAAACAGTAGGCAACGGTCTCCAGCCACTTGTAAACATCCGTATCCACAAAGATGACTCCTTTGTGCTCCCCTTTTAACTCACCTGCAGCTATACAGAAATTTTTAATGCAGTAGGATTCCATGACCCGCTGTCCGCCGTCCTGCATAAAGTTATCAGCCTGCGAGTCAAGTATTTTCCAGTTGTTAAAAGCGGGGTCGGCGCCGGGAATCCTGTCGTTAAGTATCATCCATTGGTACGGAATGATAACGTCCTCAACCATATTGGTATAATGGCTCCATAATGCGTCGTCTATTTTAATTTGATTAAGGCCTGGCAGCCGCAGAGTTGAATGCATATCTGACTCCGTCCTTTCAGTCATGTCTTTAATTGTGGCGTCGGGTATGGTAAACGTTTAACTTTTCGCTCACTATAATACACATTATTTGATTTGTAAAGAGGCATTTCTTAATTTATTTTATTAATTCAACGTAATATTTATTGTTTTTCAACATTTTTAATCAATTATAAAGTTATTAAACGTATACTATATTTTAAACAATTTATTTGTAATTACAGGTCCATCGGTTCATACTATGCCTATTTGACGTATAACAGTCTGAAAAAGTGTTGATTGTTAAACGTTTATGTGGTATTGTTTCCATGTAATCAATAAGGTTGGGAGTAATCATGGCAAACATTCGCGAAATATCAGAAAAAGCGGGCGTATCCATCGCCACAGTATCAAAAGTCCTAAACGGCAAAAAAGGTGTCAGCCAGGCGACGATCGACAGCGTAACGTCCATTGCGCGCGAGCTCAACTACCGCCCCAATCTGACAGCACGCAGCTTAAAGAACGGCCAGAGCCAAACGATAGGCGTTATCACTGAAGACCTCACCGTTTTCAACACCCCGGACATCGTAGACGGCATTGACGCCTACTGCGAGAGCCAGGGCTATCATTATATATTGGGCAACCTGCGCCTACATAAGCGTTACGGGCACGATCCTCAGAATACCGAGGAATGTTCGGCACTGGTGCATTCACTGGTGGATACCATGCTGTCCAAGCAGGTGGACGGCATCATCTATATCGGCTGCCACAGCCACGCCGTCGTTCCTGTCCGCAGCAACAGCGGGATCCCCTTCGTATATGCGTACTGCTACAGCGCCGACCCGAATATCCCCTCTGTGCTTTATGACGACCAGAAGGCCGCGTATGAAGCCACACAGCATCTGATTAATAAAGGTCATCGGAGCATCGGAATGATCGCCGGCCAGCGTGACAGTATTCACACAGCCAACCGGATACTTGGCTATCAGGAGGCTTTGTATGCCAACAGTGTTCCATATAACCCCAGGCTCACCGTATACGGCGATTGGGAGCGTGAGCAGGGCTATCAGCTCTGTAGCCAGCTTTTAGACGCAGGTGTAACGGCAATATTCGCCCATAACGACATGATGGCGACAGGTGTCATCGAATACTGCAATCAGGAAGGCATACAGGTCGGTAAAGACCTGGCGCTGATTGGCTTTGATAACCGCGAAATCGGCACCGTCTGCCGCCCAACGCTCAGCACCGTATCGCTGCCGCTTTTCGAGATGGGCCAGACCGCCACACATCTGTTACTCGATATGCTGTCCGGCAGCCACGTGCAATGCAGCCAAAAGCTGATGCTCGCCTGCAGCGTGATCGAACGGGAATCCACTGCGTTCCAAATACAATAACCGACAACGGAGGCCGCATGAACCTGACGGCGCATATCAGCATCGATACGAACGATATCATCTCACCCATCGACGACCGACTCTATGGTTCATTCATTGAACACATGGGCCGCGCCGTTTATACCGGCATATACGAGCCCGGCCACCCCACGGCCAACGCGGACGGCTTCCGGCAGGACGTGCTGGACTTGATCCGCCCGCTGAACATCCCGCTCATCCGCTATCCGGGCGGCAACTTTGTATCCGGTTATAACTGGGAAGATGGCGTCGGCCCGAAGTCCGAACGGCCCACCCGCCCCGAATTGGCTTGGCTTGCCGTCGAGACAAACCATGTGGGCACCAACGAGTTTATGGATTTTCTGAAGATGGCGGGCACAAAGCCCATGCTGGCGGTGAACCTGGGCACCCGCGGGCCGCAGGATGCCGTCAATCTGTTGGAATACTGCAACTTTCCGGGCGGTACGCATTACAGCGACATGCGTATTGCCCACGGATATCCGGAGCCGCATGATGTAAAGCTGTGGTGCCTCGGCAACGAGATGGACGGCCCGTGGCAGATATGCGCGAAAACGGCAGACGAATACGGGCGCATTGCCTGTGAGACGGCCAAAATGATGAAGTGGCTGGACCCGGATATCAAGCTGGTGGTGTGCGGCAGCTCCTTTCGCGAGATGCCCACCTTCGGCGATTGGGAGCGCACCGTGCTGCGCCACACCTTTGAACATGTAGACTATCTTTCTCTCCACACGTATTACACCAACACCGAAGGCGACATCCCGTCCTTTTTGGCCAGCAACGTCAAAATGAACCGCTTCATTAAGGAAGTGGGCGCGATATGCGAAGAGATTAAGTCGGAAAAGAACTCTCAGAAGGACATTCATCTGTCTTTTGACGAATGGAACATCTGGTATCACTTCCGCAAGGACTGCGAAACGCCGCCCAAATGGATCACGGCACGCCCCATTGAGGAGGAGAAATACGATTTTGCGGACGCGCTGCTGGTGGGCAGCATGCTCACCACACTGATCAACAACGCCGATACTGTGAAGATTGCCTGTCTGGCGCAGCTGGTCAATACCATAGCCCCCATTATGACGGAGCCCGGCGGACGGGTGTGGGCACAGACGATATACTATCCGTTCCTGTATACGTCGCAGTACGGACGGGGCACCGCGCTGAGAGCGGATGTTGCCGCGCCGAAGTACGACTGCGCCGCCGGTGAGGATATTCCCTACGTTGACTGCGCCGCGGTATTATCAAAGGACGCGAGCAGCCTGTCGCTGTTTCTGGTCAACAAACACCTTGATCGGGATATCGACTGCAGCGTTAGTTTGTCAGGCATAACTGGCGCTGCGAGCGCCGAATGGTTCACCCTCGGGGGATGCGCCCCCGACGCCGTCAACACAGCGGACAGCAGCCCCGTTTTCTCCAAACGGCTGAATAATGCGCACATGACACCACAGGGCTTGATGCTTCGCCTGCCCAAGGCATCCTGGAACTTGGTTTTATTGCATTTTTAATTCGTTGGCGGGAATATACAAGATAGTCAAAAGTATTTATAAAAGCGGAGGCCCGCTCCTTTTTAGCGTTCGTATCAAGTAGAGGTGTGCAAAAAAATAGACTCATTCCCGCTATATTAGGCTGTACTTTTGTCTCCCCCCATATATTTCAATTCTATAGGCATACTGCTCCGGGGGCCTGTAGGTCTTCCGTCTACAGGTTAGGTCTTAGTCATCATTACCACTGGAGATGACCAAAACCGCATAGATTTGAACTATAGGCATGCCTCCTGGGGGATGAAATGGTTGGGTTCTCTGAATCTCTCAGTTTAATTTCTTGTTCACATACTTGTTAGCAAATATTCGCTACAAAAAACAAACTCCATATCCATGGAAGCTTATACCTTAAACTTTGTTTTTAATTGTAAAGGCAATCCGCATATGATTAATACCACAATTACTATGTATGGTATTAAGCTGATATTCAGTTATTTGCATACTATATGTTGATTTTTTGCTATGCAATAAACCTTTAACCATACAACGGGAGTTACCTACTATCGCTTCTCCTTGTTTAACATAACAATTAATGAATCTTCTGCATCTTTTTATTATTTAAGATCAGAGCACAACATGCATTGTTGTCCTACAGCTTTTCGATATACAGAAATGCATTATTCATGACCTAACCAACGTCGAGTCGCTTCAGAAAATTGCTCTATCTCGTAACCGTTGTTGTATTATGACGATGGAAAAGATGGATTCAATAAATGGATCATGTCTCCCGCTTTTTGAGTTTGTCCTCGATCCTATTTTGTTTAATTACTTGATCAACTGTGCCCTGTATTTCTCACTCTCCCAGTTATTTATAAAATCAGCCCCCGCCTGTCCCAATTCCCGCAGCGTCAGTCCGGCCTTTTGGATTTCGTTGATCACATATACAACGCCTACCAGTGTCTCCTCTAACGTTTCAGCTTCCTTTTGGTTGACGTTATAAGTGACCTCGCTGCCCTGAATTCTGACTGTGAGTCCCAGCTTGCCACCGATATAGACCAACTGATCCGGATACAGCGCCAGAGAGTTGAAGTACGCCTCACCCGCGTTGTTATCGTCCAAAAAGCGCTTCAAATAGCCGGTGTCGCTAGCATAACCGCTATTTGTCTTTCTGATGACCGGCGCCGGAAATTCCGGCAGTTTAAAGTATGCGCGAATCTTATCGTTGACCTCTTCGTGCAGTGCCATGGCTTCCTCGTCATTATCACCATGCACAACGATTCCATGGTTCTCCATCAGTATTGCCTGCGGCTGTGTCCCATTCATGATGATATATTCGTCCACCGCCTGTTTGATGGCCAGCGTCAGGCGGAAGCCCGGGTCGATATACGGAATGAACACGAACTTTTCGCTCTGCAATATGCTCGCCGCCACGGCTCGCCCTTCCGCGCTGCAGCACAATATATTCGCGTAAACTGAATGGGTGTGGATCACGTTCTTTTTCAGAAACGAATGGAACCCCACCTCTACGGACGGACGCCGGTTCTCCATACCTTTGAGCAGCACCACGCTGCCCAGATTCACGGCCAGGCTCTCCTTTTCGAAATCCCTGTCTTCAGCCGCGTCCACGGTATTGTAATAATGCCTGATCTTCTGATAATCGACAGTCACATAACCCTTTTCGTCCGTAACTTCCTGCAGCGTATATCCCGACGCCTTGATCGCCATCAGGCTATCGTCCAGTTTCACGCTGGTGTTGCCGCCGCCGCCCTGCACGTAGTCCTTCCTGTTCCCCGCGTATGCGGAGATCTTCTGCATGCTTCTTTTTCCGTCCTGCATCACAAAACTCCCTTATCTTCTGGACAGAACATCTGCCTCATACCGCTTCATTTCCGCAAGCCAGTCGGCACCCGCGGGCACGCCGCAGTCAAGACAGTATTTGTCCCATACCGCTCCCCAAGGCAGCTGCTTGGCTTCCTCCATCAGCGCCAGACGCGTCGTATAATCAAATCTGTATTCGGCAACCGTTATCTCTTCGGGCTCCAGCATGGCAAACAGCATCGCCTTCAAAAACGCTCTGGATCCGATAACCCACGCGGCGATCCTGTTGATGGTTGCATCAAAGAAGTCTAGTCCGTAGAATATGCGGTTCATCCCGCTTTTCACGCATTCTCTGGCGATCGCTTTGGTATCGTCCGTGAACGTCGTCACATGGTCGCTGTCCCATCTGACCCCGCGAGAAACATGCAGCAGTACATTGTCGATATACATCAGCACGGAACTGATCTTATCCGAGATCGATTCCGTCGGATGATAATGCCCCGAATCAAGGCACAGCGCCAGATTGTTTTTGATAGCGTAGCCCAAATAGAACTCAAACGACCCCGGTACATAGCTTTCCGACCCGATGCCAAACAGCTTGCTCTCCACCGAATCCACGAGATGTTTCCGGTCAAATTTCTGCTCAAGTATCTCATCCAGCGATTCTTTAAGCCTCTCCCGGTAACCAATCCTGTCGGCGGGTGTGTCCTTAAGCCCGTCGGCGGCCCATATGTTGTTGACACAAGGCTGCCCGAGAGCCTTGCCGAACTCCGCGCCGATTTCGCGCGTCCGCTTGCAATGCTCGATCCAGAACCGGCGGACAGCTTTATCCGGATGCGTCAGCGTCATATTGTCTTTGAACATCTCATGGGAAAATAGCGTCGGGTTGAAATCCAGACCGGTGTTGCTCTCCTTGGCCCAGGCTATCCACTTAGTAAAATGTTCCGGTCCTATGGCATCGCGGTCTGCCTTTTTACCGTCCAGCTCAGCGTAACTTGCGTGCAGGTTGAGCTTTTTCTTCCCCGGTATCAGCGAAAACGCCTTGTCGATATCCGCCCTCAGTTCGTCACCGTTTCTGGACCGTCCCAAATAGTTTCCCGTTACCAGTATGCCGCCTGTCAGTTCACCGTCATTGTCAAAACCGTTGTTATCGTCCCCCTGCCAGCAATGCAGCGACAGCGGAATGCCTTTCAACATGTCCATAGCCTTATCACAATCAACGCCAAATCGCTTATATTCTTCATTGGCACGCAAATACGCTTGCTCTATGACATCAGGCTTCTTTGTGTCGTTCATTTTTCCGTCTCCTTATTCATTCTGAATATATTCTGGAACTTGCCATACGCCTCCGGGACCTGCGGGTCGTTCCTTGGTTCAAATACTTCCACCGAAAATGAATCCGCCAATATGGCGCGCAGTTCGGATAGTCCCGAAATATCGCCGCACACATACGCCTGCGTCATTATATTACCGGTTGCCGTCGCCTCAACTGGCCCGGCCGTCACCTGCAAACCGCATACATCTGCAATGATCTGGTTGAGAAAGCTGTTCCTTGAGCCTCCGCCAACGATGTGGATTGTCTGGTGATCTTTCGCCGTCAAAGACTTGATCTGCGTGATCACGTTCCTGTAGCATAAAGCGAGGCTGTCGAACAAACATCGCGCGAATTCGCCCACGCTTTGCGCTTCGGGCTGCCCGGTTGCTCTCAAACTGGAGTTGATTTTTGCTGACATCCCGCCCATATCCATGAACTCCGCTTTGTCGGGATCAATGATACGCTTGAATGGCTGCGCTCTTCCGGCCTGGTCGATGATCTCCGGATATGAGCAGGGTATGGCGTTCGCTTCCCACTCCCGTCGCAGCTCTTCAAGTATCCACATGCCCATCACATTTTTCAGCAGGCGGTTTTTGTTCATCACGCCGCCTTCATTTGTAAAGTTTATTCGCATGGAAAGCTCGTTGATGACAGGGGCATCGGTCTCCGTCCCCACCAATGACCACGTTCCGCTGGATATGTAGATGAAGTGCTTCTCACGGCTCGGCACGGCCGCCACAGCGCAGGCGGTATCGTGCGTACCGATGACGGACAGCTTCGCGCCGCCATAGCCGTCCAGCAGCTTCAGCCGGGTATCTTTCGCTATCACGGGTTTATGGAATATCCGCGTGTTGATGCCCAGTTCCGACAGCATATCGTACGCCCAGTCTCCGGTGACAGCGGACACCATCTGTGTTGTCGTCGCATTGGTATGCTCGTTCAGCTTTTCGCCCGTCAGAAAATACGTCAGCGCGTCCGGAATCATCAGAAAATCCTTGGCGTTCTCATAGGCGCTGAATCGGTTCAGGTGCATCGCGTACAGACGGTAAATGCCATTCAGCCGCATATGCTGAATACCTGTTTTTTGATATAAGACGGATGCAGGAATAGTTTTGTAAAGCTTTTCGGGTATCCCCTTGGTCAGCTCATCACGGTAGTGCATCGGGTTTTCCTGCATTCTTCCGTTTTTGTCGAGCAATATAAAATCACTGCCCCACGAATCGATACCGATGCTGTGAACAGCACGCTCCTCGCCCGCTTTTTTTATCCCCTGAACTACGTTTTTGTATATATAAAGTATATCCCAGTATACCGTATCAAGCAGTTTCACCGGGTCGTTCAGGAACCTGTGCATCTCAAACAAGCTGAGCTTCTTACCGTCAAATTCTCCAGTAACAACCTTTCCGCTGGTTGCACCCAAGTCCACCGCTACATACTTTCTTTTCGTCATGTCATCCGCCCCTGTTGGCTTTTAAAAGCGTCGATCATGGCCAGTATATTGTCCGCTGGTACATCGCTGGTGACCCGGTGAGTAGGAGCCGCGATATATCCTCCTCCGCTGCCCAGTACCCGCATCGTCTCTTTGATAATGCTTTTGATCTCATCGGGGCTTTGGTACGGCAGATCCCTCTGCGTGCTGACAGCTCCGTAAAACGCAAGCGACGATCCAAATTCCTTTTTGAGCGCCTGCAGGTCGTATATCTCCGGCTGAACGGTCTGATACACATCCAGTCCGATGTCGGTCAGGTCGCCCAGTATGGCATATATGTTACCGCAGGAGTGCAGGCACACGGATTTGCCTCTACTTTTGATCAGGTCGAACATCCTCTTCAGCTGCGGCTTGATAAACTTTCTCCATGTGTCCGGGCTCATCAGCAGCGATGTCTGCTGTCCGTAATCGTCGCCAAAATACACGCCGTCGAAGTCATATCCCAGCACGATATCCAGAATCTCAATGTTCCTGTCCACGATCCTTTCCAGCAGGGCATGGGAAAAGCTTTCTTCCAGCATGAAATCCATGAACAGGTTCTCAAAGCCCCTCAGGCTCCATGCCCGTTCAAACAGAGTCGTCCCTATCTTCGCAAACTTATAGGTATCCCGTTCGTTCTCCAGGAATTTCCTGCATTTCACTTTTATGCCGGCCCTGTCCACCGGCGGGAAGGCATACAAATCGATCTCTGGTTCCTGAAATATCACATTGGCGATAATACCGATATCCTTATCCTGTCCGCTGCGATCCCAGACCACGCCGTATTCGTCTTTGTAAAAACCGGGCCGGATGGTCTCGCCTGCTTCAAACCCGCACTTTTCGATGTGGTTGCCTGCCCATTCAAAGAAACCACCCGGTTCAAGGCCCATCTCAGCCTCGAGCCGCGCCTCCACTTCCCGGGTCAGCTCAATATTGTAAGGTATATAATCCGACTCTTCATGCAGTATTGCTTTTTTTACAGCATCCGATCTGCTCATTGCCGCTCCTTCATTCCCCGATGTCTCCAACATACTGAAAACGCGCTATTCGAGATAAAAAACTTCTTTCATATAGCTCACAGGATTGTCGCTCCCCCAGTCAAATGAGCCTTCCACCATCTCGGAGGTGATCGCATCCCATTCCTGACATGCCTTACTGTTGGCAATATATCTGCACGCGAATTCTATATCATCGCAGTTGTATACATAGAAAAACTGTTTTCCGTATTGAAAAATGGAATAATTACTGATACCGGCTTCCTTATGCTCCTGCAAAACGTTTGACCAAACATTTGCATGTATTTTAACGTATTCGTCAACGCAGTCCTCTTTTATCGTCCAAGTCCATGAATATCTGTTGCTCATTCCTTGTTTCTCTTTCCTGGGGATGTGAGGGAGGCGTCGCCGCCTCCCTCGCCCATTATGCTTTTACTCCAGGCCGCTGGTCGCATCCGGATAACCCTTAAAGAATTTAACGTTATCCAGGTTGTAGGCAATGGAAGGTCCAAGTATGATCTGCTTGTCTTCCGTGATCTTGTGCTCTGCCGGATAGTTGACTTCGCCGATCTGCGAATTGCCGGAAAGCGCGGATTTATAGGAAGCCATGTCCTTCGTGACCGTATCGTTGAGCAGGTCGACAGCCACCTGAACCGCCAGATAGCCAAGGTCATACGGCTGCCACAGAACGACTGTCGGCATCAGGCCGCTCTCCATCGCATCCACAGAGGTGACCGGTACGCCCAGCGCTGCGATCGCTACGGTACCGACCGGGAGGCCCAGGTCTTCGCAAGCCTTGGTTGTGGCCGGAGTCGCCATGGACGACAACGCGAATATGCCTTTGAGGCTGGGGTTCTGAGTCAGCAGCGTGTTAACCGCTCTGTCTGCATCCGCCTGATTGTTACCGGCATACACGATTTCGTTGTTGAAGGTGATACCGGCATAGTCGGTGTCCTTCTTGCTCTCATATTCTGCTTGAATCGCTGCAATCCAAGCGTTCTGGTTGCTGGCGTTGGGGTCGGAAGAAACGACGGCAACCATGCCTTCTTTAACGTTCTGCGCCATACCCTGCATCATCGCCACGCCGATGTCGGAGTTTTCGGTTTGATTTACAAAGAAGTCGCGCGCAGTGGGGTTCACGTCAGCGTCCCATGTGATGACGAGGATGCCCTGGTCCATCGCAGACCTTAACGTATCAGCGTAGCTTTCCGCGTCAAGAGCGGAAACCAGAATCGCATCATAACCCTTGTCAATGAACGTCTGGATGTAAGCCTGCTGGTTGGCAGCGCTTTCCTGACCGCTCGGGTCGCCCTGCCAGTCAAGTGTTACGCCCAGATCTGCAGCGGCTTTCTTTGCGCCGTTTTCGCAGGCAATGAAGTAATCAACGCCTGTGAACTTGGGAATCATACCGATCTTGATTTCCTTATCCGCGGGTGCCGGTTCCTCGGCTGCCGGTTCTTCGGCTGCGGGCTGATCCACTGCCGGCTCTTCAGCCGCAGGCTGCTCTGCAGCGGGCTGCTGTTGACATCCAACAAATACTCCCGCCAAAAGTACCACTGCGATAAGAACTGCTAGTACCTTCTTCACTATTTTTTCCTCCTATTTTTGTTATTTCAGCTTTTGCTGAAAGCTATTAAACTGATTTCTTTTGTTTGTTCTCCACCAGCGAGAACCCAATCAGGCAAATGACTAGAACGATTCCCAATATGAAGCTGTACACGTCACCGCCGAAACCGATCAGCTGGAGGCCCTTTCTCAGCACGCCCAGTATAAGCACGCCCAGAAACGTGCCGGACATGTTGCCCACGCCACCCATGATGCTGGTACCTCCTAAAACAACAGCAGTAATGGTCTGGAGGTTTAGGTTTGTGCCGATGTCCGGTTTAGCTGCCGGCAGGTGCGATAGGTATACCAGTCCGGCAATAGCGGAAACAAATCCGGAGGTCATATACAGAAAGAACTTGATTTTGGCTATTCTTACGCCGGAATACTTGACTGCTTCCTCGTTCAGCCCGATGCCTCTGATATATCTGCCCAGCGATGATCGGCTTAAGAACAGTGCGAAACCAATGAACAGCACGATAAACAGTACGAACTGATACGGCACAACTCCGAAGAGCTTCTGCGTCTGCAAAAACGTGAAACCCTTGGGGAAATCCGAGTATATCTTCGTGCCGCAGATGATTTTGGCGATACCGAGGTACAGTGACATCGTCGCCAGCGTCGTGACCAACGGTGCAACCTTTGTCTTGGATATGATCAGCCCGTTCAGCGCGCCGCACAATATTCCGGCTACCAAACCGCAGACGATGGCGATAAAAATATTCTGTGTCAGGTCATAGACCGCGCCGGTCACGACCGCCGACAGCGCCATCGTCGTGCCCACCGACAGGTCAATTCCGCTCGTGATGATGATAAGCGTCATCGGCAACGCCATCAGGCCTATTTCCATTATGTTTTCCGTCAGCCCGAACAGCACTTTGGGCTTGACAATGGTAAACTCTTCCATTATGCCGAAGAATGCGATCAGAGCAAGCAGCAGCACAAACAATACTTTTTGATAAGTAAATGAGTACCATTTCTTCTTATGCGTTTTGGCATCGGTTTTCATTATTTGTTACCCCCCTTGCTCACTTCAGCATAAGCTTTCTCCTTGTTCTTGCGCCGCAGACCGCCGAAATCGACAAACGTCAGTAGCACGGCACCGATGATGATAATCCCCTGCACTGCGTAACTGTAATAATCCTGAAGCCCGAACAGTATCATCGCTCTCGTGATCATGGCCAGCAGTATGGCGCCGTACGCCGTACCGATCAGCTTGCCCTTGCCGCCGGCAATGCTGGTGCCGCCCACAACGGTCGCGGTGATGAACATCATCTCCATGCCGTATGTGGAATTCGCCTGAACAATATTCTTAGTGGTGTAAAAGAATATGGAGGTGATACCGATCAGCACGCCTTCCAGCAGAAACGTCTTCATCACAACGCTACTGGGGTTCACGCCCACAAGCACCGATGCTTTTGAATTGCCGCCTACCGCATATATTTTTTTGATGAAGCGCGAGTACTTCATTATGAACATCATCAGTACGAAAACGGCGAGGCTCAAAATAAACGTCAGCGGCAGGAAGCCAAAGAACACTTCTGAACCCAGATCGGTAAAGTTCCCCCGCAGTCCTTCTACCCAACCGCCACTCGGCAGCAGTATGAATATACCAAGGTGTACATTAACCATAGCCAGCGTCGCTACCAGCGAAGGCACTTTAAACTTTGTCACAATGATGCCGTTGAAGCCGGCGAATATCACCCCTACGACGATTGCAATCGGAATGTACACATAGAACGGCATGCCCATCTTGGCAAAGTACGCCGCCGCATACCCGCACATGCCGACGAGCGTTCCCGCAGATATGTCAATGTTGCCGGTAATGATGATCAGCGTCAGCGCTGTGGACGCCATCAGCAGATAGGCGACTTCCTTTAAAAAGGATGCGATGCCGGCCGGGGTTTTAAAATTGGTGAATATGAACAGGACAAGGAAAAATAACAGTACTACCAATCCCAGCGCGTTTTCTCTTGTGAATATCTTTTTGGATAATTTGTTTTGACCCGCTCGCTCGTTAATCATTTCGATCTCCTTTCACACGTCATTTTGATTACAGGGCCAGTTTCAGTATTCGTTCCTGAGAGATTTCCCGTTTGTCCAACTCACCCACGATTTGCCCCATCTTGGTCACATATACCCTGTCACTCATGCCTATAATTTCAGGAAGATCGCTGGAGATCATAATAATCGACAATCCTTCCGCAGCCAGTCCGCTCATAATCCTGTGTATTTCCGATTTGGAACCGACGTCCACACCTCTCGTCGGTTCATCCAGTATCAGCACCTTGGGCAGATTGGCGAGCGCCTTGGCGACCGACACCTTCTGCTGGTTGCCGCCGGATAAATTATCGATGATAAAGTCCGCATGCGGCGCTTTAATCGAAAGCTTTTCCACATACTCATCAACCAGATCGTTTTCTTTGGCTCTGTCGATAAAGCTGAGCTTGGACAGCAGCTTCAGAATAGGCATCGAAACATTTTCCTTGATGCTCATGTCAATGACCAGGCCTTTTTCCTTGCGATCCTCAGAAACATACACAATGCCTTTTCCCAGCGCTTCTGTATAGTTTTTCAGCCTGATGGGCTGCCCTTCGTACAGCACCTCGCCACTGTCGATTTTTGTGAAGCCGACTAGCGCATGAGCAAGCTCCGTCCGGCCCGAACCCGCAAGGCCCGCGATGCCGATGATCTCCCCTTTATTCAGTGTCAGCGACATATTGTCGATCACACCGTGCTGAGTAATGTTCCTGACCTCCAGTACCGGCTCACCGATCTCAACCTCCATTTTGGGATACAGGTTATCCAGCGTCCGGCCTACCATCCACGATATCAGCTGCGATGTATCTACCTCAGTCGTTTTGGCCGTCTGAACATATTCGCCATCCCGTATCACTGTCACACGGTCCGCGATTTCAAAAACCTCTTCCAACCGGTGGCTGATGTACAGCATGGAAACATTTTCGCTCTTCAATCGGTTGATGATGGAGAACAGCGCCTTCACCTCTTTGTTAGTCAGCGCCGCCGTCGGCTCATCCAGTATGAGTATGTCCGCGTCATATGTCAGTGCCTTGGCGATCTCCACCATCTGTTTGGACGCTACGCCCAGATCCTTGACATAGGCGTCCAGATCAACGTCCATACCCAGCTTATTAAAGGTTTCCTTAGCCCTTTTGCGCATCGATTTATAGTCTAAATAATTGATGAAACCAAACAGCTTTCCAGTGGTTTCATGACCGAGGAACATATTCTCCAGCACGGTCATGTCCATGAAGAGGCTGGTTTCCTGATAGATGATCGCGATACCCTTGGCATACGCTTCATTGGGGTCCTTCATCTTTGTGACTTCCCCGCGCAGTACGATATCGCCCTCATCCTGATGATATACACCGGTGATGATCTTCATCAGCGTGGATTTGCCGGCGCCGTTTTCACCCACCACAGCATGAACTTCCCCCTCTTGCAACTTCAATTGCATGCTGCTCAGCGCCTTAACGCCAGGGAAAGTTTTAGATATGTTTCTAAGCTCCATTATTTCGCCCATATTCTCACACCTCTCCACACAAATCACTTCTGCCCTCAGTAAGTCCCATATTCGGCAACGGCTTCATACATGGCAAAGATATTTTCAACGGGCGTATCCGGCTGTATATTATGTGCCGGTGCCAGTATGTATCCGCCGCCCGCTCCCGCCTGGCTAATTCTGAGCTTGACTTCATTTTTTACATCCTCTATGCTGCCATTCGGCAGAACACCCTGCACATCCACGCCGCCGAAGAAAGCAATGTCTTTCCCGTACTCCTTCTTCAGCGCCCCCAGGTCCATCCCTGTAGCCAGCGGCTGAATGGGATTCAATACGTCAATGCCCGCATCGATCAGGTCCGGAATGACGGCAGTGATCGCTCCGCACGAATGGTACGCGACAGTCACATTTCTGTTCCTCGTCTTGATGGCTTCGATGATCTTCCTCAGCCTCGGCTTGAAATATCTCCGGTATATATCCGGGCTCATCATCATATTGCTCTGAGTCCCCACATCGTCCCCCAGCCAGATCATGTCGCAACCGATATCAACGAGTTTCTCAGCGATGCATATATGAAAATTCATGCATTTATCTAGCAGCGCCTCAATGTAGGCCTC
Organism: Bacillota bacterium; assembly: GCA_023416745.1. Classification (GTDB taxonomy): domain Bacteria; phylum Bacillota; class Clostridia; order Christensenellales; family SZUA-584; genus SZUA-584. The sequence continues at coordinate 61,824 of JAEZHF010000012.1, forward strand.
GCCCATGAAAAGCCCGCAGAGGAAGTCTTCCAACCCCATCAGGTTCCAAGCCAGCTCAAACACGGTTGCTTCCAAATCTCCGACAATGGCAAAATCCTGGCCATATTTTTTGATATTCTCCATCGCGAGCGTGAACCTCTGCGGAGCAAGCGGATCCGGGAAGCGGTAATTCTCGATATCCTTTACATCCGCCGCGCTGGCCAGCGGCCGAGTGACCGCTTCGGAATATAATCCCACCGTCTTGTACTCGATTCCGAATTCATCCGCCACCAAGCCGCCGCTCAGCGTTCTCGTCGGCGTTTCCCGCAGCGCGCCCACGCCCACCGCATCATTGCCCAGCCGGTTCAATATCTCCACATGAGATATTCTGGTCGACAAAAACGAGTCCTCAGGCTCATACGGCAGTTCAAACAGTCTGCCCAGCTTTTCTGCAATCTGCGGCGTCAGATTCGCAAATACGGGCACTCTGTCCGGTTGACCATTCTTCATCGCGACAGTGAATCTTTCTTTTCTCGTCATGGCACATCTCCCAATGTTATCGCTATCATTTTTTTGATACAATTTATTTTCGTTCCGTTAACGCGTTGTCAGGGTTAAGCTAATTTTAAGGTTGATTGTCTCTCTACCAGTTCAGAATTTATATACATTGTGCTATTTTTCTCATCATTCTCAATGAGTTTGATGAGCTTTTCTGCCGCCTTATACCCGATTTCATACCGGGGCTGCTTCACTGTCGTCAGCTGTGGATAAAGGCTTTCTCCGATATCCAGCCCGTCCTGCCCAATGACAGAGAGATCCTCAGGCACTCTTAAGCCGCATTCGATGGCTCCGTTTATCACACCGATAGCCATCTGGTCATTCTGAGCGTAGATCGCCGTCGGCCGGTCTTCGGTGCCCAGAAACCGCATCATGCCGTCCCGTCCGCCGATCATCTTAATGATCGCTTCCTTGCCGCTCATGATGCCTCTGTTGGCGCCGCCTTCCGCTTCCATCATATACTTTTGGTTTACTTCCAGGCCGTAATCCTTCATGGCCTTCAGATAACCTTCCAGACGCTGATTCCATATGGAAAACTGGAAGGTATGGTCATACGCCAGATCCTTTTTCTTCTCGTCAAACGCCAGACCGCCATGCACTATCCCGATGTTTCTGTGTCCCATATCGATCAGGTGTTTTGTCGCAATATAGGCGCCTTCTTTCTGATCAAGAAGCATATTCGTCACGTTAACAAGAGGCTTTTCGTTGTCGATATAAATGCATCTGATGCCCGCATTATCCAGGTCCATGGCCTGACGCACCGTGATGTTCAGATGGTGAAATATGATGCCATCGACCATCTTATCTTTGAGTATCTCAATATACTCCTCTTCCTTGTGTTTGGCATTGGCGTTGCATAATATAACGTTGTAGCCTTTGACATAGCAGGCATCTTCCACGCCCTGCACCACCGTCGGATGGTAAGGGTTGGATATGCTCGCGATAACATGGGCAATGGTGCGGGAGCGTTTTGTAACCAAACCTTTAGCCATCAGATTTGGCCTGTAACTCAACTCTTTGATGATATCAAGAACCCGGGTTCTCGTTTCCTCCCGGACCTGCTCAGGGCAGTTGATGACCCTGGACACAGTCATCCTTGAAACGCCAGCTCTGTATGCAACTTCATCCATTGTCACCATATCAGGTTCGCCTCTACTCTTTGTTATCGCTATCATTTCTCAGCATTCTTTGACAGGTCTTATATCGATTTATTAGCTTTTTTATAAAATAATAGCTCAATTTGGGGAAATTTATGATATCGCTCACATTTTGATATGTATTATTTCGACACGTATTTAAAAATCCCTGCCTGCTGATTCAAAATCTATTAATTTTTTATTCAATAGCCCCACGCAACTGTGCCGCGGCCTCCTGGATGCTCAGGTCCTTCATAAACATGCCTGATGTACCAGCAACAAAAATGTCCGCGCCTGCCCCCCGCATGATCCTCGCATTTTCAAAACTGACATTACCGTCCACCTGTATTTTGATATTGGGACGGCCTTTTTTGCTCAGATAATCTTTGACTCTGCTGATTTTGCTGATGGCCTGTTTGATGAGCTTCTGTCCCGCAAAACCCGGGTTCACCGTCATAATCAGCACGAAATCCATATCGTCCAGCACTTCCTCCAGCAAATAGAACGGCGTTCCCGGATTCAGCGCAACGCCGGGGTGCGCGCCGGCCTCTTTGATACTGGCCAGCACGCGCTGCAAGTGGCAGGCGGCTTCGTAATGAACGGAAACGTAGTCCCCGCTGCGTATGTCAAAGCAGCGCAGCTTATCCTCCGGCTTTTCCACCATCAGATGGATGTCGTAAGTGATGTCGGTATGCGCTCTGAGGCTATTCAGGAAACATGGCCCCAAAGCGTAATTCGGCACAAAGGCTCCGTCCATGATATCAAAATGCAGATACTCGATGCCCGCTTCCTTTAAAGCGTTCAGATCGCCGCGAATATCAATAAAATTTGCACACATCATTGAAGCGGATATCTCAGCGCCCATAAAATGCATCCCCCGTTTATTCTTTAAGGCTTTACGATAATTCTCATGCCGCTGTGGCTCTCCGCCGCCTCAAACGCCTTTGTGATGTCCTCCAGAGCATACGAATCCGATATAAACGGTTTAACGTCAATTGTTCCGGACGCGATCAGTTCAATCGCATGAAGATGGTGTATCGGCATCGCACCGTGCGCACCCGTGATAAACAGCTCCTTATAATGGATGATGTTGGTATCCAGCAGTACCTGAGATTTGTCCTTGGGCAGCCCGCCGAAGAAATTGATTCTGGCGCGGTTTTTGGCCATCACGATCGCGTCCTGCTGCGCCGCAGGAGACGGACAAGCGGTAAAAATCACATCCGCGCCCAGACCGCCCGTTTCCTCAAGCACCCGTTTCACCGCATCTTCTTCACCCGAACACACAAACACATCGGCGTTGACCGTCTTCATGGCCATCTCCAGCCGCGCTCTTGAGCGCTGAACGAGGATGACCTTGCTGGCCCCCATCTTCTTAGCGACTTCCACGATCATACACCCGATGGGGCCGGCACCGATGATCACGACGACATCGCCCATCTTTATCGGCGAAAGCTCTATCGCATTGAGCACGCATCCCAAAGGCTCGGCCAGCGCCGCCTGTTCATAGCTCATATGATCGGGTATTTTATGCACCGGGCCGTAGTTCACCACTATACGGTTCAGCGGCAGATACTCCGCAAAACCGCCCTGAAACTGGTAACCCATGGCGTAATTGATCTGGCAGTTGTTTCCGATTCCCGCTTCGCAGAAAACGCACTCGCCGCAGGGAACATCCGCACCGATCGCCACCCGGTCGCCTACTTTAAATTTGCTGACATTTTTGCCTGCCTCAACGACCTCGCCGGATATCTCGTGTCCGATGATGGCCGGATACTGCACCCGGCTGTTGCCCGAATGGAATATGCGGATGTCTGACCCGCATACGGCGCAGGCCTTCACCTTCACTAATACACCGTTATCGTCGATGACCGGTTTTTCGACCTCTTTCACCGACATCCTGTTAAGCCCTTCTACCACTGCTGCTCTCATGGCATAATCTCCTCTCGTGTTATTCGTTAATAAACATGACTTTATTGAAGAATTCCTTCTTGTCTTTCATCACCGCAAACGCCGCCCCGCATTCCTCCAGCCTAAAACGGTGCGTGATGAACGGCTTTACATTCAGACGGCCAGTCGCCATGGCTTCCAGCGCAATCTGCCAGTCGTTTTTCTTTTGTGTATAACTTGAGTTCCATGTACCGTATATGTTCAGCTGCTTCCTCAGTATCTCCCAGTAGTCCTTCTGGGCCAGCGGCATATCGCCAAGGGGATTCCCCATCAGCACAACCTTTCCCTGCGGCTTCACGCATTTCAGACATCCCGCGTATGCGGCGCCCGCGCCCGCGCCCTCCACACAGATATCGGCTCCCTTGCCGCCGGTAACGTCACTTACATAGACCTGAAAATCCGTCTGAAGACTGTTCACCGCAAACTGATATCCCAGCTGATGCGCAAAATCGATTTTGCTCTGATCAATGTCTAGCAGTATAACCTTCAACGCGCCCAGCGCTTTTGCGAACTCAGCCAGCATCAAACCGATTGGGCCTGCTCCGAACACAACCACCGTATCGCCCAGCGTGACGCCTGCCCGGTCCAGCGCATGCAGCGAAACCGCAGCCGGCTCCGCCATCGCTGCTTCTTCATAAGACAGGCGGTCATCCACAATGATCAGATTCCAAACCGGAACGGCAATATACTCCGCAAACCCGCCGTCGCACCGTGAACCGAAATAGTTGTAGTTTCTGCAGGAGGCGTATTCCCCCACCTCACACATATCGCATTTCCTGCAGGGAAGCAACGGAAACACAGCAGCTTTTTTGCCGATGTACGAAGCCGGAATATCCTTCCCCGTTTCAACAATCTCGCCCGCAAATTCATGCCCCGGTATCGTGGGAAAATGGTATGTCCCTTTGGAAAATACTCGTGGAATATCAGATCCGCAGATACCTGAAGCCCGGATCCTCAGCAGCACTTCGCCTTCGCACGGTACCGGGGTTGCCACTGTCTCAAAGCGCAAATCTCCAACAGCGTGCAGCACACATGCTTTCATTTTATCACCTTCTTAATCAATCGGCACATAGGGGCGCCAGTACTCCACCGATTCCTTAAGATCCTGAATCACTTTGAATTCAGTATCGAAGTGCTCGCGGTGCGAGATCTCGAATGCCATCAAAGCGTCGGCCGCACCGGCTCTGCCCAGCGCCTGCATCACCAGCTCCGGCTTGATGATGCCCGTCTCGTTGCACTCCTTAGTAAACGGCGAGTGGTTCGATTTATTCAGTACCGTTTGCTGCAGATGAATCATGGGAGACTCATTACCCAGCTGTTCGATCCACGGATACGGATCGCGCTCATCCGGGTGAGGCGCGTGCCCGATATCGAGGCACACCTTCATGGGAATTGCGCTGTTCGCGTTGACCATGTCCATCAGTTGCCTGCATTCCCCTACCGTATTGCCCATCTCGCGCGGTACGCTCATCGGCTCAAACATAAGGCATTCAAATCCCAGATCGCCGGCGTAAACCGAGAGCTCCTGCCAGCCTTTCACGGCCTCTTCAATAATATATAAACGTCTGCCGGGATCGTCATAATCCGCAAAAGACATGGAACCGAAATGCGAGCCGCCCATTTTGCATCCAAGCTGGGCCGTCAACGCAAAAAACCTTTTGAACCAGTTGATATAATACCTTCTCATATCGGCATCGTGGTGTGTCAGATGCGGCGTTCGGGTCAGCGCGGATGTAAAACAGGCTTCCGCTTTGATATCGTATTCGCCGAGGCAGCACTTCAGTTTGGCAGTCAACTCCTGAAGATAATCCTCCGGCCAGTCCGGATTCAAAATGTCCGCAACGATGGACACATACCCCAATCCGAGCTCCTCTCTGACGATTTTGGTCCATACCTCCGGCTCCTGATATCTGCTCCTGACAAACCCCAAATCAATACCCAATCTGAACGCCATCGTTTTACCCTCCGTTGATATTGCATACGTCCGTTTATGTGCTATAATTATAAAGCATGTGCGCATTTGTGTATAGTCCGTCGATATTATTGCGCATTTTGCGCATATACCGGCAATCTCGATCATCTTCGCGCAAACAATTAAGGAGGTATTCATAATGTTTTCCGAAGAAAGAAGACATCAGATCATCGATATCATCAAGCAGCAGAAGTTTATCAACGTTCCCACGCTGGCGCAAAGGTTTTATACCAGTGAAGCAACCATCCGGCGTGACCTTGATAAACTGAAAAAGACAGGCCTGCTAAAAAGAACGTACGGCGGTGCGGTGTTGATCGAGGGCATAGACTCGGAAATACCGCTGGCCGTACGGGAGGAGGAGCGAACCGCGGAAAAAGATCTGATCGCAAAGGTGGCAGCCGAGCTTATCCGTGAAGACGATGTGATTATCATTGACTCCTCGAGCACATGCGCCAAGCTCGTACCCTTCCTTTCTTACAGGAAGCCAAAAACCGTCATCACAAACAGCCCCAAAACAGCCATGCAGCTGTCCGGCATCAGCAAGATAAACATATATAGTACGGGTGGTTTTCTCAGAAGCCATTCCCTCTCCTACGTTGGTGAAGCGGCCAGAAACATGATCTCCTCGCTTTTTGTGGATACCTTGTTTTTTTCCTGCCGCGGCGCTTCAATTAACTGCGGCTTGCTGGATCCCAGCGAAGAAGAAGCCGAATTGAAGCGAGTTATGATCAAGCACTCGAAATCCCGTGTGGTTATGCTGGATTCAACTAAACTTAAGAATAGTGGGTTTGCGAGGATATGTGATTTTTCAGATATTGATTATATTGTGACTGAAACTCAATTAAACGAAGAATGGACAGACTATCTGAATAAATGTCATGTGCAGATACTATATCCGACGTGATCCCTCTGCTAAATAAGCAGCTTCTAACATTGTTTTTCTTGCTGCTCCGAAGATAAGGGGTCGCAGTCTTATCACTTGAAAATACACTTTTAATCTTATCATGGTTAACCCCGCAAAATAAAGGGAGCACATGGAGGAAAATCTCCACATGCTCTTATACACCACAACCCGTTCCAGATACAGGTTTATCAGCTGTCGTATCTCCGGCAACTGACCAGAGTTGAACAGCTCTCGTGCCCTGCCGTAATTATATCGCATGTCCTCGGTCACATCCACAACTCTTGTAAGCCTTTCTGCCTCTTCAATCTGACGCTGTATATCATAACGTGAACACTTGTGTCCAGCACTGCAATGCATATTAGGGTGTGCATGCATGTAGACACTTCCTTGTCTATACCTTGTCAAAGTATGATAACATTAATCTTTTATATTATGATCTATGGGTATCCATTCAAACCCGTTTTCGATTTTTTCTCATATGATTTGCTCCTTGAAATTTATTAGACTAAACTACTCCCAAGTGCTGAAATTAGGGGGCTTCTCTCTCCGCCATACGATCTCAGCACTTTAAGGTGTTGTGAGACCAGACTATACCGCAGTCTAGTCTTTTGCTTTCTGGTGTTTTGTGATGTAATCGAAATACTTAATGATATTGCATCCGTTCAATTCTCCAACAAAATTGTAGTGGATGCCTATCTTTTGCCTGTAACCTTTGCCAGCTTTCTCTTTTCTGAATACCCATATGAAGTCTCTCAGCCCACATACGGTATCCCTGTCCAGCTCCTCGATGTAAGCGCATTTTTCAAAGCGCTCCATCAGATGCCTTATGTTCTCGGTATCATCTTGACGACAGACTGCTCCGCTTTCAGCTCACAAAGGCTGGATGTGAAATCGTTCTGCTGCGCCTCGTACTTCGCCATCAGCTGCTTGAACATCGAGTCCGCTACATTGCCGTTCACCATCTGCTCAAGCAGGACATTGATCTTCGGTGCTATACCCTGCAATTTAAGTTCAACTCTTTGCAGCTGCTTTTCTACCAACAAGCCGCTTCAGGTCTTCATATCTTATATGCACTGTTTGCATAAAAAGTTAAAACACAGGCTCCTTCAAGGGAGAGAGAAGGAGCCTGTGCGCATGCAAGTTTTAATACTTGCCGAATTCGTTCTCGTCTAATACGACCTTTCCCTGGGTGCCCGATGGCTTGGCTTTATTGAGCCTCGGAGCAGATTCACTTTTGGCGCTATTAACCGATTTCAAAGCGCTCTCATTGCTGTTTCCCTTCAGTCTGAACTGGGCTACCATGTTCTTTAACATAGTCGCCTGGCTGGACAGTTCTTCGCTAGCGGCCGCCGCTTCCTCGGCCGTTGCGGAGTTAGTCTGCACCACCTGCGACATTTGTTCAATACCCTTGTTGACTTGAGCAATGGCAGAGGCTTGCTCATTCGATGCAACCGCTATTTCACCGACTAATTCCACTGCCTTTTCCACACCGCTTACGATATTGGAGAGAGCGCTTGCTGTGCCGTCTGCGATCTTTGTACCCGCTTCCACTTTTCTGATTGAGCCTTCAATTAGATCCGTGGTCTCCTTAGCGGCATTGGCGCTCCTGGCTGCGAGATTTCTTACTTCTTCAGCGACAACCGCAAAGCCCTTGCCGTGTACACCCGCTCTGGCAGCTTCCACTGCCGCGTTCAGCGCCAGAATGTTCGTTTGGAATGCGATATCGTCGATAACCTTAATGATCTTAGATATGCTTGCAGAAGAATCGTTGATATCCAGCATAGCTTTTTGCATTTCTTTCATCTGCTCATTTCCGTCCACGGCATCTTTTTTTGCTGAATTCGACAGATCATTTGCAGTATTTGCATTGACAGCATTCTGCCGGGTCTGTGCGGCTATTTGGGTCACAGATGCTGTCAATTCTTCAATAGAGCTTGCTTGCTCTGTCGCGCCTTGTGATATTTCCTGGCTGCCGTCGGACACCTGCTGAGTACCGGCTGCCACCTGATCGGAAGCCGTGTTGATATCTGACAACACAGTATTCAATGCGTTCACGATACCGTTGATAGACGTCTTGAGCGCCATGAAGTCGCCCTTGTATTCCGACGTGATCTCCACACACAGATTGCCGTCCGACATTTCGCCCAGCACTTTCGCAATTTCTTCAATATACTTTTTGATTTCATTTATGGCACCGCCAAGATTGTCTGCAATCTTACTATACACTTTGTGTAATTCTTCTGTGTCTGCATCAGCTTTTTCTATAACGATATCACATTTTAACTCACCGCGCGAAAGCCTTTCCAGGTTGACCAGAAGTTTGCCCACTTCACCGTCCTGATACTTTGCCTGTTTCTGGGCTACAACCTGCGCTTGAGCGATGTTCTTGAACGCCTGGCGCACTTCGTTGTTAATGGTTGACGCGAGCTGTCCTGCCTCATCCTTCGATTTAACTGAAAGCGGCGTATCCAGGTTGCCGTCTGCCAGTGCCTTGGCGCACTCGGCTGTCGCCTTGATGGGCTTAACCATTCGTGCGGCAATAAAGAAGGAGACCACAGCATTTATCAGTATCCCGATAACCACCAATATCAAGATCACCAGAGTCAGGTTGTTGATAGGCGCCATCAGTTCTTCATCGTACATACTATACGCCATCGACCAATTTGGAGAGTTTGGTATCGGTGTATAAATCGCAACAGTTTTTTTGTTCTCTCTTATGTATTCGCCAATACCCGTTTCACCCGCAATCATATTTTTCCCAACTTCATCCAGCCCAATGAAACCCTGCGCTGTTGATTCAAGCGTGTTGAGCTTCAGTCTGTATTCATCGTTCGGATGGGCGAATATCAATCCCGTGGAATCTGCTATCCAAGCAAAACCGGCTTCGCCTATTTTAATCTCAGCAGCCACATTGGTAAAAGTATCCAGAAGTATTGTGGCCGCTACAACACCAATAAGCTGATCATTATTGTCACGGACCGCGTGCGCCGCTACAAAAATAGTTTCGCCGGTTGCCCTTGACTCTACGGGATTGCTTAGACTAAAACTCTTGCCCCCTTTTATCTCGTTAAAATAAGCTCTATCCGAAATGCTGCCAGTCCCGCCCAAAGACGAATAAAAATTCCCTTCCAGATCAGAATACAGCACCATCTCATAGTCGGAGCGCAGAGAGGATTGTCGTTTTTGAAGATCCTCCCATATTACATCAATGTCACCCGACCGGATAACATTGCGGTCTGCCCATGTTGCCATGTCATAATTAATACCTTCAAGATACTTGCCGATCTCACCAGCTCTGGCGCTGACAACCTGCCCTGTCAGGTCATTGTTTAATGGAACCACGATGTTTGTAACATTAATGGTTGTAACAACTCCGATAGCACCCAACACAATTGCCATAGCTAGCGAGAATATTAAAATCAGTTTGCTCTTTAGAGATTTCATTTTTCTTTCCCTTCAATATTTATTTCTGATATAGCCTGGAGTTCGTTTTCCAGGAAAAGCTTTTCACAGTCCAGGAGCAGTTTGATACGGTCGCCGACTCTGCCGATGCCCTTAATGTATTTGTTCTGTACACCAGTTCTGGCATCAGGTGGCGGAACTATGTTTTCATCACTGATACTGATCACTTCAGACACACTGTCCACAATGAGACCCACGCTTATATCTTCCGTATCAATCACGATGATACAAGTCCTGTCCGTGTAATCTATGGGTTCCTTTTTAAACTTGAGCCGGACATCAATGACGGGAATAATTTTTCCTCGAAGGTTCACGATGCCCTTGATATAATCCGGAACTTCGGGGAGCTTGTTAATCTCTTGAATACCAATGATCTCCGTCACAAACTTTATTTCTATGCCGTAATCCTCGGCCCCCAATGCAAACGTTAAAAAACGCCCACGCTGGGTATCCTCCATCTCTTCCATGATGGATTCACGATCAACGTCCATATACATTACCTTTCTACCGAACGATCGGTCGATTTGTTAACATATATATCGTCACTTTTTGGTATGGTTAAACAAATTGAGTAAAATGAATTTAATTTCTGACTAATGAATATAAACCTAGAAGTCAGGTTTAAGAAATAACAGATAAATTTTTTTGAATTATAGCATTGGGAGCGTGTTAGAATTTTAGACAATCTGCTAAGATGGAAAGAGCGAAAGAATGCGCAGAAATCGGAGGCAGAAAAATGGGAGAATACAGAAAGAAATACGATGAAGACTTCAAGAAAAATGCG
>JAEZHF010000022.1 GCA_023416745.1 Bacillota bacterium
CGCATTTTTCTTGAAGTCTTCATCGTATTTCTTTCTGTATTCTCCCATTTTTCTGCCTCCGATTTCTGCGCATTCTTTCGCTCTTTCCATCTTAGCAGATTGTCTAAAATTCTAACACGCTCCCAAAGTCATTGAATGAGCTGAGGGAACTGGGAAAACGTCATTTAAAACCTCGCGGGCAGAGAAGTCGTCTAGATCAACTGCATATAACACATTTGAATCTTCTTTTATGTAATAAAGCACATCTTTATAGATGTCAAAGCATATAGGCTCCAGCACATTCGGTATTCTTCCTTTTTGCGGCCTGAGAGTCCACAAATAGTTATTATCTGCAAAGAAAAGAGTCCCTCTGTAGTTTTTAATATAGGATGCTCCGTTATTTACATTTGGCTCCATAGGCTTCTCTCCCTCTAATTGAAGTCCGGTGACATACGGCTCTAAAGGCTGTTCCTCTGTTGGAGAAACCTTGGCAACACTTGGCTCCTTGTTAATTTGAGATATTGAAGGTATGGGAGAGTTTTCTGCCATCAAGGTTTGTTCGGCTTTAAAATCAGCAGATATATCTTCATGATTATTATTCATGACACCCTTGCATCCTGCCATTAATAATATTGAGATTACAAGAATTAGGAATGACGATTTAAAAAATATAATTTTTCTTAACATGCGAGCCTCCAATAAACAATCAACTAGCCCATCACAACTATACTTTATTCGTCTTTTCACGTTGCTTAAGCGTTCAGTATACAGGCGCTCTTCTATTTATTAGTTAATCTTTAGACGATTACTAAGCTATTGTTGTTCCTTAAGTGTAATCAATATTACCATATTTTATCACTGCTGTACAGTGTACAAAAAGGCCCCGGACGCATGCCGGAGCCGTATGTATGTCTATGACGAACCGCTGCTATTCGTGCCGCAGCGCCTCCACGGGGTTCAGTTTGGAAGCCTTATACGCGGGCATCAGTCCGAACACGATGCCCACCGTCGCGGAGAACAGCACGCTCAGCGATGCAGCCGTGGCGGACACCTCCGCCTGAATGTCCAGCACGCTGCCCGCGAGTTTGGTCAGCAATACGCCCACGCCGATGCCCAGCAGCCCGCCGAACATCGCGTAGAACAGCGCCTCGGCGAGAAACTGCCCCAGTATGTGATGCTCACCCGCACCCAGCGCCTTGCGGATGCCGATCTCGCGGGTGCGCTCCTTGACAGTCACCAGCATGATGTTCATGATGCCGATGCCCCCCACCAACAGCGCAATGGCCGCCACGGCAGAGACCACCGTCTTGAATATGTCCAGTATGTTCTGCGCGTTCTCCAGTTCGTGAGTCAGGTTGATGATCTTGATGGAGCCTTCCCCGTATTTGGCAAGCAGCAGGGAGACGCAATCCTCCACCACGCCATCCAGCGTCTCGGTGTTCATCGCCGTTACGGATATCTCATCCACGTTGCTGCTGGAGAACATCAGGCTGTAGGTGGACACGGGTATGTAACACTTGCCCGAGAAGAATGATGCGTATATCGACTGATCCTCGTCCTCAACGCCTACCACCGTGAACTTCTGGCCGTTGATGGACACCTTCTGACCCACGGCACTCTCATCTTCCCCAAATAATGTGTCCCGTGCCTCCTCGCTCAGCACAACAACCTGACGCGTATACCGGATATCGTTCTGTGTCAGGCCATGTCCCTCTGTAAAAGACATCTGCTCCATCTCAAACAGCGCTTCGCTGGTGCCCACAATATCAGCCATGATCTTCTTCTCTGCATTGGACAAAAAGCCCTTCTCGTAAGCCGATGGTGCGACCTCCCTCACGTCTGTTACCTTCTGGAGCATCTGAACGTCCGTCATCGTCAGCAGCTGATTGGGGCCGCGCAGGTCGTTAGGGAACAGCCAGATACGGTTGATTCCGAATTTCAGCAGCTCGTCATTGATCATCTGCTGACCGCCATTACCCACAGATATCACGGTGATCATAGACGCGATGCCGATCATGATGCCCATGACGGTTAATATTGTCCGCAGACGGTTCTTTTTCAGTTGGTGCGCTGCGATGCCCAGATAATCGTTGAATCTCATCCCTCCGCCACCACGTTTCCGTCCCTGAGCACGATCAGCTCCTTTGCGCAGTCGGCCACATGCCGCTCGTGCGTGATAAGCACGATGGTCGCACCGTTGTCGTTGAGCGTTTTGAGCATCCGCATGATGTCGTCCCCGGTGCGGCTGTCCAGATTGCCGGTGGGTTCATCCGCCAGTATCAAGCTAGGGCTGTTGACCAGTGCCCGCGCGATGGCCACGCGCTGCCGCTGCCCGCCCGACAGCTCAGAAGGCAGGTGGTGCGACCGCCCGGTGAGTCCCGTCATCTCCAGCAGCTCGGCAGACTTCTTGTGTCGCTCCTTTGGTGAGATGCCCGAATATACCATCGGCAATTCGATGTTCTGCCTTGCCGTGAGCGAGGGCAGCAGATAGAACGATTGGAATATAAACCCGATGCGCCGGTTGCGCAAGTACACCTTGCCCTGATTGGTCAGCCGCCGCACATCCGTCCCCGCAAATATGTAGTCTCCGTGTGTTTGCGTGTCGATACAGCCCAATATGTTCATCAGTGTGGTTTTACCTGAACCGGATGGCCCCATCACCGCCAAAAAGCCGCCGGGGATGATCTTATGCGTGACGCCCTGAAGCGCATGCACGCGCGCCTCGCCCCGGCCATAAGTTTTGCACAAGTTTCTGACCTCAATCATAGCTAACATGCTCCCCCTCCTTAGCATCTCCGGGTGACATTACGATCTTCTCCCCATCGGACAGCCCTTCCAGTACTTCGGTATTGAACATATCTTCAAAGCCTGTTCTGATAGCCCGCTTCTCCAGAACGCCGTCTTCCCCTACAACATAAACGCACCCGTCTTTCGTCAGACAGTCCAGCGGTATCATCAGCACATTCTTCTTTTCACTGAGCACGATCTTCAAATCCACCACCGCACCCGGCATTTTTTTGAATCCCCCGCCGGGCGTGATCTCCACCTTTGTCATCGTATCGAATGCCGCCACTGCACCAATGTCGGCTGCGGCCTTGCCGATTCCGGTAAGCTTGCCGGTATAACTGCCCGCTTCCGTTATTATCTTGACATCCATGTCTGACATTAAGGCGCTCACATCCTTCTCATAGACATAGCCGTTAATAACAGTGCTGCCAGTATCGGCAATCACCATAGCCGGAATTCCCGGTGCCAGCACCTCACCATCGTTTATATTAACCGCCAACACAGTTCCCGCGATCCGGCTTTGAAAGCTCATGTGCGCAACCGCGTCCTCCAGTTGCTCGACCGCCAGTTTGGCCAGCTTGAGCTGTGTATCAGAATCAAGCCCGGCATATTCACTCATTCCTTCCATGTTCTGCAGGTCACTCAGCCTTTCGCTGATCGTCGCTGCCGCAGCTGCCGCCTGCTCTCCTGCCTCACTGCCCAGCGCCTCATTAAAGGACTCAAGGTCATAACCGGTCGTCTGTGACAAAGCAAGCGCTATAGCGGCTTTTTGCTGCTGAATTGACGATGTATAGGAATCCTGCTGGGCCAGTACCGCCTGAACGGAGGCGTCTTTTAGCGCTTCATAACGGAGCCGTGCTTCGTCCAGCTTTGCTTGCACCGCCGCAGCATCCAGCTCAAACAACGCATCTCCCTGCTCCACCCGGCTTCCTTCCGACACGAAACATCCGGATACCGTCCCGCCCGTTTCGCTCATGACACTGTACATATTGGTGCAGACGACCTCACCAGAAAATTCAAGAGTGTTTTCAAGATCTCCGTAAGCCACGTCATAGATACTTACATTCTTTGTCACTTCCCCTTTGTTAAAATACAAAAACCATCCGACAGCAATAGCAGCCAATACGGTCAGCAATAGAATCACTTTTTTCATGCAGCTTCCCCCCTTTAAAATCGTGCGAATATCCGATGTTATTTTGGCAGAAATGCCAGACGGTTATTCGGAAAATAGGAGTTGTATTTTGAAGTATAATTTTTCATTTTAAAGCAAGTCGCCCTGCCATATTCCTATGTTTTTATACTCACAAGTCTGTATAACAATGCAATAGCAAACATCGCGTCGATTGGAGCAGGCGTTCTTTTCGGTATTTTAACCACCTGATAACATCGGAATGCGCATAAGCCGTACATCAGACACCAGCCTTCATATATGATCATCATCCACGGCCGCAGGTCGGTTCTTCTTGCGGCCAGCATAAAAGGACCTCCTGTCACTCACTGCCAAATGCCATTGTTTGAATCCCCGATATGTGGTTATTTATAAAATGATAAAAAACGAGATATGCAGTTTTCCTCGTTAAGTTTATCAATTACCGTATTATACCAATCAGGAAGTGTGAATCAGTGGACAACAGGGTCTATTTGTCTCCGCCGCATATGAACGGCCGTGAACTCGAATACATCCGGCAAGCCTTTTCAAGCAACTGGATCGCACCTTTGGGCGAGAATGTCGATGCGTTTGAAGAGGCGGTAAAAAGCTATGTCGGTATTTCCGGCACGCTTGCTGTCAGTTCGGGAACCGCTGCCATGCATCTTGCGCTGCGGTACGCGGGTGTTATGCCGGGTGACGCTGTTTTCTGCTCCGACGTCACGTTCGCCGCCAGCTGCAATCCCATCACCTATCTGCAGGCGGAGCCTGTGTTCATAGACTCGGACATGGAAAGCTGGTGCATGGACCCGGCGCTGCTGGCTTCCGCCCTGCACGCCTATAAAAAGGCGGGGCGTTTGCCCAAAGCCGTCGTCGTTGTGGACCTGTACGGGCTGCCGGCGGACTACGACCACATACTGGACTTATGCGCCGAGTTCGGCGTCACCGTGATAGAGGACGCTGCGGAGGCGCTGGGCGCATCATACAAGGGCAGTATGTGCGGCGGATTCGGCGCGCTGAACATACTGTCGTTTAACGCCAACAAGATCATCACCACCTCGTCGGGCGGCATGGTGCTGGCTCACGATGATCAGGCGATACAGAAAATGAAATATTGGGCCACTCAGGCGCGCGAAAACACACCGTATTACGAACACCTGGAAATCGGCTACAACTACCGGCTGTCCAATATCTGCGCCGGCATCGGCCGCGGCCAGATGGAGACACTGGACAAGTATGTAAAAACCCGACGCGAAATACATCGGCGCTACCAGCAGGGGCTTGAAGGCCTCCCCATCAGCCTAAACCCCGTTATCAAAGGCGCAAAGCCCAACTTCTGGCTCACTGTGATGGTGCTGGAGGAGGGATGCGGTGTATCCGTTTCGCATATTGCCGATGCGCTCAGCCGCGAAAACATCGAAACCCGGCCCTTCTGGAAACCGATGCACTTGCAGCCGGTATACCGGAACCACCGTTTTTTCTCTGACAACGGCAAAACGTCCGTCGGGCAGCGGCTCTTCGAAAACGCGATGTGCCTGCCGTCAGGTTCCGCGCTGGATGAGGGTACACAGGACAGGATCATCGATATCATCAGAGGCTGCTTTGCCGGGCGATCGCGCACGGCAGACTGCGCGGAGGCATGCGTATGAAGCGTTTGAGTACACCAGTAAAAATAGCATTCTTCGCTGTATTGCTCGTTACCATGGTCATTTTTTTGGCCCCGGTCATCAGCCGTGTCATGGGTACGCTGGCTGCTTCCAAATCGGCGGCGTCCTCCGGTTCCGCGAAAACCAGCGCCGAAAGTGGCCTTGCTGTTCCGTTTCTGGCTGAGCTCGCAAAAGCGGAGCATTATGGCTTTATCGGATATAAAAGTGTATCCGGACAGGACGGTTCTTACCGCATGGAGGTGGCCTGTGCCGTTGAAGGCGAAGATTTTGTGGTCAAAACGACACAGAATGACCATGAATATCGGCAGCTTTATCAGGACGGACACTACCTGCTCGTGGATGATACGTCCAAAACGGTCCAGGAGGATCTGCTCAAATATGACTTTCTGGACGAGAACCTGTTCGGAGCTATCGACGGAAGAATCATACGCCGTTCCGGAGAGATTATAGACGGCAATCCGGTGGAGCGTGTCGAAATCTATAAGGATGGTAACGTTTATGCATATTATCTTAATCAAAAAGGCGTTTTGATACGATTCTATTATATATATGAAGGAAACGAAGTGACGTTGGACCTGGAAAAGTTCGTAACAGACGGCTCAACCGGCGTTTCGTTCGATATACCGTCCACGTATCGCATTTACTGATGATACAAAACGGCGCACTGTGCGGAGGTCATCCTTGCTGAGTATTAAACAGGCCTTTCAAAAATCGATTGTTTTCATACTGGACGTAGCGTGCATGGCCGGCGTCCTGCTGCTGACCCTTCCTTCGCTTGCACCCGCGCCGGATGCCGACTCGCTGCTGTTGCTGCACCGGCTGTTGGCCATCGCTTATGTCGTTATCAACATTTTTACTTTCCTGCTGGTGCGGTGTTACGATGAGCAGATCAGGGACTATTCGCTGTTCAGCGCTATCAAGCTCTGCGGTGCTGTCATCATCTCGCATTTGATACTGGCGATTTTCATGGCTGTGATGGAACAGGCGCTTCCCTTCCGTTTCATACTCAGCCTCACCATATTCACCGGCGCATTCTGCGGTCTATACCGTCTGCTCGTACTGACGGCGTATCACGTTTTTTACCGCCTGCTGAAAACCGACAGGAGTAAGGATGTCAAACGCGCCATCATATTCGGCGCGGGCAATGCCGGCAAATATCTGGTGGACATGCTCAACCAGGACCCGTCCAAGCAGCTTCGGCCTATCGCCTTCATCGACGACGATCCCCGGCTGGAGCGCAAGCGCGTCAAGGGGCTGCTGGTGGTGGGTCCCCGCATGCTCATTCCTTACGCCGCCAAAAAGTATAACGCCGAGGTTATCATCATCGCGATACCGTTCGTAGACAACAGCACCATCCGCGAGATATTCAACCTGTGCCGCGACGCGGGCTGCACGGTGAAGCGGTTCGGCAACATGTCCAATCTCGCGTTTGAGGGGCTGGCGAAGTCCACCATCAACGAGGTGCGCGTGGAAGATCTGCTTCAGCGCGAGGTGGTGCGGCTGGATCTGGAGAGCGTCAGCGGCATGGTGAAAGGGAAAACGGTGCTCGTCACGGGCGGCGCGGGCTCCATCGGTTCGGAGATGTGCCGCCAGCTAATGAACTATAAGCCAAAGCTGCTGGTGATCGTGGATTTCAACGAGAACGGACTTTTCGACATATCGCTGGAGCTCAAGGAGAAATACCATGAAGCTTCGTTTGAAATCTGCTTGATATCGATACGGGATAAGGATATACTGAACACGGTTTTTGCCAAATACCGGCCGGAAATCGTGTTCCATGCCGCGGCACACAAGCATGTACCCATGATGGAGGGCAACTTCCGCGAAGCGCTGCTCAACAACGTCATCGGCACCCGGAACGTCGTGGAAGCCAGCATAGACCATCATGTGGAGCGCTTCATGCTGATATCCACCGACAAGGCCGTGAACCCCACCAATATCATGGGCGCCACCAAGCGCGTGACCGAGCTCCTCATCCAGCAGAAAAACAGGCGGGGCGGCGGCACGCTGTTCGCTGCCGTGCGTTTCGGCAACGTATTGGGAAGCCACTCCAGCGTGATACCGATATTCAAGAAGCAGCTGCAGTCGGGCGGCCCCTTGACGGTGACGCACAAGGACATCACGCGGTACTTCATGACGATACCCGAAGCGGTGCAGCTGGTGCTGGAATCCGCCTCCATTATGCAGGGCGGGGAGATATTCGTGCTGGATATGGGCGAACCCGTCCGCATCTACGACCTCGCGACCACGATGATACAGCTTTCGGGGCTGGAGCCCGGCAAGGACATCCAAATCGAAGTGACCGGCCTGCGCCCGGGTGAAAAACTGCAGGAGGAGCTGCGGCTGCCGGAGGAAACGGTGGTCAAAACCTCCAGCGACAAGATATTCATGCTCAAATCGGGCGGCTGTCAGGCCGCCGTATGTGAGTCGGACATGGTTTTAGACCATCTTTTTGACAAGATCGGTCAGCAGGACTACGGCAAAGCATACGAGCAGATCAGGAAGCTCGTTCCGTCTTTGCAGGACCGCAAGATCGTATAATAGCAGGGAGGCTGCGCGGCAATTGGAACCGTCGATGGGAATGACACGCTATTCTGTGAAAAGCATTCTGGAAACCATTTTCCGGAGATGGTTTTGGCTTGCCTTTTTTGCGTTCGTATTTGCCATCGGCATTTCCGCACTCTACTGGTATCAGTATTACTCCACATTCAGGGTTTCTGCTACATTTATACCGGTAGTTCAATCCTCCGAAGCGGATACCGCCACGGGAAATTACAGCGTGGTGGTGTCCCAGTCGTTCATCAAGCATGAGGAAGTACTTGAGGCTGTCGCTAAGTCAGTCAGCTTTGATGCGTCGATCAGCGAGCTCGATGACGCCATATCCGCTGAAATCAGTGAAACCAGCGTTGCCGTTACCGTTCTGGTGGAATGGCACAACAAGAAGCAGGCTTACGAGATACTAGATGCATTAAAAGCGAATCTGTCGTTTGCCGTCACGCATTCCGCAAAGGCCGGAACCATCAAATGGCTGGAAAACGCAGCATCGGATGGCGCCGCACCGGCGGCCAGCCGGGCGCAGACGTATATGGTGTTTCTGACCGGCGCGCTGGTAGGTGCTATTGCCGGGGCTTTCGTATCTTTCATAATCGGCTGCTTCGACAAGCGCATCTATGATATCAAAACGGTCAGCTACAACGGCGACGTCCGTGTCATCGGCTACGTCAGCCGCCAGACGGACGGCAAGCCGGAGCTCGCCGACCGCCGCCGCCAGCAGGTGACGGCCATCGCCATGTACCTCAAAAAGCTGACAGAGGTGCATGATCACAAGCTGTTCATGTGCATATCCCCCACCGCCCGGTGCGGCGTCAGCACGATGGCTCTGGACGTGGCGCAGGTGCTGTCCGGCATTCAGATGAGGGTGCTGGTCGTGGTCATCCAAAGCGAGCAGAACAAACAGTTCATACAGAGCGAATCGGTGATCGTGCCGCTGTCACCCGGCGTGGACCGGTGCGTGTTCACCTGGGACGACCGGGAGACCAACCCGGATTTCGACGGTCCGATATCCGGCACGCTCGCCAAGGAAGCCAAGAAATACTCGCTGGTGCTGGTAGACTGCCCGCCGCTGCTGTCCAACATCCAGATGTCCGGCTTTGCCGTGGGCATGGATGTGACGCTGCTGGTGTGCGGTTCCGGTGTCAGCACGCAGGAAAACGTGGACGCTGCCGTGTCGCTGCTGTCCCGCGCGGAGGAGCGGCCTGTCTACTGCGTCTGGAACTTCGTGCCGCGACAATACGGAAATACCTATCTGCCGATTGAAGTCGCGCCGGAGCAAAGAGCGGAACAAAGGAAGGGAACCGATGATTGTAAAAATGTCGGTGCTGATGTCCATCTATAACAACGAAGCCACCGTGGACGCCAGCATCGCTTCCATCGTGAATCAGACGTTTACCGACTGGGAGCTGATACTGTGGGACGACGCCTCCACGGACGGTACCTCACAAAAGCTGAAAAGCTGGGCGCTGCGCGACAGCCGCATCCGGCTTTTTTCCAATACACAGAATCTGGGACTTGCCGCGTCGCTGAACCTCGCGCTGGCCGAAGCCCAGGGAGAATACATCGTGCGGATGGACGGCGATGATGAATCGCTGCCCGATCGCTTTAAGAAGCAGGCGGCGTTTCTGGACAGCCACCCGGAATATGCCGTGGTTGGCAGCGCATGCACGCTGTTCGACGACGAAGGCGACTGGGGCGAGCGCACAGGCAGTACAGTGCCGCAGAAGAAGGACTTCCTCTGGGGCAGCCAGTTCATCCACCCCGCCGTCATGGTGCGCCGGGACGCGCTGAACGTCGTCGGCGGCTATCGCGTGTGCCGCGACACCATCCGCACGGAGGACTACGACCTGTTCATGCGCCTGTACGCGCAAGGCTTCACCGGGTATAACCTCGCCGAACCGCTGCTGCGCTACCGCGACAGCCGTGTACCGCGCCATGTCCGGTTTGCGCACCGCCTCAACGAAGTGAGAATACGGTTCCATGGGTTCAAGGCGCTCGGCCTGCTGCCCGCGGGCTTCCTTTATGTGTTAAAGCCACTTGTTATGGCGCTGCTACCCTGCGGACTGAAGCGCCGGCTCCAGCAGAACCGGCAGGCCGCGCAGAATGGGGCCGTCTGATGGCGGCGCGGGTACTGCACATACTCTCGTCCACGATGCGGGCGGGCGTCGCCGTGATGGTGATGAATCTGTACCGCGAGCTGGACCGGGAACAGATACAGTTCGACTTCGTGGCGCACGAGCTGGGTGACGACGACTTCGGCGCTGAGATCGAACAGCTGGGCGGGCGCGTGTTCCGCATCCCTTTCCTCAGCGAAGCGGGCATGTCCGGTTTCGTGCGGCAGATACGCGGCATCATCGAGGTGCACGGGCCGTATGCCGCCGTGCACGCCCACACCGACTACCAGTCCGGCTTCTGCGCGCTGGCCGCCAAGCAGGCGGTCGTTCCCGTCCGCATCTGCCATGCGCACTCCGACACGCGTTACATCCGCTCCCCGCTGTTCGTATTAAAAAAAATTTTGGGGCGTGCGCTGATTGACCGCAATGCGACGCGGCGCTGCGCGTGCAGTGAAAACGCCGCGCTGTCCACGTTCGGGCGGCGTGCCGTACAATGCGGCCTCGTCACCGTGATCCCCAACGGCATCGATCTTTCCGGCTTTGCGGACTGCCCGCCTGAGACGAAGGCGGAGCTGCTGCAAGCCTGTCATGCGGATGCGTCCTCGCGCGTCGTGGGCTGCGTGGGCCGCCTCAGCCCCGAGAAAAATCCCGGCTTCGTGCTGGATATCGCCGCCGAAGCGCTCAAGGCAGGGCTGAACCTTCTTTTCGTCTATATCGGCACCGGCGTACTGCTGGACGAGTTGTCCCGCCACGCTGAGCAGCTGGGGCTGGCCGATACCGTCTGTTTCCTCGGCGTGCGCAGCGACGTGCCGAAGCTGATGCAGTGCTTCGACATGGTGATCGTACCGTCGTATACCGAGGGTTTCTCACTCGCGGCGCTGGAAGCGCAGGCCGCGGGCACACCCGTACTCGTCTCCTCCGGCGTACCGGATGCTGCGGACATGGGTCTCGGGCTGTTCCATGCACTGCCGCTCTCATCGGGCGCATCCGCGTGGATTGCCGCAGCGGCTGCTATCATGGACAGCTCTGCCCGTCCCGATGCGGCGGTACGTACCCATGCTGTTCGCCAAAGGGGCTTTGATGCGACAGCGAACGCGGCGCAGATTATCCGTCTGTACAGCACGGAACCGGAGCAGGATTTGTCATGAGTATTCAGATGCAGCACATTTCTTCCATACTGCTTTACCTCGGCTGCTTCGCGCTGGCCGCGGCCTTGGCTGGGCTGTCGCAGGTATATCAGCGCGCCACGCGCCCCACGGCGCTGTCGCCCTCCTTCACACAGAGCTTCCGTCCCAACCGTGCCTTTCTGCTGCTGTCCTTCCTCGTGCCCTTTTTATTGTCCTCCTTCCGCTGGGAGGTGGGCACAGACTACAAGACGTACATCAGCCTTTACGAGGCAATCAACAGCATCAGCACGTCTGCCCAGTGGGTACAGCAGCTGCTCGAGGTGGAACCGCTGTATGTGCTGATGAACCTGCTCGTTAAGGCGATATTCGGCAGCCCGCTGCCCATATTCTTCATATCCGCGCTGCTTCTACTGGGCTTCATCTACCGCACGATGGAGGACTACCACGGAAAGATATCCGTGATGCTGTCTGTGTTCGTATTCCTGCTGCTGATGTTCTCCACCACGCTCAACATCATGCGTCAGATGATTTCGGTGGCCATCGTGTTCTACGCCACACGCTATCTTTTCCAGCACAACTACAAAAAAGCGGCACTGTGGATGCTTATCGCGCTGATGTTCCACTACTCGGCGCTCATCGTGCTGCCCTTCTGGCTGTTCCGCGGCACCAAACGTTATGAGCGCAACGTTCGCATCATCATGTTTTCCGCAATGCTGCTGCTGTTCGTGCTGGGTTCCGTGTTTGGGTCGTTGTTCGACCGAATCCGCCATCTCTATCTCCAGGAGTCTGGCTCTCAGCCGGACGTGGTGCTGCGCATCGGCCTGATGCTGCTGCGAGCGCCCATCATCGTGCCCATATTGCTGTACCGCAAGCAGCTGGTGGCGCACGACGAGCGCAACCATTTCTGGATCATCATGGCGGTGTTCGAGGTGGCATTCAGCTACCTTGGATACATACTGGATGTGCTGAACCGCTTGTCGCTGTACTTTGCCGTGTCGTGGATCGTGCTGCTGCCCGCACTGGTGCGAAGCATGCCCACGCGAGGCGCGCAATACCGCATGGGCGCGTACGTGATGCTGGTGGTCACCGGCCTGTGGGTGTTCAACACGGCTATAAGCAACTATGGCGACGTATTGCCGTACAAGAGCATATTTGACGTAAATTTCCTCAGCATGTTATAATTTAGCGATTTATGGTGAAACGTGATGAAACAAGCAAACGGGCGCAGCCTCTCAAATGAATCCATCCCCCTCGTCTCCGTTGTGATGCCCAATTACAACACGCCGGAGCCGTATTTGAGATGCGCCATTGAGAGCATACTCTCGCAGACGTATGCCAACCTTGAGCTGATCATCATTGACGACGCGTCCACAGGCAACGACGTGGACGTGATCCGATCCTACGAGGACGACCGCATCACGCTGCTGCGCAACGAGGTCAACCGGCACATTGCCTACACGATGAACCGGGGTATCGGCGTGGCGCGGGGCGACTATATTGCCCGCATGGATTCAGACGACATCAGCCTGCCTTGGCGTATTGAAAAGCAGGTGCGTTTCATGCAGCGCCGACGTGATATCGACATCGTGTGTGCGCAGGCACGCATGTTCGGTAAGAAAAAAGGTGTTTTCGCCCCGCACCTGACCCGCCCTGAGCACATGCGAACGGAGATATTCTTCGGCTGCTCTGTGGTGCATCCCACGGTGATGTTCCGAACATCCTTTATCCGGGAGCATGCGCTCCGGTACAAGGATAACCTGTGCTACCGCGCCGCTGAGGACTACGAGCTGTGGTCACGAAGCGTATACCTTGGCCGCATCTGCGAATACCCGCGCGTGCTGCTCTACTACCGCGTGCACAGCCTGCAGATATCCTCGGCATCCAGCGGCAAGCAGATAACCAGCACGCGCCGCATCCGGGCGGATCAGCTGCGCCTGTTGGGCATCGTTCCCAGCGATCAGGAAGCGCTGCTGCACGACAGCTTCTGCACCGAAAGCGCCAAGTCGGGCTTCAGTCTCGCAGAGACCGAAGCCTGGGCACGCCGTATGCTTGCGGCCAATGCACAGACGGGTGCGTTGCCCCGCGGCTGCTTCAAACATGCCGTCGTCCAGCGGTATTTCGTTACTGCTGTCAAGCACCTGCTGGCGCGCCGCGTTTCCCTGCGCGGACTGATACAGCTGCGGCTGTCGCGGACTATGCTGCTTCCGTTTTATTTTCCCGGCTATCTGATGCGCTTTTTGTTTTCAAAAAGGCTTAACCGGGTTATCTAAACAGTGATGAATATAAATAAAAACGGCATCACGCTGATTTCAAACGAATACTTTAACGCACGAAACCTGCTGCTCACGGTTTTTGCCGTGATATTGATGGCGCTGACCGTATACATTCACGGCCTGCACGCGCGCATGGCCGTGCTGGATTTTATGGCCGCCCACGGCACAGGCTGCCTGCAGGGCTTATCCGAACCCGAAGGCACTCAGTGGTATACGGTGGAGAACGACCGGTTTGGCATAGACAGCAACGGCGGCAATGCGCGTGCCACCACGGACGGCATCAACGCCGCGCTGATATGGGCGCAGCAGCAGGGTTACAGTTATATTCGCTTTGAAGAGGGAACGTACCTGATACAATGCAACTGGCGTAACCGGTTTGAAGCGCCCACAGACGGCATACTGGTGCCCTCGGGGCTGACGCTGAACCTCGGTAGTTCAGAGTTCGTAATAGAGCCCAACAGCTATCCCGAATACACCATATTCGGCATTGTGGGTCAGAGTGACGTAACGATACTGGGCGGCACGCTGGTCGGCGACAGAGACAGCCACATCTACGAGCCCAGCGAATTTTCGCCCTCGCATGAGTTCGGCTTTGGCATCTGCGTGTCCGCCAGCAGCGACGTGCTGATAGAGGGCGTCACCATCCGCGGCATGACGGGCGACGGCATCATACTGGAGGGTTCGTACAAGCCGATGGCTGAAGGAGGCCTCGTGTCCTCCCGCGTGCGGATACTGGGCTGCAATATATCAGACTGCCGCAGGCAGGGCATCAGCGTGATCGGCGCAGTGGACAGCGAGATTGCCCACAACCGCATCAGCTTCATCAAGGGCACAAACCCGCAGTTCGGAATCGACGTTGAGACGGAGATGGACTATATCGTGGACAACCTTGAGATCCATCACAACGTGATCGCCGGGTGCGCGGGCGGCGCCATCAGCTGTCACAGCGGCGCCAACTATCAGGCGTTCGACAACGCCTGCCGGGGCAGCGTGCTGGCTGTGAAGTCCAGCAACGTAAAGATATACGGCAACCTGATCGAAGAAGGACTGCTGGCCGTCTATTCCGAAGCCAGCAACATAGATCTTCACGGCAACACGCTGGGGCCAAACGCCCGACTGCAGACAGAATGATAAAAACGTCCGCGCAGGGTATTAAGACAGCGCGGAAAGGATCGATATAGGTTTTATACACATAGGCATTGGGGGCATTGTATGCTGAAGGTCTTAGGACTGGGCGAAGAAGAGCAGTGGCTCAGCACAGTCAAAGAATTCGAGAATCACGACGTCTATTATCTGCCGCAATACACGAAGGCCTTCCGTCTGCACGGAGACGGTGAGCCTTTGCTTTTCTTTTACGAGTCGCCGGATACACGCGCTGTCAACGTGGTGATGAAGCGCGATATCGCTGCCGCCCTCCCGTTTTCGGGAGTATTGTCGGACAAAACATATTTCGATCTGTCCACGCCATACGGCTACGGCGGCTTCTTGATCGAGGGCGACCGCTCCGAAGCCGCCGTCAAAAAGCTTGATGAGGCGTACTGCGAATACTGCCGGCAAAATGGAATCGTCAGCGAATTCGTCCGCTTCCATCCGCTGCTTAAGAACTATGGCTGCCTCACGCCGATGTATGAGATCGTCGAGATGGGCAAGACAATATTCCTCGACCTCTCGTCACCCGGGGTAATCGATGGCAACATCAGGCCGCAAACGCACAACAGGATCAGAAAGGCACAGCGGGACTGCGTCGGCGTAAGCAGCGGCAACTCGCCGGAGATTTTCACGCTGTTTTCCGAAATGTATAATGAAACGATGTCGCGCAATCAGGCGAAGCCATATTACTTCTTCAGCCATGAGTTTTTTGACAGCATCCGCCGGGATATGCCAGATAACGCGGTCATATTCTACGCCCTCTGCTGCGGTCATGTGGCTGCGATGGAGCTGGTGATTTACGGCAACCACAAGATGCACAGCCATCTTCAGGCCTCCAAGAAGGACTACCAACACCTGTCTCCTGTCCCGCTTCTCTTGTATACCGAAGCCTTGTGGGGCTGCGAAAATGGCATCAGGGAATTTCATCTGGGCGGCGGCCTCGGGTCTGCGGATGATAACATCTACCAGTTCAAAAGCAACTTTAACCGAAACGCCGACACCCGTTTCCATGCGGGCCGGAAGATATTTGACCGTGATAAGTATGACCGGTTGCTGCAGCTGCGTAATCAGACGCTGGCAGCCGCCGAAAGACCCGGCTTTTTTCCGGAATACCGCGCCTGAAGCGGCGGAGGTTTATGATGCTACAATACGGGGCTGTCACACTGCGCCGCATCGAATACAGGGATATGGAGTTTCTGAGAAATCTGATCAACGACCCGCAGATAGCGCTGTCCGTTGTTGACTTCGGTTTTCCTGTATCGTCGCGGCAGCAGAACGAATGGTTTGAGACCGTTCTTCCGCACGAAAACGCGGAACGCTTCATCATCGAAAGCGGAGAGCACGCCGTCGGCAGCCTTGTCGCAGCCAAGATTGATGCGGAAAACGGCACCGGAGAGGTGGGCTACAAGGTGCTGCCCGAGCATCAGGGCCACGGCTACGCCGCCGATGCCGTGCGCGCCGTACTGGCGTACCTGTTTCTGGAAAAGGGGCTCCAATGCGTTTGCGCTTATCATCTGGACGGTAACAAAGCCTCCATGCGGGTGCTGGAAAAGGCCGGTTTCGTATTTGAAGGCATACTGCGCAAGGCTGTATATCGAAACGGTTCAAGGATTGATCTTGTATCCTGGTCCGTCAACCGCTCGAATTATTTACAAAAGGCAGGTGTCGCCGATGCTGCTGCTGAATGAATTACTTGAACTGCGCGCCATAGAACCGGCAGACGCTTTCATCATACTTGCGATCTTAAGGCTCCCGGGTATTTCGGCCAATCTGATGGGGTTTCCCTCGAAGGCGCTGGATATGGATTTTAACGGCTGGCTCGCTGCCGCCGTCAGAAGGAACGATTTCTACTTCACCGTGGTGGACCGGCAGTCGTCAGAAGTGATCGGCATCTGCGCCTATCAGGATATCGACTACCGCAACGGGCGGGTCAACGTATGGGCGGCGCTTGCGGATTCGGGTGATAAAGCCGAAACTTTCTCTTTGCTGGCGTCCAACGCATTTTTGCACCTGCGGATGGAGCATGTGGCTGTGCGTTGCTTGACGGACGATGCGGATACGATAGCCGCCGCTGAAGCAACCGGTTTCACCCGCGATGCCATTTTTTATTCACGTATCAAGAAAGATGGCAAAAATGCCGATGTATCAGTATATACCCTGCTCAAGGGCGAGGAAGGAGCTACGTAATGGAACAAAAACATAATCATCGGGCCGGTTTCTACGAACGGGCCGTGAAACGTGTCTTTGATATCGCTCTCTCGATTGCGGCTCTGGTCATACTCAGCCCAATCGCGCTTGTTTGCATGCTGGCAATCAAGCTGGATGACATTCACGGAAGCGTACTGTTCAGACAGGAGCGCAACGGCAGGTACGGCGAGGTGTTCAAGATCGTCAAATTCAGGACGATGAAGCGCGAGCTGTCCGGTGAAAACATCTGGGCCACGGTCTCAACGCTGACCGTACCGGGCAGGATCATCCGCCTGCTGAGTCTGGATGAGATTCCGCAGTTCGTCAGCATACTAACCGGTAAGATGAGCTTTATCGGCCCGCGGCCGCTGCTGCTCAGCTATTACGAATGGTTTTCTGACACTGAGCGGAGGCGCTTCAACGTCCGTCCGGGTTTATCCGGCCTATCTCAGATCAATGGACGCGCCAACCTGAACTGGGATGAACGCTTTGCGCTGGACGTGGAATATGCTGACAACATCTCCTTTGCGCTGGACGTGAAGATATTCTTCAAAACCTTCGGCGTCATTCTTTCGCATAAGGATGTGCTGCCCGAGGGAGACGTACCGCTGGAGGATTTCTCGGAATACCGCAAAAAGCAGCTCAAAAGAAAGAGCCAGGTCGTTAAGCTCAGCCCGCCTCCCGAAAAAAAGGCGTACGAGTCCAAAAGGATGCAGGCATGACGGATCAGACAAGCGCAGCAAGCGGCCTGCCAAATCAGGGCCGGAGGCATAAAACATGAAGGTTCTTTTTACCGCATCGATCATGGGGCATCTGGCCAACTTCCATGTCCCCTACATGCAGTATTTCAAGGATAACGGCTTTGAAGTCCATGCCGCATGCGGTAGCGGCAGCCCTCCGTCCTGTATTGACCGCCATTTTAAAATTGCCTTTGAGCGCAGCCCGTTCAAGCTGAAAAACCTGAAGTGCTACCGGGCTTTGAAGGCGGTCATCGATGACAACTCATACGAAATCATACATTGTCACACGCCGGTCGTGAGCGTACTCACGCGGCTGGCTGCCAGAAAAGCACGTAAGAAAGGCACAGTCGTGATCTACACCGCTCACGGCTTTCATTTTTATCACGGCGCGCCGCGCATCCTCGGTACGTTGTTCCGCATAGTGGAAAAATGGTTGTGCCGTTGTACGGACATACTGATCACAATCAACACCGAAGACTGCGATGCGGCAAAGCGCTACCGCTTCGCGCCCGCAAGAGGCATATTTAAGGTGCCGGGTGTGGGCGTAGACAGCTCGCGCTTTCTTCCGCAGACACTCGATAACAAACTGGCGAGCCGGATAAGCAACGGTATCAGTCCTGATGCGTTCGTGCTGATATTCGCCGGAGAATACAGCCGGGACAAAAACCAGCTGATGCTGCTTAAGGCTGTGAACCTGCTCAAAGAGTCTGTGCCCCATGTTTTGCTGCTGCTGCCGGGTCGCGGACCAATGAGGAATGAACTTGAGCTGGCAGCGGTTTCACTGGGAATCACGGACAACGTCTGGCTGATGGGATACCGGACGGATATGGAACTGCTGCTCAGCGCCGCGGATGTGGCAGTATCCTCCTCGCAACGCGAGGGTCTTGGCATCAATCTCGTGGAAGCGCTGTCCACCGGTCTGCCCGTGGTGGCCACAAGGGTCAGGGGTCACGCTGATGTCATCACTGATGGTGAAAACGGCTTTCTGGTAAACACCTGCGATGCCCGCTCCATGGCGGATCGACTGCTTTCGCTGTACCGCTCTCCGCAGCTCCGTGCCGAAATGTCACGCAAGGCTTTGGATATGGTGCAGCCTTTTCTTCTTGAAAGCGCCAAAGCTGAAATCTGCCGCATCTACGAGCAGGTGATAAAGAGCCTGGCGCAGCCCGGGAACGGACAAGCCGGAGATACGGCCCCGCAGCACAATTAAGCGGAGGAACAATTGAGCAAGACAAAGATGGGTGTGAAAACCGCATCCTCAGTCATATTCATAGCGCTGATTCAGGGAATACTGAGCTTTTACCGGCTCAGCGTGCTGCTGGGCACATACGGCGACAACGTCAACGGCGTCGTGCAGGCGGCGCTGCAGATGAGCGCCTACCTGATCCTGTTCCAGACCGGCATGTCCGCTGCCTACCAATACCATATGTACGCGCCGTTCAGCGGTGGAGACTTCCCCAAAGTATCCGCCCTTTTTACCGGACTGCAAAGGAGCATGCTGCGCGTCACCGGCAAAATGCTGCTCGTCGCAGTCGCCATCATTCCAGTCTACTCCGCGCTGCTGCTCAGACAGGGCGTTCAGTATTGGGACACGCTGCTGATACTCGCAGCCATCGGCATACGCATCAGCGCGCCGTTCTTCTATACGCTGCCGGAACGCTGCCTCATAGAGATCAAAGAAAAGAAGTATATCGTGGTCACCGTGGAAGGCGTGAAGGACATACTGACGCTGGTCGCGGAGATACTGCTGATCCGCTTCACGCCGCTGCCTCTGCCGCTGGTACTCTGCGTCAACCTTGTTTTCCTCGCGCTGTCAAAGCTGGTGTATCGTCGGTTGATCGCTCGGTTGTACGGCCCCTCCTTCAGCCTGACCGCCGCTCCGGAATATGTGGCTTCCCGCATGACCAAAGCCGTTTACGCGCATCAGGTGTCGTCCATGGTCACCAGCAATACCGATAACGTGGTGCTGTCGCTGCTCAGCGCACTGAAGAACGTGACGATATACAGCGCGTTCGCAACGCTGATTGCCTATCCCAACACGGTAATCTACCGCATCATCGAAGGCATGCGCGCGACACTGGCGCTCAAAATCACCCGCGGTGATGAGGACAGCTATTCCGCGTTCAAGCAGCTGCTCGCTTTTTCTTTCTTCTGTATCTGCGTGATGATTCCCGTTTTCCTGCTGCTGGCCAACCCGTTTGTGGAGCTGTGGATCGGTCGGGAGTATCAAATACACTCCCTGCCTCTCGTCATGTTCGGTCTGGTGCTGGCAGACTATTTGTTTATGCCGGTGATATACGCTGCACGCGATGCCCGCGGCCTGTATACCGAATCCAAGAAGTTCACCATTGCGCAGGCGGTCGTCAATCTGGTGATATCTGTGGCGCTGGCTGCACCTTTTGGCATCACGGGCGTTCTGAGCGGCACCGTGGCCGCGGCCTACCTCGTGCTCCAGCCGGGCAATTTTAGATTGGTTTATGCTCATGTGTTTAATCGCAGGATGACGATATACAGTGAATTGGCAGTCGTGGCCGGTCTGTGCGCCGCCTCTTATTTCGCCTGCAGCTTCATACTGGATGCTGTTGAATTGGGAGAAGGCTGGCTGGTGCTGGCTGAAAAAGCGGTGATTTGCGCGGTTATAGCCACCGCAGTCGCGTTCTGCGGCCTCTGGTTGTTAAACACTGGCTTTCGGGCGCTGGTGAGACGTTTTCTGCGCCGCAGCCCCACTCCGGCAAACAACGGTATGGGAATATAAACTGGTATATCTCGATAATCTAAAACAGCCTTCCGCACGTTATACCATGCAGGAGGCTGTTGGTTTATACTCAATTGATTCGCTTAGTCGATTTGGACCCAGCTGTTTCCATCCATGATGTTGTTTTCTACCGTAATGTTGGATGAGCCGCGCATCACCTGAATGAAGCTGTTCTTGATGGTGTTGTTGTACAGCTTGATGTAGGTCGAGTACACCGTCAGTATGTTGCCGCTGCATACGTTATTGTATACCTCATAGTCTGTACCGCTGTGGCAGCTGATCGCGCCGCCCGAGCAGTCGTAGATCACATTATCATGTATCTTCAGCTTGTCGACGACGTAGTCCAGCTCCTTCTCGATATCAATGCCGTACTGCGGGTCGGTACCCTTGATGCCATAGATCGTGTTGCCGGCTATTTCGCTGTCACGCATGCCGATGACGCTGATGCCCTGGCGCCGGCAATTGAATATTTTATTATCCAGCAGGCGAACCTTTTTGGACACGCGCCCGCCGTCGGCCAGCGCCGCGTAAGAACCTTCCACAATGATACCATCACCCGTCATCTTGCTGATATTGAGATCCCGTATGACCACGTTGGTTCCGGCGGAGATAACGACCCCGAAGCCGTATTCGTGCGTGGGAGATTTGGAACTAGACGCGTACACGTGGTCATCCAGGTCGCCGATCAGTGTACCGTTCTTAATTGTCACGTCGCTGGCATCCACGATGCCGAATATGGTGTATTCAGGAAAGCTATTGGGCTCCATCTTGAATGTAGAGCCATTAAGATCCAGCGTAAGTCCCGAGGGCACCAGTATGCCGTCTGTCGGAGCGATGCACCGGTCGCGCCAGTTGCACTGGACCATGTATGTGCCTTTGTCGAATTTGACCGTCGTATAGCCCTGAGCTTTTGCCCACTCCAGCGCTTCGTTGATGCCGTCCGTCGTGGCCCGGGCGCTGCCGCCGGTGCTGTCGATTCCAAAGCGTTCACTCTCAATGACATAGACACCCGGTACCGCTTCCTCTTCAGGGTTGTCTGACACAACGACCGGGGCCTCCGTAACGGGAGTGATCTCCCTGTCCGCTGCTTCCGGCTCCACGACCGCATCTCCAGCGGTCTCGGCTTGGGTTTCTGGCTTGCTGTCGTCTGCGGCGCTTTCGGACACAACCTCTTTTTCGGCGAGCACCACCGCCTCAATTGAGTTGCCAGCGGTTCTGGGTTGATCCGTCGCCAGGGGCGTTGTCGTTGCATCGGGCGTAAGCTGCGGAGTTGGGTCCGCCGTCGGGCTTGCTTCGCTTGTCTGCTGAGCGGGTGTTTGCGTCGCGGCGGCTGCCGCTTCAACGATACGGGAATTTGAAACACCGACAGCCACCATCGCCGCGCTGATCATCAGCGATGCCGCCAGTATAAAGTATAAAAACCTGAATTTTGACTTTTTCATTTGCTGCCCTCCGGATGAGCACCCTGTTCCTTTTTGGTGCTCGATTCGTTTCGGTACAGATCAATGACAGAGTGATGGCACTTTGTGGCGTTTGGCATTAAAAAATGCCTTTCCACTTCAGGCCATTGCCAAATGAAAAAGACATGTAAAGAATATCTTCTTCGGCAACCGGCTGTCATAGTCATCGACCTTAGACCCTTGGCTTTGCGTCACTGCTTTTCAACAGTTTTGCTATTATCGGACAGATAATTATTTTGTTTTCAACAGGCCTGTTTCCGTATAAACAGACCAATACGTTATATATATCGGACGAAAAAACATGAACTTTAGCGATTTTTCAAATTTATTTCTATATTAAATATTTCTATACATGCAACCAAAAAGGTGTTGCATTTTTATTCATTTTTATGTATAATTATAAACAATTCAAAAGAGGGAGGCCATTTGTAGTGGTCAAAGCAAGCGTAATCGGCGCCACAGGATACGCAGGCGCGGAGCTGATGCGGCTGCTCACAGCTCATGGGCAGGTGACCGTGACGCACGCCATTTCCAAAAGCTTCGCGGGTCAGAAGATGAGCGAACTCTATCCTAGCTTCTTCTCAAGCGATTATGCGCTGGAGGAGTTGGATTGCGACGCAGTCGCTAAAGACAGTGACATCGTGTTCACCTGCCTGCCGCACGGTACGTCTGCCGAAACGGTGGCGCAGCTGATCGCCAAGGGCATCAAGGTAATCGATCTGTCGGGCGACTTCCGATACAACGATATCTCTGTGTACGAGAGCTGGTACAAGGTAAAGCACGCCGCGCCGGAATTGCTGGTTGAGAGTGTATACGGCATGCCGGAGCTGTACCGCGAGCGCATCAAACACGCCCGCTTGATCGGCAACCCGGGATGCTATACCACCTGCTCCATACTCGCGGTGTATCCACTGCTCAAATGCGGCCTTGTGGAGCCAAGCGGCATCATCATCGACGCTAAGTCGGGCGTGACGGGCGCGGGCCGCAGTGAGAAGCTGACCAACAGCTTCTGCGAGGTGCACGAGTCGTTCAAGGCCTACGGCGTGGCCACTCACCGACACACATCGGAGATCGAACAGGAACTGGGTTTTGCGGCAGGTACGGAGGTCGCGGTGTCGTTCACGCCCCACCTGATGCCCGTCAAGCGCGGTATACTGTCCACCATCTACCTATCTCCCAAGGCGGGCGTGGTGGAGGCGGATATCGCGGCTGCATATGCGGTGTATAAAGATGAACCCTTCGTACAGGTTACAGGCGGGAGGTTGCCGGAGCTCAAGCATGTGAACGGCTCCAACAACTGCGCGATCGGCTTCGTACTCGACAAGCGGGTCAACCGCCTCATCGTTGTCTCCTGCCTCGACAACCTCATCAAAGGCGCGGCGGGCCAAGCGGTGCAGAACATGAACCTCGTCTGCGGGTTCGATGAAACAGAAGGATTAAACAACACAGGATGGTACTTGTAACATGGATAAATACTATGAAAAAGCCAATATACTGATCGAGGCGCTTCCGTATATCCGGAGGCTGTCCGGCAAGACGGTGGTTATCAAATACGGCGGGGCGGCGATGCTCTCCGAGGAGCTGTCCAAAAAGATCATGCAGGATATCACCCTGCTGAAATACGTGGGAGTCAACCCCATCGTGGTGCACGGCGGCGGCGGCGACATCAATGCGCTGCTGAAGAAATACGAGATCGAGCCGCATTTCCACAACGGTCTGCGTGTGACCGATCCGGCCACGATGGAAATCGTGCAGATGGTGCTGTCCGGTAAGATCAACAAGGAAATCGTTTCGCAGCTGGGCGTGGCGGGCGCGAAGGCCATCGGCCTGTGCGGTAAGGACGCGATGCTGCTGCAGGCGGAAAAGCTGCTGGGCGACGACGGCTTTGACTACGGCCGCGTGGGCAAGATCACCAGCATCAACACCAAGCTCCTTAACACGCTGACGCAGGATGAATACATCCCGGTCATCGCGCCCATCGGCGCGGGCGAGGACGGCGAAAGCTACAACATTAATGCGGATACCGTGGCGGGCGACATCGCCGCAGCGCTGGCTGCCGAGAAGCTGATGTTCCTCACGGACATCGACGGCATCCGCAGCATTCCGGACGATCCCGATACCCTGATCTACGAGATCTCCATTGACGAGATTTACAAGTATATCAACAACGGCGTGATATCCGGTGGCATGCTGCCCAAGGTGGACGGCTGCATCAAGGCCATCCGCAGCGGCGTGAAACGTACCCATATACTGAACGGCACCATCCCCCACCCGATACTGCTCGAGATATTCACCGATACCGGCATCGGGACGATGGTCAGGGAGTAATAATCATGACGATTGACGAAATCGCAAAACTGGATGAGCAGTACTTCTCCCCTGTGTTCGGCAAACGGCTGCCGGTGGAGTTCGTGCGCGGAGAGGACGTGTACCTGTTCGACAGCACGGGCAAGCGCTATACCGACTTCCTGTCAGGCATCGCAACCAACTGCCTCGGCTACTCGGACGAGGGCTACAAGCAGGCGCTCACTGACGTGGTGAACAGCCTGATGCACACGTCCAACTACTACTACAACGAAACGCAGGCGAGGCTGGCCGAAAAGCTGTGCACTGCCACCGGTTACGACAACGTGTTCCTGTCCAACAGCGGCGCGGAGGCGGTGGAGGGTGCGCTCAAACTGGCGCGCAAGTACCATTTCGGCCAAGGCCAGCCGCGCACCGAGATCATCACGATGCAGGGCAGCTTCCACGGGCGTACGCTGGCAACGCTGGCAGCCACCGGTCAGGTGCGGTTCCACGAGGCTTTCCAGCCGCTGATCGACAAGTTTACCTACGTTCCGGCGAATGACATCGCCGCGCTGGAAGCCGCCGTGTCAAGCTACACCGCGGCGGTGTTGGTGGAGCCCATACTCGGTGAGGGCGGCATCATCCCCGTCACGCCGGAATACTTTCAGGCCATCAGCCGCGTTTGCGACACTAACGGCGCGCTGATGATCGCGGACGAGATACAGACGGGCATGGGGCGCACGGGCGCATTGCTCGCCTCCCCCGCGCTGGGCGCAACGCCCGACGTCGTGGTGCTGGCCAAATCGCTGGGTAACGGGTTCCCTGTCGGCGCGTTTCTCGCGCGCGGCGCAGCGGCCAAATCCTTCGCACCGGGCGACCACGGTTCCACATTCGGCGGAAACCGCATGGCCTGCGCTGCGGCGTACTACGTCTCATGCAAGCTGGTGGACACGGATATCCTCTCCCATATAGCTGAAACAGGCGCGTATTTCATGGCACAGCTCAAGGCATTGCAGGCGTCCTGCCCCGCCATCGTCGATGTGCGCGGGCGCGGCCTGATGCTGGGCGTCGATCTCGATGCTTCCGTCTCCGCACTGGACGTCAAGAAGGCGCTGCTGGAGGCCGGGTTCGTGACGGCGACCGCCGGTCAGAACGTGCTGCGCCTCGTTCCGCCCTACGTGATACAAAAAGAGCACATTGATACTTTGATAGCGGCATTAAAAGAAGTATTAAGATAAGGGCCAAGACCGCAGGGGCTCCGCCCCCGCACCCCCGCGTCTTTTCTTTAAGAAAAGACGCAAAAGATAAACTAAAACATCGTTCCTCATTAAGCAGCTGCTACTGAGGGAACTAACAAAGAGAGAAAAAGCCATGAATATGGCATTTTACAAATGGGATTCTTAAGGGGCGAGCCCCTTAAGCGGTGGTTTGGAGGCAGCGCCTCCAAGGTCTTAGGCCTTCAAAGGTCAGAACCCAACCAATACCCAGGAGGTATCCGGAATGCCCAAGCGGGAAGACTTGAAAAAGATCATGGTGATCGGCTCGGGGCCCATCGTCATCGGACAGGCTGCGGAGTTCGACTATTCGGGCACGCAGGCCTGCAAAGCGCTCCGTGAGGAAGGCTACGAGGTGGTGCTGATCAACTCCAACCCGGCCACCATCATGACGGACGCGGAGATGGCCGACCGGGTATACATCGAACCCATCACTGTGGAGACGATTTCCGCCATATTGCGCGCCGAACGCCCGCAGGGTATCATCGCCACATTGGGCGGGCAAACCGGCCTCAACATGGCAGTGGAGCTGGACGAAAGCGGCATACTGGATGAACTCGGCATCGAGCTGCTGGGCACATCGCTGGCTTCCATCAAAAAGGCGGAGGACCGCGAGCTGTTCAAGGAAACGATGGAGCGCATCGGCGAGAAGGTCGCACGCAGCGTCATCGCCACCTCCATTGAGGAGGCGACCGTATTTGCGAACGAGGTGGGTTTCCCCGTTATCATACGGCCGGCCTATACGCTGGGCGGCACGGGCGGCGGCATCGCACAGAACATGGAACAGCTGAAGAACATCACGGCGCAGGGCCTGTCGTTCTCGATGATCGGGCAGGTGCTGCTGGAGCAGAGCGTCGCCGGATACAAGGAGATCGAATACGAGGTGATGCGCGATGCCAAGGACAACTGTATCGTCGTGTGCAACATGGAGAACTTCGACCCCGTCGGCATCCACACGGGCGACAGCATCGTGGTCGCACCGTCGCAGACGCTGGCGGACAGGGAGTACCAGATGCTGCGCAGCGCGTCCATACGGATCATCCGGGCTCTGGGCATCGAAGGCGGCTGCAACGTGCAGTACGCGCTGAACCCGGACAATTTCGACTACGTTGTGATCGAGGTGAACCCGCGTGTCAGTCGCTCGTCGGCGCTGGCAAGCAAGGCGACGGGCTACCCCATCGCCCGCGCCGCCGCGAAGATCGCCGTGGGCTACGGTCTGGACGAGATCACCAACCCCATCACCGGCGAAACGTGCGCCTGCTTCGAGCCCGCGCTGGACTACGTGGTCACCAAGGTGCCGCGCTGGCCTTTCGACAAATTTGTGACCGCCACAAGGACGCTGGGCACGCAAATGAAGGCCACCGGCGAAGTGATGGCCATCGGCCGCAATCTCGAGGAATCGCTCTTAAAGGCTATAGACAGCCTGGACGTGAAGCTGGACTATCAGCTGGGCATGAAAACCATCGCGGCATGGACGGACGCGCAGATCGAAAACTCGCTGAAGAACCCGGACGACGAGCGCATATTCGTGGTGTCCGAAGCGCTGGAGCGCGGCTGGACGGCGGACGATATATTCAATATCACGCGCATCGACAAGTTCTTCATCGGCAAGCTGCAGAACATCGTGCGGCTGGCCAAGGAGCTGAAAAAGCACACCATCGACACCATGCCGATGGAACTGCTGAAACGGTGTAAGCGCTACGGCTTTGGCGACAGCTATATCGCCAACCTCATCGGCACGCAGGAAGCCGCCATTAAGGCGCTGCGTATGGCGTTCGGCATACTGCCCACCTATAAGATGGTAGACACGTGCGCGGGCGAGTTCGAAGCCAAAACGCCGTACTACTACTCCTGCTACGACGACGACGACGAATCGCGCGACAGCGGCCGCAAAAAAGTGGTTGTGCTGGGCTCTGGCCCCATCCGCATCGGGCAGGGCATCGAGTTCGACTACTGCAGTGTCCATTCCGTGCTGGCGCTGAAAGAGCTGGGGTACGAGAGCATCATCATCAACTCCAACCCTGAGACGGTGTCCACTGACTTCGACACCTCTGACAAGCTGTATTTCGAACCGCTCACCAGGGAGTGCGTGCTGGACGTGATCCAGCGCGAAAAGCCGGAAGGCGTAATCGTGCAGTTCGGCGGACAGACGGCCATCAACCTCGCCGCGCCGCTTGCCAAGGTGGGCGTGAACATACTCGGCACCTCGGTGGACGGCATCGACCGCGCCGAGGACCGCGAGCGCTTCCTCAAGGTGCTGGAGAAGCTGGATATCCCACTGCCCGCCGGCTCGACGGCGTTCTCGCAGGAGAGCGCGAAGGAGATCGCCGAACGGATCGGCTTCCCTGTGCTGGTGCGCCCGTCATACGTACTGGGCGGCCGCGCGATGGAGATCGTTTACAACACGCAGGAGCTGACCGAGTACATGGGCGCGGCGGCGCGGATATCACCGGAGCACCCGGTGCTCATCGACAAGTATATACTCGGCAAGGAAGCCGAAATCGACGGCATCTGCGACGGCAAGGACGCCATGATCGTGGGCGTGATGGAACACATTGAGCGGGCGGGCGTGCACTCGGGCGACAGCTTCGCGGTGTATCCGCCGCAGAACATGCCGGTGCATGTGAAGCGTACCATCGTGGACTACGCGCAGCGCATCGGCGTCGAACTCGGCATCAAAGGGCTTTACAACATACAATTTGTCATCGATAAAGAAAACAGGGTGTACGTGCTGGAGGTGAACCCGCGCGCCAGCCGCACCGTGCCGGTGCTTTCCAAGGTGACTGGCGTACCTATGGTGGCGGCAGCCACGCGCCTGATGATGGGCGAGACGCTGGCGGACTTAGAGCTCAAGCCCGGCCTGCATCCGGAGAGCCAACTGATCACAGTCAAAGCGCCGGTGTTCTCGTTCTCCAAGCTGACCACGGTGGATATCTTCCTCGGACCGGAGATGAAATCCACCGGCGAGGTGATGGGCACGGATACTACGTATCTCGCGGCGCTGACGAAGGCTTTTGTCGCCTCTGGTATGCGCACCCCTGCCAAGGATAAGCCGATACTCTTTTCCATTACCGACCGTGACAAGGAGGAATCACTGGAGTTTGCACAGCAGCTGATCAGCATGGGC
This sequence comes from Bacillota bacterium, assembly GCA_023416745.1. GTDB lineage: Bacteria > Bacillota > Clostridia > Christensenellales > SZUA-584 > SZUA-584. Next base: position 28,626 of record JAEZHF010000022.1, read on the forward strand.
TTTACCGTCGCCGCCACCGAAGGCACGCATGCCACGTTTGCAGCGGGCGGTATCGACTGCCAGCTCATCCCCCACGACGACGCGGTCCGCGCGCTCAAGGAACGTGAGATTTCCATGGTCATCAACACGCCCACGCGCGGCAAGCTGCTGGACAGATTGGGCTTCATACTGCGGCGTACGTCGATGGAGTTCAATGTGACGTGCGTGACGTCGATGGACACCTTAGGGGCGCTGCTGTCGGTGATGACCGCAAAGGATATCGAGGTGCACCACATACCGCTGCATGAATATTTAAAAGCATAGTTTCGCTAAGGAGGCAATTGAAATGATAGATTTGATGAACTACCAGCCGCGGAAGGAATTTGCGCAGAAGCATCTGCTGCGCCTGTCCGACTACACCCCTGACGAGATACTGCAGGTGCTCTCTCTCTCGCTCAAGCTGAAAAAGAAGCTCAAGAAGGGTGTGCGCTCGCCGCTTCTCGCAGGCAAGATACTCGCGATGATATTCACCAAAAGCTCCACCCGTACGCGCGTCTCGTTTGAGGCGGGCATCTACCAGCTGGGCGGCACGGCGCAGTTCCTCTCCAGCAACGACATTCAGCTGGGCCGCGGCGAGCCCATCTCCGACACCGCGCAGGTGCTCTCGCGCATGGTGGACGGCATCATGATCCGTACGTTCAAGCAGAGCGACGTGGAGGATCTCGCCAAATACGGCACCATCCCCGTCATCAACGGTCTGACGGATCTGCTGCACCCGTGCCAGATACTTGCCGATCTGCAGACGTATTACGAGCATAAGGGCAGCTTCACCGGCAAGATGGCGTACATCGGGGACGGCAACAACGTGGCCAACTCGCTGCTGGTGGGCTGCGGCAAGCTGGGTCTTAACATGACACTGGCCTGCCCCGAAGGCTATGAGCCGGACGCAGAAGTGCTCGCAGCCGCTCAAGAAGCGGCGTCCATCAGCGGCGCGAAGCTGGTAGTCACGCACGACCCCAAAGAAGCGGCGGAGGGTGCGGACGCGGTGTACACCGACGTGTGGGCCAGCATGGGTCAGGAGTCGGGTGCGCAGGATAAATACAAACATTTCACGGCGTATCAGGTGAACAAAGAACTGATGTCGCTGTGCAAGAAGGATTACATCTTCCTCCACTGTCTGCCCGCGCACCGCGGCGAAGAGGTGACGGCGGATATCATCGACGGCCCCAACAGCGTGGTGTTCGATGAGGCAGAAAACCGCCTGCATGCACAAAAGGCCGTGATGGCGTTGCTGATGCAGGATAAGAAGTGATGGAAAGCATCGTATTCAAAAAGGCGGGCGAAGCGGACGTTGCCGCCGTCAAAGCCGTAACGCGCAAGGCGTTCATTAACTACGCGAAAGAGTTACGCCGCGAAGACAGCGTGGCCGCGCTGCACGAGACGGACGAAGCGATACTCTCGGACATACGCCAAAAGCATGTGTATCTCTGTGAAGTGGACGGAAAGGTGGCCGGGGCCGTGCGTTTCGAGGTGCTGGGAGACGGCATTGCGTATCTCTCGCGCCTCGCGGTGGATCCGGAGTATCAGTCGCTCGGCATCGGCGGATTGCTGCTGGAGAAGGTGCGCCGCGAGTGCCTCTCCCTCAGCGTGCGCGCCATCACGCTGCACACGGCCAGCCGGATGCGCTCCACCGTGGCATTCTATCTCAAGAACGGCTACTACATCCACTCCATCACGCGCGACAAGGAGTACATCCGCGCGTTCATGGTGTGCGAGCTCACCGACATGGATGAGCTGTACGACTATGAAAGTGTTGTCGGCAAAAGGTAACTTTTTGACTGATTTACGGCGCAAATCTCCTTCGGGTATTTTGAAAAACAACAAAAAAGGACAGTCTCTTGTGTGAACTGTCCTCTTGTTTTGTTATTGGATTGTTTTGCGTCAGCGTTTCCAGATCACGTCACCCAGCATCAGCTGATTGCGCAGCGCAGGAATGGTTGTGTCCTTGCCGATATGGATGAACTCGATGCCCATGATTTCGGCAAAGTCGCGCATCATGTCCGCCGTCAGGTCGTAGGAGATCACACTGTGGTGCGTCCCGCCGGACAATATCCACGACTCGTTGCCCGTCACCATGTCGGGCATCGGCTTCCACATCACACCCGCCACCGGTAGCAGCGGCATCTTCGCCTTGGGCTCCACCGCGCTTATGTCGTGCGTGATCATGCGGAACCGTCCGCCCATGTCGATGATGGTGACGAGTATCGCGTCGCCGGACTTGCCGTCGAACACCAGCCGGGCGGGGTCGTTCTTACCGCCGATGCCCAGCGGATGCACCTCAATGCGCGGCTTGTCCGCCGCGATCGCAGGCGAAATCTCCAACATGTGTGCGCCCAGCACCGTTTCATTGCCGTCATCAAAGTCGTAGGTATAGTCTTCAATGAACGAGATGTTCATCCCAGTTCCCAAAGACATCTCAGACATCACCGCTTTGAGCGCAGAGGTTTTCCAGTCGCCCTCAGCGCCGAAGCCATAGCCGTTTGCCATCAGATTCTGCGTAGCAAGTCCGGGCAGCTGCTCCAGACCGTACAGGTCTTCAAAACAGTCGGTGTACGCGCTGAACCCGCCTTCGGCCAGCATCTGCTCCAGCGCAATCTCCAGCTTCGCCTGATACACCACCGCGACCAGGTTATCCGTATCGATGGTATACTTCTCTTTGTATTCCGCCATCTTGACTTGCGCCTGCGCATCGGTCACTGCCAGCACACGCTCGGTCAGCGCACCCACGGCATACGTGTTCACGCTCCAGCCAAGATCCTTCTCCGCCTGAATTTTGTCGCCCTCGGTCACCGCGACGTAGCGCATGTTATCGCCCAGCCGCATCACTTTGACACGTTTGCTGAATACAGCGCCCACCGCACTGCGCATCCAACCACCAATGCGCGAACGGAACTCACCGTCCTCCCAGTGCCCGCAGATCACCTTGCGCTTCATGCGCAGCCGGGCGGTGATGAAGCCGTGTTCCCGGTCACCGTGGGCAGACTGGTTGGTGTTCATGAAGTTCATGTCAATCGTGTCGTATGGCAGCCGCTTGTTGAACTGCGTGTTCAAATGCAGATACGGCTTGCTCAAAGAAGACAGGCCGCTGATCCACATCTTGCTCGGCGAAAACGTATGCATCCAGCTGATCACGCCCGCGCACGCGGGATCGCTGTTGGCTGCTGTGCAGACGTCGCTGATGTCCTCCGTGGAGGTCATCACACCCTTTGAGACCACCTCAAAGGGGATGCGCTCGTCGGCATTGAAGCCCGCCGTCATCAGAGCTGCATGCTCGGCCACCTCTTTAAGCACCTCGGGCCCGTACAAGTTTTGGCTGCCGATGACAAACCAGAATTGATATTTGCTGATCAAGTTGCTCCTCCTTGTTTTATCGCAGAGTATAATTAGCTTTTCAGCCAATGATCAGGTTTTGGACTTGGATTTTGACAGCACATCAAAGCCAACCGCAACCAGCAGAACAAAGCCCTTGATCGCCTGCTGCCAATCGATGCTGACACCCATGATCGACATGCCGTTGTTCAGCACGCCCATCAACAAACCGCCGACGATCGCGCCGATAACGGTACCGATACCACCCGTGGTGGATGCGCCGCCGATGAAGCACGCGGAGATCGCGTCCAGCTCAAATCCGTAACCACCCTTGGGCGTCGCCGAGTTGAGGCGGCCAGTGAACACAATGCCGGCCAGCGCCGTCAGCACACCCATGTTCACGTATACCCAGAACAGTACGCGCTTGGTCTTGATACCTGAAAGCCGAGCCGCCTTGGGATTGCCGCCGAACGCGTAGATGTGACGCCCGGGGATGGTCTTTTCAGTAACGAAGGTGTACAGCAGCACCAGAATCACCACGATAAGCAATACCATCGGTATACCCCTATACAGCGCCAATGCGTAGCAGAACGCCATGATTACAACCGTAATCAGAACAATTTTGGCGATAAACGTAAGCGGATGCGACACATCAAAGTTGTACTTCTTGCGGTTGGCGCGCTTGCTGATCTCATTGAAGATGAATATCACGCTCGCAACTGCACCCGCAATAAGAGTCAAAAGGTTGATACCTTCAATGCTCGCAAAGTCCGGGATAAAGCCAGCTGCCATAAACGTATACGTCTCCGGCAACGGCGCGAGACTTGTGCCCTGCAGCACCACCATGGTGAGGCCCCTGAATATAAGCTGTCCGCCCAGCGTCACGATGAACGCCGGTACGCCGATGTATGCGATCCACAGCCCCTGCCACGCACCGATGATGAATCCGATGATCAGCGAGAGCACCATCGCGATCCCAACAGGCATATCCATCTTCAGTATGAATATGGCGGACATTGCCCCCACGAACCCCACAACCGAACCGACAGACAGGTCGATGTTGCCAATGGTCAGTATGCACAGCAGCATGCCGATGGCCAGAATCAACACGTAGGCGTTTTGCTGTATCAGGTTTGATATATTGAGAGGCTGCAGCAATATGCCTTTGGTAAGCACTTGGAAAATAATAACGACGACAACCAGCGCAATGATCATGGCATACTGACGGATATTCCCTCTCAGAACAGACTTTATGCTTTTCATTTTACTACCTCCTTGTTGCTCTGCATAATGCATTGCATGATCCTCTCCTGTGACGCTTCTTTCGCCTCAAGCTCTCCCACGATCATTCCCCGGTTCATGACGTAAATCCGGTCGCTCATGCCCAGCAGTTCGGGCAATTCGGATGAAATCATCACAATGGATTTCCCGCGGGATACAAGGTCGTTGATGATCGTGTATATCTCATATTTGGCGCCAACGTCGATACCGCGTGTCGGTTCATCCAGGAAAAGAATATCCGGGTCCGAAAAAATCCATTTGCTGAAAACCACCTTCTGCTGATTTCCGCCCGAAAGGTTTCCTGTCTTTTGCAGAATACTTGATGATTTGATGTTGAGCTTGGCTCTGTAGTCCTCACCCACTTGTATTTCCTTGTTGTCGTCGATTACCAAACCCCGTTTGAGAGTGTCCAGCGACGACAGTGTAATATTTCTCTTGATATCGTCGATCAATATCAGGCCGGCAGACTTCCTGTCCTCCGTGGCGTATGCAATACCGTTTTTTATCGCATCGCTGATGTCGTGCATCACCAGTGCTTTGCCGTCCTTGTGGACAGAGCCCGATATCTTTGTGCCGTAAGCTTTACCGAACAGACTCATCGCCAGCTCGGTGCGGCCTGCGCCCATCAGACCCGCGATGCCCAGCACCTCGCCCCGGCGTACATTCATGCTGACGTTCCGGATCACCTGTTTTTGATCATCCACCGGGCTGAACACATTCCAGTTCTCCACCTCGAAGCAGACCTCTCCGGGTTTGCAGGCTCGCTTAGGGAACCGATCCGTCAGCTCGCGGCCCACCATCGCCTTGATGATGCGCTCCTCAGTGATGTTGTCCACACCTTTGACGAGCGTCTCGATCGTTGCGCCGTCACGGATGATGGTAATCTCGTCCGCGACCTTGGTAACCTCGTTGAGCTTATGTGATATGATAATGCTGGTGATACCTTGTGCTTTGAGTTCCACGAGCAAATCCAGAAGATGGCCTGAATCCTCATCGTTCAGCGCAGCTGTCGGCTCATCCAGTATCAGTATCTTGACGTCCTTGGCAAGCGCCTTTACGATTTCAACTAACTGCTGCTTGCCAAGGCCGATATCTTTCACCTTCGTATCGGTATTTTCATCCAGACCGACCTTTTTCAGCATCTCTATTGTTTTCTGACGAGTTTTGTCCCAATTGATAACCAGCTTGTTGCTTGATTGTTCATTTCCCAGAAAAACATTCTCAGCGATTGAAAGGCTGGGAATGAGGGCAAGCTCCTGATGTATGATTGCTATGCCTTTGGCTTCACTGTCGTTGATGAATTTGAATATGCATATGTCCCCTTCAACGACGATATCTCCCTCATAAGAACCGTGAGGATACACGCCACTCAGAATATTCATCAACGTTGACTTGCCGGCGCCGTTTTCGCCAACCAGCGCGTGGATATTATGAGGCTTAACCCGCAAGTTAACATTATCAAGAGCTTTGACTCCCGGAAATGTCTTTGTGATGTTCCTCATCTCTAAAATATACTTTTCCATAGTCTAACTCCTTTATCTGCCCAGAACCGATTATATTATACACCTGTATAGCCTCAATCGGCTAGCGGTATTTGCATACCGCTAGCCGATTTTTTGGCTATTTATACGAATATTTACCGTATATTTTACTTGATGTCGTCTGCAGTCAGATAACCGGAATCCATAACCAGTTCCTGGTAGTTTTCGACCGTTACCGTGTACGGAATAAGCAGGTACGAAGGAACGATCTTCTTGTTGTTGTCATACGTGGTGGTATCGTTGATCTCCGGTTCATTTCCTGCAAGCACCGCGTCAACCATGTCGGCCGCAACCTTGGCAAGGTCTCTGGTGTCTTTCAGTATCGTCGAATACTGCTGTCCAGCGATGATCAGCTTGACGGAAGCCGCTTCAGCATCCTGACCCGTCACAACCGGCCAGTCTGCCGTTCCGGGCTGATAACCAAAGGAGGTCAGGGCGGAGATGATGCCTCTGGACAGGCCGTCATAAGGAGACAGCACGCCGTCCAGCTTAGCACCACTCGTGTAGTTGGCAGCGAGGATCGCGTCCATACGGGCCTGCGCCACGGCGCCGTCCCAACGGAGCGTTCCGATGTCAGCCTGCGCGGTCTGGCCGGAGGGAACCACAACGGTGCCGGCATCGATCAGCGGCTGGAGCACATCCATAGCGCCCGAGTAGAAGTAGAAGGAGTTGGTGTCGTCCGGAGAACCGGCAAACAGCTCAACGTTGTAGGGGCCGTCGCCCTTGGTCTTCAGGCCTTCAACAAGAGACTCGGCCTGCAGTTTGCCAACGCCTCTGTTGTCGAATGTCGCATAGTAGGAAACAGCTTCGGTATCAACCAGCAGGCGGTCGTAGGAGATGATCTTCACGCCGTCTTTGCCAGCCTGGTCCAGCGTCGCAGAAAGCGTAGAACCGTCAACAGCGGCAATAACCAGCACCTTTGCGCCCTTGGTCAGCATGTTCTCGATCTGAGACTTCTGAGTCGGGATGTCGTCTTCCGCATACTGAAGGTCAACGGTGTAGCCTCTCTCCTCAAGGATCTCCTTCATTGTGTTGCCGTCTTTGATCCAACGTTCGCTGGACTGAGTCGGCATCGAGATACCAATGTAGCCACCTTCTTCAGCCGGAGCAGCGGGCTCTTCAGCCGGAGCAGCAGGCTCTTCAGCCGGAGCTTCAGCCGGAGCTTCGGTCGCAGCCGGGGGGGTTGATGTTCCGCCGCAGGCAACCAGTGCAAACACTAAAGAAAGCACAAGCGCGAACAATACGATTTTTTTCATTTTCTTACTCCTTACATATAGTTTATTGCTGGGTAGGTAACATTTACTTACCAAGCAAATCCAAAATTCAAATTGTATCTGTTTGGGGCCTCTCTGACCCTTTAATATCGACTACCACCTATTGAATCTAAAAAAATGGCTTCTTTCATGTTCGATGTGAACGTTTTTGTGTCCAATCCTTAATATATTTGTTCACAAATTATCGTTGCGGATTGGTTTTTTTCTATTTTGTTCGTTTCATATTTTAACACCGAGTATATGTCGTGTCAACACATTCATACAAGTATTTTTTTAATGTTTATGTTCGCTTATTTATTTATCGTTCAGTATTGTCAAATATGAATGTTTACCTTATTATTATCTGTATAAACTTGCAAAAGGCCTGGGTGACCATCTATGTTTGCAATTGAACGGATGACAATAATAAAAGATTACCTGCTTAAAGACAAACATGTTTCCGTTGCCAGGCTAAGCACGCTCTTAAACGTCACTGAGGTGACGATAAGACGCGACCTTGAGAAGCTCGAAAAAGAAGGTTTTCTGAAGCGTGCGCACGGCGGCGCTGTGCTCAACGAACTGCTGGACGATTCATATATTCTTGAGCTGCCTGCGGAAGATGAGCACACAATGCAGCGCATTGAAATAGCGGACACCGTGTTTCATATCATATCTGACAACGATATCATCATGCTGACCGACGGCCTGACCAACCAGCAAATCGCCAAACGGCTCACTCAGAAGACCGGCCTGACCGTGCTGACCAATGACTTGAAGATCGCACTGGAATTTTCATCGTCTCCCGCCAACAAGATGATACTACTGGGTGGCGATTTGGACGAGTACGCCGTATACGGCCAGCTGGCCATCAATAACATGCAGAATTTTTCGCTGAATCATCTCATCGTTGAAGCGGACGGCATCTGCAAGAAGACGGGTATCACCGTATCAAGCATCAGCAAAGCGTCCTTGATACAGCAGGCGTGCAGCACAGCTCAAACCATTTCCATCGTTTGTCTGGCTGATCATTTCGGAGAAAAATCCTTCTATCGTGTCGGCGGGCTCGAAGTTGCCAATAAAATAATCACAAATTCCACGCTCAACGACACATATAAAGATTTCCTTTTTGATTTGAATATACAATTATATACTTCAGTCGATATTTACGAAGAATAGGTCCTATAATAGCGAAGGAGTATTGAAGAGATGGCCTCTAAGCTTCTCCAGCTTGAGAATGTCAGTTTGTCTCTTGAGAACTTCCGTCTCAGTGACATTAATATCGATCTGTTTGAAAAAGAGATCCATGTGGTAATGGGTGAAAACGGCGCGGGGAAAAGTCTGTTGATGCAGGTGATCAGCGGCTTTATTTCGCCGCAATCCGGACAGATACTGATCAACGACAAGCCGGTCAAAAGCAAGGCGTTCTCCTCTGACCTTTATGACGACGTGATTTATATCCGTCAGGACGCAACGATGCTCACGCAGCTCTCCATCGCCGAGAACCTGTTCTTTCATAATCTGCCGTATAAAAACAAGCTCTTTAAGAGCATCGACTATGACAAGCTTAACTATATGTGCCAGCAGCTTATCGAGGAGCTGAACCTGCCTGTCTCCGTGTTCGACAAGGTCGCGTCGCTCGGGTTTGCGCAGCGGCAGATCATCGAATTCTGCCGGGCATATATTTCGGACGCCAAGATCGTCATACTGGACGAGCCGTCGTCCGCCCTCACCCCCAGTGAGCGTGAGCTGCTGTACCGCATCGTCAACAAAATAAAGGAGCGCGGCGCGGGCGTGTTCTACATCACGCACTGTCTGGAAGACGTCTCGCTGCTGGGAGACCGTGTCACCATCATCAAGAACGGTAAGATCATGGGAACGAAAATCGTCTCCGAGTGTCCTCAGGAGGAAATTATCCGCATGCTCAGCGGACATTATATCAAGAACCGATACCCCAAGATTGTGATTCGCAAGGGCAAGAACATATTCTCTGTTCGCAACCTGAGCTTCGCGAACAAGCTCTGCGACATAAATCTGGATGTGTACGAGGGCGACATTCTCGGTATCACGGGGCTGGCGGGTTCGGGGCGCACGCTGCTAGCCAACTGCCTGTTCGGTGCCGTGGATAACTTGCAAGGCGACATATTTGTCAACGGTGGCAAGGTGGTGCTGGACAGCCCTTACAAGGCGATATGCAACGGCATCGCGCTGGTACCCGAGAACCGGCTGACCGACTCGATATTCGGCGCGCTGGATGTGAAGAACAACGTCGCGCTGGCCGCGCTGAAGCGTTTCGCCAACTACAGTATGATCAACTCCACCTTTCTGGAGCAGGCTGTGGCGGATTATGTAACCAAGCTCAATATACCGCAGAGCCCCAACCACAACATACTGGAATACAGCGGCGGCAATCAACAAAAGGCGATATTCGCCAAATGGATCATGAGCCGCGCCAAGATATTCATACTGGACGAGCCCACCCGCGGCCTTGATATTGCTAGTAAAATCGATATATACAACTCCATCAATGACCTTATCAAGAAAAAAGCCGGCATCATATTCATATCATCGGACATCGAAGAGATACTCGGCATCTGCGACCGCGTGGCGGTGCTGGCTGACCGCAAACTGGTCTGCAACGTACCCACCAAGGACATAACGGTGGAAAAGGTGATGGAGCTCTCCACCAGTAAAGAGGGCTAGCTCTGCCTTTCGTATCTTTTCATCACGTTTTGCATTACCCTCCAACCAAAAAGGGGAAATAGGGAGCCCGCTGAATTCGCAGTTCAGCCAGCGCTTCGGACATTGTCACCACCGGTATTCCCGCATCGCGGATCACCCGCATGTGCTCACAGAACACCTCGGGAGACGTATCGTATCTTTTTGGATCATCCGTCACCTTATGATACAGCAGTATCAGCCATAGCCTCTCCTTTTTGGCTTTCTCCACCCATTGCGCAATTTGTTCCGGTGTCGTGGTGTCCAGCACACTCTGGCACTTTAGGCGGCTGACATCAAAATTATCTTGGCTGTTGAACCCCCGGTCCACCGTCCGGTGGGCAGCATAATGCTCCATGATGCTGTTTCTGACCTGGGGGTTGTACGCTCCATAAGGCGTAGCGAAGTAACGACTTGGCATGCCCAGATACTCTTCCAGAAATGCTTGCGAACCGGCTAACTCGGCTGTGACCTCATCGCCGGCCAGCTCAGTCAGACGGGCATGGGTGACGGAATGAGAACCAATCTCATGCCCCTCGGATTTGAAAAGCTTCAATATGTCTCTGGCGTTCGGCACCCGCGGGTTTTCAATAAATGTCGTCGCGTAGAACTGATTTGATCTGAATCTGAACTCCTTCATAATGGGGAGCGCCGTTGTCACGTTCTCTTCCCATCCGTCGTCAAATGTGATCGTCACTAAACCGCGGTGAAAGCCGGTGTAACGGTACGGTCTTATGCTATAGTTGTCTGTGATCAGATACCCTTCCCGGGATAACAGATGATAGACGCTTAGCTCTTGACCATGTCCGGGCATTGCGAAGCACGCTTCATATGTATTCCAGTCTTCACTGCGCGGCGCGTCCGGCAGATCAATATACTTGATCTCCCCCGAATCCGTGTGAATGGCAGCCACGACTCTTGTATCCACATCAGAGCAGTAATTGTTGCTGAAGATATAATCGCCCGGGGCCAGCTCAACAGGGTCAAAATACCATTTCGCGTCCCCGTCCTCATAGCTTGTCACTTCAGCCCTGACGCTTCTACCGCCCGTATATCCTGTATCCAGATAAGAAAAAACGGCCTCGTTGTTTCCCCATGAGTTATTTGACCACTGCATGGGTTTTTCCGCATCAGCCGTATCGGAGAGTTCCAAAGAAGGGTTTTCAATGATGTCCGAACCCAGCGGACTGAACGCGGGTGAACTATAATCAGCCGCGCCCATTACGAGGATGATCAAAACTGATTCAATAATCAAAATGGCCGCCTGTGTTTTCCGCTTCTTCATAAGGATGTACCTCTCCCTATGATGGCAATTTATGTATGCCGTTGATCCATATGCCTGTCTACAATTATATGAAACTTTGGCGGCAGAATCCACAAAGCAAAATGCCTTATATTGTCTCATGGTAGCTTTTTTATGAATATATTGCTGAGTAAGATGGTATCAGACCAGCTACTTATCCTTCAGCAGCCGCTCCATCTTGTCCGCAGTATCCGTTCCCGGCAGGGGCACATGTACAAACAGCTTCAAGCCCAGGTGTCCGGGCACGTCGAAGCTGCTGCTCTCAAAATTCAAGCTCCCGGCAACAGGGTGATTCATCGTTTTGTATACGCTGCTGTCGTCCTGTATCTCGTGCAGCGGCCACCACCGGCCAAACTCGGGGCTTTCGCTTTTAAGTTCCTCAATGAACAGGTTCAGCCACGGGTCTTCGATGTATTTGCCGCATGTTGACCGGAACCGCCCCAGCAGGCTCTTGGCGTTCTTCTCCCAGTCCGCGTACAGCTCTTTGAAATAGCCGTCGGTGAACATTGCCCACACCACGTTGCGCTGGCGGGCGTTCATCCGGTGAAAATTGCCGAGCACGACGCACGCTGCGCTATTCCACGCGACGACGTTCCACCGCTGGTCAGCGATGAAGGACGGGCACAGCGCCAGGCAGTCCAGCACGTGCTGATATATGGGGCTGACCGTGCCCGGATAATCCGAAATGTCAGCGGGAGCCGGCTGGTTTGCCAGCATGTACAGATGGCTACGCTCCTGCCTGTCCAGCAGCAGCACGCGCGCCAGACTCTCAATCACCTGCTCCGAGACGCGTATCGGCCTGCCCTGCTCCAGCCATGTATACCACGTCAGCCCGATGCCGGCCAGCTGAGCGACCTCCTCCCGGCGCAGCCCGGATGTACGACGGCGTGTTCCGGATGGCAGCCCCACCTGCGAGGGTAGTATGCGCGATTTATACCAGTATAAACGGGCTCCTGTTAAAATTATAAATCCTGCGTTACGATGATTCCACAATAAAGTTAAAAAATTTTACAGGAGGTTTAATCAAAATGAAGTATCTGTGGACAACGGTTTATGTGAACGACATGGACGCGTCAGTCGCCTTCTACACCGAAGTGGCAGGGCTCAAGGTTCAGAGCCGCTTCCCTGCCGGCCCCGGCGTTGAGATCGCGTTTCTTGGCAACGGCGCGGACAACGAGACACTGGTGGAGTTGATGACGGATGCCCGCCATGGCGCTCCTGGTTACGGCCATTCCATATCCGTCGGGTTCGCGGTGGATTCCGCAGCGGCCATGATGGACAGCGTCACGAGCAAAGGCATCCCCGTATACAGCGGCCCGTTCGAGACGCCTGCGTACAAGTTCTTTGGCGTACAGGACCCCAGTGGCCTGCACGTTCAGTTCTTCGAGAAGAAGTAGCGCGCCACTGCATCCATCATATGTAGAAACATCGACAAAGGCCGGATAATTCCGGCCTTTAATCATAATCAAAATAAGGGGTTCTTAAGGGATTAAATCCATTAAGCGGAGGTATGGAGGCAGAGCCTCCTTGGTCTTAGCCCTAAATAGATCTTTTTGGTCCGTTTCATTGCCCCGCGCTCACACCCTGCTCCGGCGCTTCCGGCGGTTGTACGGCAGAATGATCTCCGGATAACCGAAAGCCTTTCGCAAACCCGAGCACAGCCTGCAGCAGCACGATCAGCGCCAGCGGCGCAAGACAGAAGCCAAGAGCGGCCTTCAAGCCGCTGGCATCCGCGACAGCGCCCATCACCAACGGCAGCACAATGCCGCCCACAGCCCCCACCGACAGCAGTATGCCAAACACCGTGGCGGTATATTTGGGATAACGCATCTTGCCCACAGCCAGCATCGTCGGGTACATTCCCGAGCAGCCAAGGCCCATCACACCGAATGCAATGATGGACAGCGTCAGATCGCCCGTCGCCATGCAGATGGCGAGCCCTGCTGCCGCCAACAGCGCGAGTGCACCGATCACGACATGGAGCCTCGCTTTAAACCGCGCTGTGAATATCCGCCCGACGGCCACGAACAGCCAGAACACCGATAGCGTCAACGTGGAAAACAGCAAACCGCTGCTTATCTGACGTATATATTCGGATACGTAGAATGTCAGACCCGCTTCCACCGCCATATACATCATCACGGATAGCCCCAGCAGCCAAAGTGCCTTGTTTTTCAACAGACGCAGCGTTGTGGACGGTTCTCCCTTTTCTTTAACGATCAGGTTCGGATACATGGGGTTGGGATAGCTCAGCAGCATGAAAATACCGAACAGTACCCCGAACACTACAAGGTCGCAGAGCATGACATATATCCAGTCGCCGGTGATAGCCAGAATCCCCATCGCAGCGAAAGGCCCCACTATCGTACCCAGCGCAAAGAACAGACGAGAATAATTCAGTATTTTGTTGGCACCCTCGGGACGGATGTCCGTCAGCACCGAGGACAGCGTCATTTCAAACACGCCGAACGCGAGTCCGACAACAAAGAAGCCAATACCAATGCCGGTGGGGCTGTCCAGACCCATCGCCAGCGCAAAGCCGATGAGCATTCCTGCGAACGCAAATAGAAGTACGCTTCGGCGTCCGTACCGGTCCGTCGCCTCGCCGGTGAGTATGGGGCTGATCAAAAACCCGGCGAACGTCATCATGATGATCGTGCCCATCGCCGTATTGTCCAGCCCATACTTGGCCGCGATCTCGCCGACCACCCGCTGCAGCATTGACATGTAGAGCCCAAGAAAAAGGAACACAATGAAGAAGAATGCAATGACACCGCGCCTTTTCGTCATGATCATGGCCTCCTGTTTTGCCCCGCCCGCCGGATTGCCGGCTAAACGCTAAGAATGTACTCGTTGAGTATCGTCTCCAGAAGTTCCTGTCTGCCCGACGTATTCCTAACATCATCGATGCCCAGTGCATACTGCTCCAGCTCCTTAAAGCCCACCTTGCCGTCCACGATATCCTTGCCGATGCCGCTGCCGTAGCTGGCATACCGCTCATCCACAAAGCCGTCCAGTATGCCGTCGTCGATGATCCTTTGCGCCGCCTTGAGACCCACCGCAAAAGCGTCCATGCCAGCCGCATGCGCGTAGCACATATCCTCCGGCTTGAAGCTGCCGCGCCGCGGCTTGGAGTCAAAGTTCAGACCGCCCGTTGTGAAGCCGCCCATCTTCAGAATCTCGTACATGCCGAGCGTGGTGTCGTAGTAGCTGGTCGGGAACTGGTCGGTGTCCCAGCCCAGCAGCAGATCGCCCATGTTCGCGTCCACGGAGCCCAGCAGGCCGTTGATGCGCGCCACGCGCAGATCATGCTGAAACGTGTGTCCCGCCAGCGTCGCATGATTGGCTTCGATGTTGAACTTGAACACATCGTCGAGCCCGTACGTCCTCAGGAACGCAATGCCTGAAGCCACGTCGAAGTCGTACTGGTGCTTGGTGGGTTCCTTGGGCTTGGGCTCGATATAGAACTGGCCGGTAAAGCCGATCTCCTTCGCGTAATCCTTCGCCATGTGCATGAAGCGCGCCATGTTGTCCATTTCCAGCTTCATGTTGGTGTTGAGCAGCGTCTCGTACCCTTCGCGGCCGCCCCAGAACGTGTAACCGCTCGCGCCCAGCTCAAGCGATACCTCCAGCGCCTTCTTGACCTGCGCTGCCGCATAAGCGAACGCGTCGGCATTGGGGCTGGTAGCCGCGCCGTGCATGTAGCGCGGGTTGCTGAACAGCGCCGCGGTGCCCCACAGCATTTTAATACCCGTCTCATCGATCTTATCCTTGAACAGCTTCACCATCTTGTCAATGTTCCTGTTGGTCTCTGCCAGCGTATCCCCCTCGGGCGCGATGTCACGGTCGTGGAAGCAGAAGAATCCAATGCCCATCTTCTGCATCAGCTCGAACGCGGCATGCACGCGCTCCTCCGCCTTCTTCATGGGATTGGATGTGTTATTCCACGGGCGCTCCATCGTGCCGGGTCCGAACGGGTCCGCGCCCGCGCCCGTCATCGTGTGCCAGTACGCCATGGAGAACCGCAGATGCTCCTTCATTGTTTTGCCGCCCACCAGCTCATCGGCGTTATAACGCCTGAAGCAGGGCTGCATGGAAAACTTATCTTCGGAGAACTCAAGCTTCTTTATTTCCGGGAAAAACTCTTTCATTTCTTAACCTCTTTCTTTTCAGACTGCAAACGAGCCCCGTTCATATGCCGGGGCCCATCTGCATCGTATTGTTTTACGTTATAGCCCGCAGGACTTCAGATAGGCGACGCTCTTTCTCAGCATATCCGCGGTGCCGCCGATCTCCAGTGTGGAAGCATGGATTTCTTTCCTGTCCGCCAGCACTTCCGCAACACCTTTGATATCGATGACGCCGTCGCCCAGCGCAATGGTGGAGAAACCGCAGCCAAACTGTTTGCCGCGCCTTTCGATCCATTCAGCGCCCAGGTCCTTCCAATGCACGTGGAATATCTTGTCTTTAAACGTCCGTGCCATTTCAACCGGGTCGGTGCCGCCCAGCCAGGAGTTGCCGGTGTCCATATTGACGCCCAGCGATTTGGGATTACCAAGGCAGTCCATGATGTCCTGTATGCCCTGGATCGTATCGGTGATGGGCCCGTGAGGCTCCAGCAGTATGTTCACGCCGAAATCCTCCGCCATCTGGCAGGGAACCACCAGCTTTTCCGCGATGGTGAATATACGCTGCTCGTAAGTCAGGCTTTTCGCCCACTGGGAGTGCGGCTCGTTTTCTGTGGTCACACAATCCCTGATCCCGATCGCAGCGGCGAACTTGATGCCTTTCATGATGCCCGCGGTCTGGAAAGCAGCCGGGTTGCTGGGTTCCAGCAGCGCGCCGTGCACGCAAACGGTGGAAGGCGTGATACCGTATTTTTCGAACAGTCTCTTTGTCGCAAACGGGTCTCCGTCAAGGCTGACTGTGGCTGCAAGGCCGGCGGAATCAAACATGCTGCTGCCTTCATGCACATCAGTGATATCTGCACAAGTAAACCCCGCTTCTTTGGCCAGCTGCAGCTGTCTCTCGATGGACGTATAGGGTTCTAAGGCTAAGAATACTCCGATATTCATTTTGAATCCTCCTCTATTTTTAGATAAATACAATGCAATCCGCAATGCATACAATGGTTCCTGCAGTCAGACTCTTTGAGGGGCTGCAACTGACTCACCTCATCGCTTTGCGCCTCAGCCTGCACTGCCTTTGTCTGCTCCTCGTTCTCTGTGCCAATGCGTTCCGTATCCTGCCGGTCCATGCGTGCCAGTCTAGTCGGCCTTCAGCGCATCGTCGAACGCACCCACGTTGGGGCTGATGTTGACGTTTTTGACAAAAGCGCAAGCCTCAGCGCCGCCTCTGAACCGTTCCATGCCCGAATCCTCCCACTCGACTGACAGCGGCCCTTCGTAGCCGATGGCGTTGAGCTCGCGGACGATGGCTTCAAAGTCCACCTGACCCCGGCCGGGTGAACGGAAGTTCCAACCCCGCCGCGTGTCGCCGAACTCGATGTGCGAACCGAGTATGCCATTGAGGCCGTCCAGCGTCACCGAAGCGTCCTTCATGTGCACGTGATACACCCGGTCAGGCAGCTCGCGGATCATCAGGTGCGGCTTCATGCCCTGCCACAGCAGATGGCTGGGGTCAAAGTTCATGCCCAGCGTATCGCGGTAGTTAAACGCCTTAAGCAGCCGGACGAATGAGTAGTAGTCGAAGGCGATTTCAGTGGGGTGCACCTCCAGCGCGAACTTGATCCCGACCTTGTCCATTTCGTCAAATATCGGCGTCCAAGCCTCCACGATCTTGGCGAAGCCTTCATCCACTATCGCCTGCGTGGTTTGCGGGAACGAATACCACATATTCCAGATGGGCGAGCCCATGAAACCGGTGATCACCTTGATGCCAAGATTGTTCGCCGCTTTCACGATGTCCAGCGTGTAATCCACCGCCCACTTGCGCGCTTCCTCCGGCTTGCCCGCATACTTGCTGGGTGCAAAGCCGTAGTGCCGCACGTCGTACACGTCGCCCACCAGCTGGCCGCACAGGTGCGCGCTGATCGCCCAGCAAGAAAGTCCGCTGTCTGCGAGGTCCTTCTTTAAGCTGTCCACATACGCCATGTCCGTCGCGGCGCGGGTCGCGTCCACATGGTTCCCCCAGGTGGCCAGCTCCAGGCCTTCATAGCCCATCTCCGCGGCCTTCACGCACATCTCTTTGAACGGAATGTCCGCCCATTGTCCGGTAAACAGTGTAACAGGTCTCATATATTGAATCCTCCTTGTATTAAGTTAAAACGTTACCCATGCGGAACCCTTTCCGCTGCTTTCCACGCACTTCTCCACGAACAGATTGCCCTCAATGCCGTAGTCCACGCCAGGGTAGTGGACGTCCGGTACCGCTTCACCTGCCAGCTTGGCGGAGAGCGCTATGCAGAATGCCTTGTAAATGTTTCCGAAGGAAACGAAGTGGCCTTCCACGTGCCCCGACGGTATGCGGTTCATTTCGTTCACCGGCGGATAGAAGTAGCCGTTGCCGCGTGACATGATCCTCGCCGGTTCGCCAATCATATCCACGCGCAAATAGTTCGGGTTCTCCTGTATCCACTCAATGCTGCCCTTCTCGCCGCAAACCAGCAGCCGAAGGTCGTTGTCATAACCCACAGCCACTTGCGAGCACCAGAGCATGCCCGTCGCGCCGCCCTTATACTTCACCAGTATTTCGCCGTCATTGTCCAGCTTGCGGTGCTCTCCGACCGGCCTTAAGTTGGCGCAAAGAGACTCCATTTTGAGCCCGGTGGTGTAGGCGATCAGGTTTTCAAGGTGCGTACCAATATCGCCTGTCGCATTGGAGATGCCGGAAAGCGCCGGGTCACAGCGCCAAGACGCCTGCTTCTGGCCATCCATCTCGATTTCCGTCGCCAGCCACCCTTGAATATAACGGCCGGACACAACGCGCACCGCACCGATGTCCCCGTTTAAAATCATCTCGCGCATTTGCCGAACCATCGGATATCCCGTATACGTATAGGTCACGCACAGCAGCGCGTCGTTTGCCTCAGCGATCTTTTTGAGCTCCTCGCCCTCAGCGGACGATAACGCCAGAGGCTTATCGCACACCACATGAATACCCTTCTCCAAAAACACCTTCGCTGAAGAATAGTGCGCGTGATTGGGCGTCACGATCACCGCGAAGTCTATTCCGTCTTCACGGGCAGCTTCCTTTTCCGCCATCTCTTCAGCGGTTGCGTACAGACGATCCTCCCCCACACCCCACGCCGCTCCCGTTGCCAGCGTGTTCTCAAAGCTGCGGGAAAAACAGCCCGCCGCCAGCGCCGCCATGCCGTCGAGCTGGGCGCTCTTGCGGTGAACGTCGCCGATAAACGCGCCCAGCCCGCCGCCGACCATTCCGAATTTAAGCATCTTTGCCGAGGCATCCAAATGACTAGCTTTTATGGACATATCATCAACTCCTCCTGTAATATAATAGAAATTTCGCTTGCCCAACAATGTTATAATAGAGTCCTTTGATAAAGACCCTATCATAACGCTGCTTATAGCAAATTGATAAAAGTTGTGCAGGGGCCTGCACACTTGAGGCCCCTGCCGTCATAATATTACTATTTTGCGAGATAAGCGGCCACAGCGGCGTCGAATTCCGCGAACTCCGCCTTGTTCTCTACATAGGCCTTCTCGTAGTCTTCCAGCTTCCACTGGAACGTGTTGTTGGCACGGCCTTCGAGGTAATCCGCAACGGTCCACGGAATTGCCTTGTCTGTGTTCTCGCCGGTCAGTACGAACGGGGGCTTAATCTGCAGATACTGCTCAAACTTCTCGCCGTTCAGGTAACGCAGGATCTGCTGGATGCAAAGGTCTGCGTTCAGCGACGGCGGGTTGGGAACGGTTGCTGCCAAAGCGCCCGATTCCAGATCCGGCCATGCATCGTCTTTTCCGTTATTGGAGACCAGGATCTTGTCCTTCACAGCCAGTTCATCAAACACCTGTTTCACGCCAAAGTAGGTTTCTTCGTTGCAGCAGAACACCACGTCGAATTCCTGACCAGAAGCAATCAGATCCTGAGCGATCGGAATCGCCAGCGTGCGCTGCCACTCAGAGGATTTGGTCATGATGGCCGGCTTCATGCCCGC
Organism: Bacillota bacterium; assembly: GCA_023416745.1. Classification (GTDB taxonomy): domain Bacteria; phylum Bacillota; class Clostridia; order Christensenellales; family SZUA-584; genus SZUA-584. The sequence goes on from JAEZHF010000022.1 coordinate 48,204, forward strand.
TTCTTCAAGCGCCATGTCAAAACCGACGATCTCACCTTCCGCAGGGCCCTGTCCCAAGAAGCCGGGGATATTGACGCACTGCGCATCCGGATAATTCTCAGCAACCCACTTCCCCACCATGTAGCCCATCATGACGAAGTTGTCCGTCACGTGTCCGGTCAGGTCGGTGCCCGCTTTCAGCTCCGGCTTGCCGGCGATGAAGAAGATTGGAACCTTTCCCGCATTAGCGGCCGCAATGGATTCCGCGCTGCCCGCCGCACCGGCCGTGATCACCGCAATGGCATCCGCTCCCGCTGCGATAGCGTCCTGCACGTTCGCCAACTCCTGCTCCGGGTTGTAGTCTGAGTTGAGCTCTTTGACTTCAAGGCCGACGGTTTCACCGATAGCTCTGAAAGCATCACCGAACTGAGCATAATAATCGTCTGGCCCCGCATTGATGAAGTACACGACCTTACCTTCCGCTTTGTCTGCCGCCGGTTTTGCTCCACAAGCGCCAATTGAAACCAGCATCGCAACGACCAATAAGATGACCAACAGTTTTTTCATGTTTTCCTCCTTGTTTTTTATTACATTGCATCTCATCGATGCATACATAATTGTCTTGTTCAGCTATGCTTTTTTGATAGACTTCCGCGCTGTTCTCAGACCACTGTAATATCCGATCAGCACGGCAAATATAATCAGCAAGCCGGATATAATGAACTGATAGTACGGATCGATACCGATGATGTTGAGCGCATTGGATATGATACCCAGCAGTACCACGCCGATCATCGCACCCCAGATATGTCCCTTGCCGCCTGACATCGCCGTACCGCCCACAACGACCGCCGCGATAACGTCGATTTCCTTTCCAAGACCCATCGTCGGCGCACCGGTGCCGAGCCGCGCGAGCAGCGCCATAGATGCGATCGTCACAAACAGACCGTTAATCCCGTAGATCAGCAGCTTGAAGTTCTTGACGTTGATGCCCGCAAGGTAAGCTGCGTTCTCGTTGCCGCCCACCGCATAAACCCGCCGGCCGAACTTGGTGTATTTGACCGCCAGCCAGACGATCAGCGCCAGCACGAGCATCAATACGATGGGCACGGTGACGACGAATGCGCCGTTTGGATCCTCACTCAAATTGAGACGGAATACGACGGATTTTAAAAACTCAACCTTGCCGATGATCGTGATTTCACGGCCGTTTGTGATCAGATAAGTGAAACCGCGGTATATGCTCATAAAGCCCAGCGAGATGATGAAAGGCTCAATCTTGGTGCGCGAGATGATGAGGCCCATGACGAGCTGAAGACCCACGCCGGTCGCAACCGCCAGCACCAGCGTTTCGGCTTCGCCCCAGCCGCCCGACTTCATCAGCCACGCCATACCGACGCCGAGGAAGGTAAGCATGTTGCCGACAGACAGGTCTATGCCGCCGGATATCATCACCAGGGTCATGCTCAACGCCAGAATACCCGTTGCCGATACTTGAAGCAGTACGTTGGATATGTTCATCCCGGTAATAAAGTTGCTGCTGAAAAAAGCAAGCCTAGGATTTATCAAGTGCTCAGCCAAATAGACCAAGACCACCATTCCGATCAACACCAGTAATATCGGGGTATTTTCATGGTTCCAGATTCTGCGTCCTAAACCAGACCTCGCAATGGTCTTCTCTCCCTTACCGTTCGACATCAAAGCCCACCTCCAATAGAATAGTTCAAAATATTCTCTTCATTGATTTCTTCCCTGCGGTTGATCTCTGCGACCATCGTACCATCGCGCATCACCATGATACGGTCGCTCATCGCGATCAGCTCCGGCATGTCCGACGATATCATGATGACACACTTGCCCTGCTGGAGCAGGCTCGTCATGATTTTATAGATTTCTTCTTTCGCGCCCACGTCGATGCCGCGTGTGGGTTCGTCAAAGATAAATATATCGCCCATGGTCGCAAACCACTTGGCCAGCACCACCTTTTGCTGGTTGCCGCCCGACAGGAACATCACCTTCTGACCAAGGCTCGGAGTCACCACGTTCATAGCTGTTGCGTACTTCTCAGCCAGCTTAACGTCGTCCGCCGGAAGTGCAAACGGCTGTTTCGATTTTGAATAGCTCGCAATAACCGTATTGCTGGTGATGGAGTGGATCAGGAACAAACCGGAAGACTGCCGGTCTTCTGTGATAAAGCACATATGATTGGCGATCGCGTCGAGCGGCGTTCTTATTTTGACTTCCTTGCCTTCAATTTTTATCACGCCCGAGGCCTTCTCCCTCACCCCAAACAGCAGCTCCGCCAGTTCCGTACGGCCTGAGCCCACCATTCCGGCGATGCCGAGCAACTCACCCTTGCGAACGTTGAGCGACGCTTCGCTGACACCGGGTCCCGAAATGATCTGCGCCTCAAACACGACCTCGCCGATCTCGGCTCTGTCGCGCTTGTAGAATGCGGACACGTCGCGTCCCACCATATCCCTGATCAGTTGCATTTCAGTTAAGTTCGCAATTTCGTAGGTATTGATCTTCTCGCCGTCGCGGATAACGGTGACGCGGTCGGCAATCTTGAACACTTCGTCAAGGTGATGCGAGATATAGATGATGCTGATACCTTCGCTCGAGAGCTTCTTGATGATGGCAAGCAAATGCTCTGTTTCCTTCTTGGAGAAGGAGGCCGTGGGTTCGTCGAGTATCATGATCTTCGATTCCTGGATAAACGCGCGTGAAATCTCCACGGTTTTCTGTGCACCGCTGCCCAGATTTCCCACAACGTCATACGGGGTGATATCCGAATGCAGGAATTCCAGCACTTCTTTTGTTTTGGCGATCATGGCCGCTTTGTTGACCATTATACCGCCGCCAATTTCGTTGCCGGCAAACAGGTTTTCAAAAACAGGCAGCAGCGGATAGAGTGCGTGCTCCTGATAGATCGTCTGAATACCCAGCTTCATCGCCGACCGGGGCGTCATGTTTTCCACGGTTTTACCGTCTATATCCATCGTACCCGCATCCGGCGTATATGCACCGGAAAGCATCTTGATCAGAGTGGACTTCCCGGCTCCGTTCTCACCGCAAATGCAGTGAACCTCTCCTTTTCGCAGGTCGAAGTCGAACCCGCTGAAAACATCCACGCCGGGAAAGGACTTGCGTATTCCCTTCATTTCCAGTATCAGTTCCTGGGGCATATCCAACACCTCCTGTCCCTATTTTTTCAGGTACTTCTCCGCTTCCTTGTTGTCGGGCCCGAAATGCTTGAGCATCACGATATTCTGATTGTCGCTGATATTCCTTATCCTGACGCCCTCTGCTGCGCGATCCTTTGTCACATAGAACTCGTCTCGCGTAATCTGACCGAAACGGATAACGGACGGCGTTTCGATCAGCTCCTCTTCAATGTATCCAACGCCCTGCATCATGATAAACCCGTATGCTTCGCTGTCGCTGATGACGGCTTCGCAGCCGGGCAGAACAGTGAGCTTCTTGGCCGAAAAGTCCTTGGAACCGTAGGCAATCCACTCTTCCTCGTAGCCCTTCTCGCGCATCTCCTCATAAGGCGATACAGGGATGGGTTCATGGTAGTGGTTCTTCTTGAATTCCGGATCCGTGTTGGCTTCCCAATCGAGGCAGTCGAGCAGGTAGTCGATATCAAGCTTCTTGTCTTCCGGTACAAACTTCACCAAAAGGTCACGCTCAAAGAACTTGTCACGCACCATCGTCTGCATAAACAGAGACGTATCGCTGACGTGCTGCGGCTCATACGTCACCAGTGAACCGGGCGCATGCAGTATGCCCGCGGGGATGTCCCAGCCGGTGCCCAGCTTCAGCTTATACGCGCGCGACAGCTCCAGTATGCCATTGTCGCCGCCCTTTCCCCAGTTTTCGAGGCACTTGCGCAAATCATCCCTTGTCGTGCCCTTCTCAAAACCGAAATACGTATATGCACCGTCGTAGTCGATGCTGTTGAGTTCAATTGGGAAATAGTATGCTTCCGGCTTGGGCGTAGCTCCCACAGCCCTGGCATGGTGCTCCATCAGATGCACATGATGGGCGATGGGCGTCTTGAAATCATAGAACTTCGCAAAGGCCTTCAGACCGCCGAAAGTATCCATGATTCGAGAGCCCAGAATGATATCGCCAACCTCATCGATGGCATCACGGAAAAGTACCTGTTCAATACCGGAAGCAGTGGAAACGGCAACGAAGCTCATCCCCTCATTCTCAGTCGTTGTAGGTCCATTGTCTGCCATACCTGTCGACGCCATCCAACGCTCGGTCAAAGCCCCATACGCAGCGCCATAAGGATACATATCCCGCACATCAAGTTTAATCCGTCTGCCCGGCAGCAGTATCGTTCTTCCCACCCAAGCCGGAGCCAGACGCAATAAACCATTTGATCGATACAACTCATTTGTAATCAGATCTTTGTTCTTTCTCATTGCTGTCCTCCTATTTATACGAATAAATTTATATAGCCTAACAAGTTCTTGTCATTAGGGTTATCATCACAAAGATGCGATACTCGGATAGATGTTCTTATAGATGCTGAAACGTTCCTGATAGATCTGATGATACTTCTCGTTCGGAGTAAAAGTCTTGTCAATCATGACCATACTGTTCGCAGCTTCTTCAAGGCTTGAAAAGTCACTGCAGGCCACAGCGCACAGCATGGCAAGTGCTGTTGTACCGGACTCCTGCGTTTTGAGCCGATGTACGGGAATCCCCATAATATCCGCCTTCACCTGAAGAAGCAGTTCTGACTTGGTTCCGCCCCCGACGCATGTCATGCTGGTGATGTTAGTGCCCATACTTTTCAAAAGCTGGGCATTTTGCAGCATCTCGAAGCAGATACCTTCTATGCAGGCCTTATATATGTCACCGCGCAGAGTGCTGAGCCGCAAGCCCAGAATTGCGCCGGTGGAGAACGGGTCCATATGAGGCGTTCCGCTTCCTGCAAAATGGGGCAGCACGAACAGCTCGGTCGGCCCATCAGGGCATTCGCTCTCCATCACCCTAAAGACGCTGCGGCTGTTGGTCTCTTTAGCAAAGTTGCTGCAGAACCAGCCCAGAATGGAGGCGCCTGTTGTACTGAATGCCAGCGTGACATAGGAGCCCTTCACTGCGTACGGCTCGATGCAGAAGTTGTTGGCACGCATGTATTCCTTCTGATCCAGCCCGCCCAACACGGTGGTGATGCACTCGGAAGTGCCGATGCCATCCACGCACTCTCCCGTTTTTAACACGCCCGCTCCCAGCGCCGCGCAGATCTGGTCGTGTCCGCCGGCTACCAGCAGCACACCCGGGGCTAGCCCCAGCTCCGCCGCCAGGCTGTCTCTAACCTGGCCGATGATGCTGCCCGGCATCACCGGTGCCGAAAGCATGGATAAACTGAGTCCGAATGCATCCAGCACGCCTTGCGCCCAGCCATGATTCGTAAAGTCAAAGAACATCGTCCGGGAGGCCAGCGAATAATCGATGCAGCGGACTCCGGAAAGCCTGTAATATATGTAGTCTTCAAACAGAAACAGCTTTTCGATTCGCTCAAACAGCCGGGGCTCGTGCTTTTTCATCCATAACAGCTTATTGAGCGTAAACATTGAGCTGACCGGCATGCCAGTCATATCGTACATCACCTGATCGTCAAACTGCCCGCGGATGTCTGTGACCTCGTCCGCACCGCGCACGTCTGCAAACAGTATACCGTTGCGCAATACACGGTCATGTTTGTCCAACGCAACGAAGGTTTCTCCAAACGACGCTATCGCGATCGCTTTAACCGGGTCACCCGCTTCGGCTGCCGTACGTGCGATCACATATTTGACTGTCTGCCAAACAGCCTCGGGATCGATCTCGGCATACCCTTCGTTGGTGCGGACCGCCTTATAATCCTTGTATGCGTATGAACGGATATTTCCGCCGATATCGAGCGCTGTGGCTTTGCAGCCGGTCGTCCCCACATCAATCCCTAGATATAACATGGTAAATCACCACTCTTTATGCTGCGGCGCAGATTCCCGTACGATGATGCTTGGCTCCAGCATTATCCTTCTGCGCGTGTTTTCCCTTCCAGCGATCAAATCGCGCAGCATATTTGTTCCCTGGATGCACATTGTCATCACCGGCTGGTTAACGGTGGTCAGTGTCGGCGAAACGATGGCGCTGAGGGGAACATTGTCGTATCCGATTACACAAATATCCTGTGGTATGCGGATATTAAACTCTCTGAGCTTTTTCATAACACCGAGCGCCATCTCGTCGTTGGTTGCAAATATGCCTTCAGGTCTTGATTTTGCGAGTATCTCTTCAGCTGCCTGATACCCCAGCGCTATCTTGTCGTTCTGATCGGAATCCTCACTCGCAATAAAAACATGCTGCAAATGCTTCTGCAGTCCGAATTCCTTGACCGCCAGCAGAAAACCCTCGTACCGGTCTTTCAAAGCACGGTTGTACGCCGACTCCGAACAGAATGCGATTTTCGATATGCCCAGCGACACAAATTGCTGCACCGCGAGGAAGCTGCCCTTGATATTGTTCACCAGAACACACGGCGCTTCAATCTGATCCTCCTGCAGGTTGTCGTCCATGACCACGAACGGCACGTTATAGGTCGCAAGCTTACGGAGCAGCTTCTCGTTAGCCAGACCATAACATACCATGACGCCGGCCACTTTCTGCTCAATCAAAGAAGTGATATACCAGTCCTCAAGATCCGGTTTGTGCATCGTGATGCAGATAAACGTAAACAGCCCATTCTCACGAATAATCTTTTCTGTATATTTAATAATTTCGCTGTAGTAGCTGTTGGTCACATCAGGAACGATAATTCCAACTGTGTTCGACTTCCTCAGCTTTAAATTACGGGCGACACTGTTGCGGATGTAACCCAACTGTTCGGCCGCTTCAAAAACCCGCTTTTTTACCGGCTCAGAAATATCTCCCGAATTATTCAACACGTACGAAACCGTAGCTTGCGTTACACCGGCCGCCTTGGCGACATCGTTCATCGTGGGCGGTTTATTTGTCCTTTTCTTCATGATTATCGCCCTGCCCAGAGAAATTTTCCGTGCCCTTTGCGATGCTGACCAAAGGGCACGATACAATATAATATCAGATAACTACCAAGCCCTTCAATTTGTCCCCTTTACCGAATTTCATAAATTGAATGCCTTGTTCCGTTTCCTCGAGAGAGAATTTGTGCGTCACTAACTTGTCGAGCTTGACAAAGCCATTCTCGACTGCTTTGATTGCCATCGGCCACACCAGCGGTGCCAGCCAGGCAAATTTAATCGTCTTGTCCGACTGAATGGCTTCCAGCGCAGGCACCTCGATCTTGTCGTCCGCTCCCGGCAGCCCAAAGTATACGATGGTGGCGCCGGCGCCGGATACCGTCAGCGCATCCTGCAGCGCCTGCTTGGAACTGGTGGGCACGATCACCTTATCGGCCATTTTGCCGCCCGTCAGCTCACGGATGCGCCCGTTGATGTCGTCCGAATAGTATTTTGATGCCGTGTCCTTCACGTTGATCGCATAGTCGGCGCCCAGTTCCAGCGCGACGCCCAGCGGATAATCCCGCGTACCCACGATAGCCACTTTACCCGCACCGAGCGACTTGATCAGCTGCACCATCATGATGCCGATGGGGCCCGGCCCGAACACCACCACAAAGTCGCCCGCCTTCACGTCCAGCTTCTTCACGGCGTAAGAGCCGCAGGCCAGCGGTTCAATGATCGCCGCGTCCTCGAAGGACATCTCATCGGGGATTTTGTATACATGGGTGTAATTGAGCTTGCAGTATTCCGCGAACGCGCCGTTCACCGTTACGCCGGGAACCACCGAGTTCGGGCAGATGTTGAACTTGCCCTCCGCGCACATCGGGCAGGCGTTGCACTGCATTACCGGGTTGCACGTCACGCGGTCGCCTGGCTTGAACAACCCGAGCGAAGCGGGCAGCGCGCCCACCTCAACGACCTCGCCGCTGAACTCATGCCCCAGTACCAGCGGACCTTTTCCGTCCGCCGTGCCGAGCGGACTGTGTCCATAGTAATAGGAGATATCTGATCCGCAGATGCCTGTGGCCTTCACCTTGACCAGCACCTCGTTGTCCGCGATCTTCGGGATATCGATCATTTCCATCTTCATGACTTCGGCTTCGTAGAAAACCTGAGCCCGCATCTTACCTTCCATAATAACCGGCCTCCCTCTTCAGAATTTTCCGTTGATCTCTTTGTCAACGAAGTCCTTGCACTGCGCGGTTACTTCCCACGCATCGCCCCATTCGCACAGGTCGATGGCCCACCAGTCGCCGGTGTAATGTGCTTTGTCCAGCAGCGCGGGAATCACTTCGTCGAAGTTGATCACGCCGATGCCGAACGGCGCGTGCGTGCTGGTATTCTGCTCGTTGAGCGAGCTGTCCGAGTCGATCACATGCACCACGCCGATCAGGCCGTCCAGCAGCTCACAGTATTCCACGATGCCGCCTTCCAGCTTGCAGCCTTCTTCGATGTGGTTCGCGCCGACCACCGCGCCCATGTGCGCATGGCAGGTGTCGAACAGTATCTTGAAGTTGGGCTCGTTCACCGCCTTGGTCACCTCGGCGACGTTCTTGGGCTCATTGATGATGAAGCCCGGCTCAAACTCCCAGACCACCAGCAGGTTCTTCTCCGCCGCGATCTTCGCGCATTTCTTGAACAGGTCCACATAGTAGGCCTTCACTTCGTCGTACGTCATGCCTTCCGGCAGCACCGGCGGCGCGTCGGAGTCCACACGGATGATGCCAAAGCCCATCTTGTCGCAGAAGTCCACGTTCTTCTTGAAAATGTCCAGATACTCCTGCCCCTGCTTAAAAGCGTTGACGCTCCACATATCGGCGGCGAAATCCGCCACTTCCAGCTTGTTGTCCGCCAGTATGGCTTTGAGCTCGGCCATCTTTTCGGGAGTCCCCCAGTCGTCCGGATGCGCGTGCGGCTTGAATCCGCCCAGGCTGATGCCGTCGAAACCCAGCTTATTGAGCCTCTGGCACAAGTCCTCAAGCTGAATCGGGTTTTTCGCATATTCTCCAAAAGTATATGCCCAGCTTCCAATCGATACTTTTTTCATGGCAACCACTCCTTATCACTTTTTTAAAAATATCAAGGGAATGAAACTATTTACCGAGTTCACCGAAACGCGCCATGATGGCCAAAGCCGGGTCCACCGGAACATCGGCGCGCTTCACGTCTTTGGGTATGCTGATCACGGGCGTCTTCTTGATGGCCTTGCCTTCAAAGGCGGGCAGCCACTGCCGCTGCGCCTCCAGCATTTCGCTGCACATCTCCCGCGCCTCGTTTAAGGTGCACTGTGTGGAGGTCAGCGGGTCCAGCGCGGCGGCCGCGACGATCATCTCCGTGTCGCAGTCCATCGCCGCTTTCACGCCCAGCCCCTGCACGTTGATGTTGGTCATGTTGAGCGCGGCGCACTGCGGCGGCAGCGCTCCCACCCGCACCGGATGCAGGCCGAGCGCGTCCACGTAGATGGGGCCTTCAGCGCAGCAGTCATAAGGCAGGTTGGATATGATGCCGTTGTTGCGGATGTTGCCATTCAGCTTGAACACCTTGCCCGTCTCCATCGCTTCCACGATGTAGGAACCGTATTCGATGCTGCGCGACGGCAGCTCCAGCGGCTCGTTCTCCAGCGCCAGCTCGCTCTCATACTTGTGGGCGACATGCGCGCACCAGTTGTAGTAAGCGCCGCTCTCGCCGCCGAATGCCGGCTCGTCACAGTAGAGCTCCAGCGCCCGTTTGCTGGAACGGAACCAAGGCAGATATTCGGACAGATGCCCGGTAGATTCAGTCATGAAGTACCCGAACTGGCGCATCGCCTCACCGCGTACCTTCTCGTTGACATAATAACCCGGCAGCTCGAACCGCTCTTTGAGCAGCGGATACAGGTCTTTGCCGTCCTTCTTTATCTCGAGGAACCACGCCATGTGATTGATACCCGCGCACAGATAGTCGATCTCGTGCTTGGGGACGTCCACGTAACCGGAGATGAGGTCCAGCGTCGTCTGCACACCGTGGCACAGCCCCACAAAGTTGACGCCCGTGGTTCCCAGCGCCCAGCAGACCATTGCCATCGGATTGACGTAGTTGAGTATCAGAGCGCCCGGCGCGGCGTACTTCTTCACTTCTTCCGCGATGTCTACGATCACCGGTATACTGCGCAGCGCGCGGAACAGGCCGCCCGGCCCCATCGAATCGCCGATGCACTGATCAATACCATATTTGAGCGGTATCTTGTAGTCCAGCTCAAACGCCGAAACGCCGCCCACCTGGAACGTTGTGATGATGAACTTGGCGTCTTTGATCGCGTCTACGCGGTCCGTGGTGACGTAAACGGAAGCCTTAAGCCCGTTGTGCTCAATGACCTTTTTGATATACCGCTCCACCTGTGTCGATTTATTCGTGGTGAGCGCCATCAGAGCGAATTCAGTATCGTCCATACCCGGCGTGGCCAGTATGTCCAGAATAAGAGTTTTGCAGAATACAATACTGCCCGCGCCAATAATAGCAATCTTTCTCTTAGCCATGATCTTCGTCGACCTTTCCGATATTTTATTGTTTAGTGTTATGCCTAATGGCTATCAAACCGCTTTTTCCTTGAGTGTAAAACTGTTTGTTGACCCGGACCATAATTTTGTTTACTTGATTTAAGCTCGTTGATTGATAAGGGCTAAAGTATGTCGCTCCGGGCTGCTTATTCTACCGGTTTTTTGTTTATTTGACTTAGATTATAAACTTGTTAAAAAATAAGGTGTTGGTTTATACGATTAAATTGTATGTTCATATTATTGCATATATTACGAGTTGTGTCAAGGTTTAATCGTATAAGTTCATTTATTTTTGGTTTAAAGCGGATGACGGTCCGTTAATTTTATAAACTCCGGAACCAAGAGAGGGTTTGCATGCCCCTCCCGGCTCCGCGATACATGCCTCTGAGATTTAGTGCAGGCCGCAACATTTTACAGGTATTTCCGTATGAATTCGAGGCCCTTGACCGCTATCTCATCAGTATTCTCAACAAACGGACGCCACAGTCTCAGCAGCGGCAGCGTTTCCGGAACATTCGCGTTGAAGGCCTCAACCACCACGCAACCCTCGTAGCCGCCCTTCTTCAAAGTTTCGAACACCTCAGGCGATATAGCATGACCGTATCCGGGTATGCCTCTGTTGTTTTCCGAGATATGCACATGGTGTATCTTATCGATCACTTTCGCCCACGCCTGCGCTGTATTGTATTCTTCAATATTGCTGTGATGCGTGTCTGCCAGAATCCCCATTGTGTCCACGCCAACCTCTTCGCAGAACTCATAAGCCTGCTCCACGGAATTCAGCAGATACATCTCAAAACGATTCAGCGGTTCAGCCGCCAACTTGATGCCTTTTTCCTTTGCGAGAAGTGCACATTCCCGCAGCCCTTCCACAGCATATTTGCGTTCATCGGCGGAAGGTCCCGTCTGCGTGGTGTTGCATAGTCCCTGAAACATCGGTCCGCTGAACACCTTGGCACCAAGATCGCTGGCTTTGCCAATGCAGCTTTTCAGGAAGCCGATCGCTTTCTGGCGCATGGCGGGATCCGGGCTGATGATGTCCATATCCGACGCCACATAAACGTCCAGTGCACACGGCTGAAGCATAAGCTCCTGGGCTTTTCGAGCAAAGAGGCTGACTTCTTTGGCATCCAGCCCTCCCACGCCGATCTCAAACGCGTCGTAGCCCCAATCTTTGATCTTGTTAAGGATAGGGCTATGCTTTGCAAATTCCGGAGTTGCTGTCCACAACAAAAGGTTAATGCCAACTTTCATAGTGAATCTCCTTCTTTCATTTTATTGAAACGATTTATGGTTAACCGATTGCGGCACGCAACTCGGCAGCACATTCCTCAAGGTCTCGGCCTTCTATAAACAAGCTGGATGTTCCGGCGACATAGATATCCGCTCCGGCTGCCCGCATCTTTCTGGCATTTTCTATGCTGACATTGCCATCCACCATTATCCGGACATCACGTCCGTCCAGCAGCTGCCTGACATTAGCTATCTTCTCCAATGTCGCCGGGACAAGCTTCTGGCCGGCAAAACCGGGGTTCACCGTCATCACCAACACCACACCGATGTCGTCTATCACATAGCGCAGCGCATCGATGGGCGTTGCGGGATTGAGCGCCACCGCAGCCGTCGCGCCAGTATCTTTGATTTGCTGCAAAGTTCTTTGCAGATGGCAGGTCGCCTCCGCGTGTACGCTGATGATATCGCCTTTACGCGGTTCAAATATGCTGATGTGCCGCTCAGGTTCACAGACCATCAGGTGTATATCACACGGTATATCCGACATCCTTCGGATATTTCTCACAAAGTCCGGCCCCAGCGTAAAGTTAGGAACAAACCGGCCGTCCATGATATCGATGTGCAGATATTCAATCTTTGCCTGCTCCAGCTTTTTGATGCTTCCTCTGATGTCCGCAAAATCGACGCACATCAGAGAGGCTGCAATTTTTCCTGCCATGCCAACCTCCGCTTATGGATTGACGACCACGCGCATACCCTCGTGCCCTTCCGCGGCATCAAACGCCTCGTTGATATCATCCAGGCTGAAGTGATGCGATATGTAGTCGTTAACGTTAATCGCTCCCGATGCGATAAGCTCGACCGCCTTGCCGTGGTGGATGGGCAACGCGCCATGTGCGCCATGCACAAAAAGCTCCTTGTAGTGAATGATATTTGTATCCAGCGTTACCATGGATTTATCCTTGGGCAACCCGCCAAACAGATTGACGCGCGCGCGGTTTTTGGCCATATGGATAGCGTCCGCCTGCGCCTGCGGGCTTGGATTGGCCGTTATCACCACATCCGCACCCAAACCGTTCGTCTCGTCCAGCACCCGCGCAACCGCGTCTTCTTCCGAAGAAAGCACGTAGACATCTGCGCCGAAACGCCGCGCGTATTCCAGCCGCGCTTTTGAGCGCTGTACAACGATCACCTTGGTCGCCCCCATTCGCCGCGCCACGCCGATGATCATGCACCCAATTGGCCCGGCGCCAATGATGACGACGGAATCCCCCAGACGAATATTGGAAAGCTCCAGCGCGTTGAGCACACACCCCAGAGGCTCAGCCATGGCCGCCTCATCATACGAAACGTGCTCGGGGATTTTGTGTACCGGTCCAAAATTGACGACAATCCGGTTTAGCAGCACATATTCGGCAAAGCCGCCAGCAAACTGATAACCCATCGCATAGTTTATCTGGCAGTTATTCCCGATTCCCGCCTCACAAAACGCACATTCGCCGCACGGCACATCTGCGCCTATCGCTACCCTGTCGCCTTCCTTAAATTTCGTGACGTTTTTCCCAACCTTGACAACCTGTCCCGCAATCTCATGCCCGATAATCTGCGGCATTTGAACACGGCTGTTTCCGCTGTGATAGATTCGGATGTCTGATCCGCATACGGCACAAGCCTTAACGCGCACGAGAACGCTGTCCTGATCAACCTCGGGAGTGGGCACTTCCTTGACGACCAGTTTATTATAGTCTTCCAATACAGCTGCTTTCATAGGTGCCAACCTCCATATATTAGTCGATAAAAACCATAACTAGCTGTAGATTTCCGTTTGTCCCATATCATTCTCAATGTATCCCGGCAGTTTTTCAGAGGCACACGGACTTCCTCGTATATAGGGTCACCAACATTGTGCAAACAAATGCCTTCAATATTCGAAACTCCTAGGTGGGTTTAAGATTTATACGTATAAGTTATTCTCATTATAACAGATAGGTATGCGAATTTCCACTCTTTTTATAAAAATAATATGTCTTATCCGAAAAATAATATAGCGTGCTGGGAAACTCAGAACTTGAAATCTTGATATGTGCCGTGAGATGCAGTGCAAAAACCATTGTGTCAATAACAAGCTTCTAATTTGGCAAAGTAACCACCTATTGATAAAATGCACCGCCCAAAAGCAAATCGTAAAAAAGCTGCACCGCTCTTGCATACCTCCAACTCTTACATTCACGCATGGATTACCGTAGTTCCTGAACCGCAAGCTGAGTCTATAAAGCTACAATCTTTGATACAATCGAATACGGCGGTTCTTGCCCACCGTGAAGTCGGCAGAGGAGCAAACCGCTTGACACAAGGGCTTTCTGCGGTCAAAGGCTGACCGAGAGAGCCTTTTTCTTTCTCTGAAATTCGTGGTCGGCGTGGTCGTTTTCCGCGCTTCGGTTGTCGCTGTTATAGTTTATGCATACCCTCTTGCAGCTTAATCGGGTAATCGTTAAAAGGTTCTCTTCTCAAAACTCTGCATCTTCATTCGTCAGAACTGCTTCTAAAAAAGCTACATCAGCTTTGACGGTTTGCAATTTGGAATAATCTGTTTCGGGTAAAACATTTTTAAGTATTGGCAAGCTCTCCGCAAGGTTGTTTTTTCGATAACCTACCACTGGGTCTGTAATGAGTTTAAAACCAAAATCGGAGTATAGCTTTACCGCCCTTGCACCTGTAGGATGCGTGTGAACATATATTGGATAGTCCGTATCTTTCATTACTTTTCCAAGTAATGCGCGACCAAGACCTCTGCCTTCGTAATCAGGTAACGTTCTAAACCAAGAGACTGTTTGATTTTTCCGTATGACCGCCAGATAAAACAAGTGGCCACAGGCTTGCCATCAGGGTCACATACAAACGTACAACGCTTAAAGAACTCGTCCTTGTGTTGTGCGTAGAATTTATCGTAATAATCAGAAACATAATTCACATAGGGTTCTTCAACTGCTACGCGCTTCCAAGTTTCAAGTTCATCTCCTGCATAACCTGAATGAATACCCGCTCGGCAAGTCTCTAAGCGCGGATTTGTTCAGCGTTTCGCACATCATAAATATATTGAAATCACCAGCCGCCCCGTATGTTTTGGCACCGGCTAAGCTCGCAAAAGCGATATAATCCTTATTTTGGGGTTTGTATTTATTCATTTAACTTCCCTCGACCCTACTTATTATCGTTTCGGACAAGGCGCTCTAATACGGCGGAAATCGCAGCTATGCCAATCGAAAACGCACCAAGGCTCCGATAAGAATTAAGCCTGGCGCGTTGTCTGCTTCGGCGAACAGTACGCCTATAACATACAGTGCTAAACCATCTGTTACTATTATTAACACACATAACCCTAAATGCAAATTTATTTCATATTTATCCTTGTTTGTTTTCAATATAAGACTGTTAGCCTTCCTTTTTATACTCCCATTAAAGAATTCATCCAGTAAAACCGTTAATATGGCTTTACAAAGGCGTTTCAAGTAAAAATAACGGAAGTAGTTCAAATGTTTAACTACTTCCGTTTGTCTTAAATGACCGAGAATGATACAATTTAACGGTTACCCGGTTCTAGTGGTCGAGGGGGTGCATTTTCGTAGAGGGGGGTGCAAAAACTCTTCCAGCTTGGGTGTATCCTCGATTTCTGCCTCAGACCGCAACGCGTTAGGAGGCGACCCAATAAATATTACCATTATTCCAACTCATAACGGTACTTGTTATCAAGTTCGGTAGTTTTATGTTTAACTTATCATTACTCCAGATGTCCCAGTTCCATCCTCTAGTTATATAAGCTGCAGATGTTATCCAGCGCTGCTCTTTCGGAGGAATTATCCCCTCTTCTATCATTTTCAAAAGACCTTTCATTTCGGGTATAATAGTCTTTTCGATTTGATCAACTGTCGCCTGCTTATTATTACCCATAGAAATATCGAGTAATTCTTCTTGGCATATTGAAAGTATTTCTTCAATGTCATTTTTAAAATCATTTAATAAGTATCTCATATTTTTGCGTTGTACTCCCGCGCTTGTCATAATGATAGAAGTAATAATAGTTATCCTTATACGAGAACCTCACATCAAATATAATACTAAGTATATCTCCCATTATTCAACATTATTTCTTTATTCTTCGTCATCCAGATACAAAAAGCAGCCTGCCATTGTATCAATGACAGACTGCTTTTTTGGTACAGCTAAGTCAACCAAATCCGAACCCGCCCCTTTGCTATTAAACGCATCCTCCACCTCGTCAAGCGAAATGGTTTTTGTACTCTCTTTGTAGTTATATATCAGCACCAATCTGTCATCATACAAATATACGGCATTAACGAAACAATCAATAAGTCGTTGTTGAAAATCTGGAGCTGTCACATCTCCTTTTTTAAATGTACTGATCCAAAACACAATCTGATCTTTTGTCAGCATCGGTTTTTGAAGCTGCTCTTGCATGATACTGATTTCAAGTTCCTCTTTAGTCTTTTCCAATTCCTCAAGTCGTTCTTTTGTTGAAGAAGTGAGCACCCCCTGCTGTATGGCATTAAGCATATTATTTACACTCTTCTCCACTTCTTTCAACTGAGCCCGGAGCATGGGCAGAAACGTATTCTCTTTCTTTTGCAAATCCAAGATTGCATCAGCCGTCCGATCAATCACATCATCCGATAAAGCAATCTCCATGGTCTTTTTAACAACAAGCTGCTCTATCCAATCTTTCCTGACCGTTTTCTTGTTGCAGGTTTTCTCACGCTTCGCATGGGCGCACTTATAATACGAGTGCAGATTGCCCCACCTACTGGTTCCGCTTTCACCTACCATGAATGCGCCACACTTCCCACAATATAACTTAGTGGTTAGCAAGTAATTTTCCTTCGCTTTCTTCCTTCCCGGTGCATTAACATTCTTCTTTAATCGTTCTTGTACGCGGTCAAACAAATCTTGTGGAATAATCCGCGGAATCCCATCAGGAATTATAATGTCGCGAAAACTATATTCGCCAATGTAGCGTCTGTTATGTAGCATCTTTGAAAAACTATTTTTATTAAACGGATTGCCAATGGATGACTTTATTC
>JAEZHF010000067.1 GCA_023416745.1 Bacillota bacterium
CGCCTTGAGCAGCCCGAGTATCTTGCCCATAAGTCCTTGAGGGTCTTTGCCGTACGGCACTAGCGGTTCGCGCGTCTCCTTGTCCTTCACCAGCTCGACGGCGGCGAACAGGCCGATGTAGCGCACGTCGCCCACGCACGGATGCGCCGCCTTGATGGCTTCCAGCTTTTCGCCCAACAGCTTTCCGGACTTTGCCACATTCCCAAGTATGTCTGCTTCCTCGTAGTAGTTTACGCAGGCAATGCCCGCCGCGCAGCCCAGCGGGTGGCCGCTGTAGGTGAGTCCGCAGGAGAGCAGGTTGTCGTCGAAATACGCCGCGATCTCCTTGGAGACCACGACGCCGCCCAGCGGTACGTAGCCGCAGGTGACGCTCTTGGCGAAGCAGACGATATCCGGCATGATGTCGAAGTGCTCGAACGCTAACATCCTGCCCGTGCGTGCAAAGCCGGTCTGTATCTCGTTGGATGCTGTATTGGGAATTATATCAATATGCAGGAAACTAAAGTACCCTTGCTGCGTGGCATGTTTCTGTAACAGCAAGAAGATTATGCTTCTATTGGAATGAAGCCAAATTTATTAACGTCAAACAGCCCCATGTCCGTCAGCTTTATTTCCGGAATGACTGGCAGCGCCATGAAACAAAGCAGCATCACCGGTTCCAGATAGCGGTGTACGCCGAGTGTGCTCACGGCCAATTGGTGAATGCGCGATAACTTTTCGTCAACCCATTGACCGCTTTGATCGCTCATAAGACCCGCTATGGGCATGGGAAGCTTCTCCAGTACTTTAAGCCCATTGACGATGACAATACCGCCATCCTGTTCAACCAGCCTGTCAACCGCAAAAGCCATATCGTCGTCACTGACGCCCACTACGATGATGTTATGGGAATCATGTGCGATCGAGATCGCAATGGCGCCGCGCTTCATGCCGTATCCTTTGAGCAGCGCGACGGCAACATTTCCGGTATTGTGATGGCGCTCCACAACAGCGATTTTGACAATATCCTTGTCAGGATTGAACTCAAAATTACCGTATTCATCCCTTTTTATGGTAGCTGCTTCTTTGCGAGTAACAACACCGCCGGGTATAATCGTGATCACATGTGCCTTGTCTGAATGAATCGACAGTCTCAGTTTATCTCTGGAAAAGTCTTTGATATGAAACTTTCCTTCTGTCGCGGCAATATCATGCTTCAACACGCTTAGCAGATACACTCCATCCGATGCTGCCTCCTGTCCGGCGATAAACACCTTTGTGACATTAAAATCTGAGATATTGTCCAGTAAAACGATATCCGCTCTTAATCCGGGTGCGATAGCACCCCGGTCTTTTAGACCATAGCATTCAGCTGAATTCAGGCTTGCCATCTGAATCGCAATCACGGGGTTAATTCCGGCGATTGAGCAGATGCGCAGATGATTATCAAGATGACCTTCGTGTAAAATAGTTTTTGCCTGACAATCGTCTGAACAAAGAAGACAGCGCCGGCTGTTTTGCGGCGTTACAGCCTTGAGCAGCTCCAACAGGTTATGGCAGGTAGAACCCTGTCGCATTAAGACATACATGCCGCGGGATATCCGGTCGAGCATTTCTTCGACCGTGGAGCATTCATGGTCTGTATGTATGCCGGCGGCCGAATAGGCGTTCAGCGCGTTTTCAGATAAACCCGGGCTGTGTCCATCGATTGGCATACGTCTTTTGATAGCGGCAATGAGCTTGTCCAGCACATCGTTGTCTGCGTTCACAACTCCCGGGAAGTTCATAAACTCTCCGAGCCCCAGTATTTTACCGCTGGCTAGAAGCGGCTCCATATCTTCGGCGGCAATCGCAGCCCCTGAATGTTCAAACGGTGTTGAGGGTACGCAGGAAGGCATCATCCACTTGATATCCAATGCGTTGCCCTTCGAAGCTTCGATCATGTATTCCAGTCCGGCAAGGCCGCAAACGTTGGTTATTTCATGCGGGTCGGCGATAATCGTCGTTGTACCATGGGGGACGATGAGCCTGCCCAACTCTTCCGGACTCACGTAGGATGATTCAACATGTATATGGCTGTCTATAAAGCCGGGCGATGCATATTGGCCTTTCGCGTCAATTTCCGTGTAACCTTCATATTTGCCAACTCCAGCAATAAGGTCTTCACACAATGCGATATCGCCGCTGATAATTGATGCATTGTAAACATCAACTATGCGGCAGTTTTTGATAACCAGATCGGCTGGTGTTCTGCCGGCGGAGACATCGATAAATTTTTTCAGCCGTGTTTTATCCATTTCATCTACCATCCTTATGTAGATTTTTAGGCAAACATAATTAACGATATGCTATCACAATCATATTAAATTATAAACCCTGTTGATATCAATTATTTTTATGAACTTAAAAAAATATTTTTGATTTACATATTGAAAAATCCCATCTGTTTGTTATAGAATGTAACTAATAAGAAAGCTGTTGCCTGTCGTGCCCGATAGTATAACTTGGGCAGTCCAGTGGAGATCTTTTGCTTTATCCAACTAAAATCAAAAGAAAAGAGCAAGTGCGATTTTGAAAAGTTCCAGCTTAGGAAAAATCGACGAAACCAAAAAAACTTGTGTTCTAGGTAAGAATGTGGTAGTATTCTATTTGCTTGAACAAGGATGTCGGCGTTAATGACCTTTGTTCATTTTTTTGGTTTAGAGCTCATTTTCAGCTGAAGAAATGTGGAGAAAGGTAATCAGCCCGGTTCATTTGTACAAGCTCATTTATGTGAGAAAAGAATTGCAAATCCTGATTTCACATTTAATTTATTAAGGAGGAAACCATGAAAAAGTTAGTATTGTTGTTAGTGGTGTTGGCAATGGTTCTCGTACCGTTCGCAGGCTGCGGCGAAAAGGCTCCGGAAGCCCCTGCGGCGACCGACGAGGCTCCCGCTGCTACGGAAGCGCCGGCAGAAGAGCCCACAACCGAAGCGCCGGAAGAGGCTCCTGCCGCCAAGCTTGGCGTAATACTGGTGCATGACGAGAATTCCGGATATGATGCTGCTCACATTAACGGTGTCCGTAAAGCGGCTGCCAATGTTGGCTTCACCGACGACCAGATCATCTGGAAGTACAACATAGCTGAAGACGAAACCTGCTACGATACGGCAACCGACCTTGTCGAACAGGGCTGCACCTACATTATCTCGGACAGCTTTAACCACCAAAGCTATATGCAGCAGGCAGCTGATGAAAATCCGGAAGTGACATTTATCGCGATGACGGGCGTCAACGCCGGTCCCTCGGGTCTGCCGAATCTGAAGAATGCATTTAACTGGACATTCGAATCACGTTATGTATCGGGTGTTGTCGCCGGCATGAAGTTGGCCGAGCTCGTTACGGACGGCAAGGTCGCGGACAAGAACAAGGACGCAGACGGCAACATCAAGATTGGATATATCGGGGCTTATCCGTACGATGAAGTGGTTTCCGGTTATACCGGATTCTATCTGGGCGTTAAGTCCATCGTCAGCAACGTCGCGATGGATGTATCCTACACCAACTCATGGTACGACCCGACTGCTGAAGCGGAAGCTGCCAACGCGCTTGTCGCGTCCGGCGCTATCATCATCAGCCAGCACGCTGACTCCACCGGCGCTCCGTCTGCCTGTCAGGCGCTGCTTGACAAGGGCACCGTCGTTTACTGCGTGGGCTACAACGTCGATATGCTTTCCGTTGCGCCAACCGCCGCGCTGACCAGCTGCCAGAACGATTGGAGCGTTTACTACACCTATGTGCTCAATTGCATCAAGAACGGTGAAGAAATTGCCACCGACTGGGCAAAAGGTTATAGCGAAGGCGCTGTGATGATCTCCGCGCTGGGCGAAAGCTGCGCTGCCGGCACAGCTGAGAAGGTTGCAGAAGTCGAAGCTGCTCTAAAGGACGGAAGCCTCAAAGTGTTCGATATCAATACGTTCACTGTGAAAGGCGAGAAGGTCACGACAGCTCCTGCACTTGACACTGACGGAGACTTTGTTCCGGACAGCGGCGAAGCCATCGTTGATGGTGCGTTTGCCGAGTCTACTCTGCGCAGTGCTCCGTACTTCGGACTGCGTATAGACGGCATCAAAGAACTCAACTAAACACGACCTGTTTATAGATGGGAAGAGCCACAAAAGTGGCTCTTTCCATACTTTTCTAAGGGGGTAATCCACTATGCAAAGCGCAAAAGCGTCCATCTGCATGCGCGATATTACCAAGACTTTCGGTTCCACTGTGGCTAATAACCGGGTCTGCCTCGATATACACAGAGGTGAGATTCTAGCCTTGCTCGGAGAAAATGGCAGCGGTAAGACAACGCTGATGAACATGCTCTCCGGTATCTATTATCCGGATGCCGGGCATATTTCTGTTGAGGGTTGCGAAGTTTCCATCCGCAGTCCCAAGGACGCTTTTGATCTTGGAATCGGCATGATCCACCAGCACTTCAAGCTCGTGGATGTACTGACAGCAGCGGAAAACATTATTCTGGGCATGCCGGGTAAGGGACGGCTTGACATGAAGGCCGTGGGCGACAAGATACGTAAAATATGCGCATTGTATGGTTTTGATGTGGATCCCGATCAGAAGATATATGATATGTCTGTTTCACAGAAGCAGACAGTGGAAATCGTGAAAGTGCTTTATCGGGGTGCGGAGATTCTGATTCTGGATGAGCCCACTGCCGTTCTGACCCCGCAGGAGACGGATAAGCTTTTCGCTGTTCTGCGAAACATGCGTGACGACGGTAAAGCGATCGTTATTATCACTCACAAACTGCATGAGGTAGAGGATATATCGGACCGCGTGGTCGTTCTTCGGCGCGGAGAATTCGTCGGCAGTATGGAGACGAAAAACACGAATGCATCGGACATGACCAACATGATGGTCGGTCGTGCCGTCTCCCTGAACATTGACCGGCCTGAACCCAAGGATCCCAAGCCGCGTATCATCGTGGAGGGATTGACTGTAAGGGATAAGGACGGAGTAGTCAAGCTTTGTGATGTTTCGTTCACTGCGAACTCCGGTGAAATATTGGGTATAGCGGGCATTTCTGGCTGCGGTCAAAAGGAACTGCTGGAGTCTATTGCCGGCCTGCAGCCCCATGAAAAGGGGAGTATTAAATACATTGATCCTGACACTGGCAAAGAAATTGAGCTTATCGGAAAGGATCCGCGCGCGATATTCGGTATGGGTGTGCAGTTGTCCTTCGTACCTGAAGACAGACTTGGTATGGGGCTTGTCGGCAGCATGGATTTGACGGACAACATGATGCTGCGCTCGTTTCGCCAGGGAAAATCCGTTTTTGCTGACAGGAAAACACCGCGCAATCTGGCGGAGCGTGTGGTCAACGAACTGTCTGTGAACACTCCCGGCCTGTCCACTCCCGTGCGCAGACTCTCGGGCGGTAACGTTCAAAAGGTTTTGGTCGGACGTGAGATCTCCTCTGCACCGACCGTCCTGATGACAGCCTACGCTGTGCGTGGGTTGGATATCAATTCGTCCTACACAATTTATGACCTTATCAACCAGCAGAAGGAAAAGGGTGTTGCCGTCATCTTTGTCGGGGAAGATCTTGACGTGCTGCTGGAGTTCTGTGACCGGATTCTAGTTCTGTGCGGCGGAAAGGTCAGCGGTATTGTCCCTGGCAGAGGTGCGGACAAGAATGAGGTCGGCATGATGATGACCAAATTGGGAGGAGAACAATGAACCAACATACTAAAATACCCTTTATGCGCATCGTCAAGCGTGACTCAATCTCGCTCTGGCACGGCTGGCTTATCCGGCTCGCCGGCTTGGTGCTGGCGCTGGCAGTTAGCGCAATTGTGATTTACGCTATCGTAAAGCTGAATCCGCTCAAGGTGTACAGCGCCATGTTCGAAGGCAACTTCGGTTCTGAAAAACGTGTTTGGGTGACACTTCGCGACATCATGATGCTGCTATGTATCGGCATTGGTTTGGCGCCTGCATTCAAAATGCGTTTTTGGAATATCGGCGCGGAGGGGCAGATTTTGGCGGGAGGCATCGCGACAGCTGCGGTGATGATCTATTTCGGCAAGTCGATGCCGACATGGACGCTGCTGCTCGTATCCTTTGTTGTCAGCTGTGTGGCAGGCGCTGTGTGGGGCTTTATCCCTGCCGTGTTTAAAGCGCGTTTTGGGACGAACGAAACGCTGTTTACACTGATGATGAACTATGTTGCCATCCAACTGACCTCGTTTTGCGTCGCTCTATGGGAGAACCCATTCGGATCAAACTCTGTGGGCATCATCAATCAGCAGACGAAGGCCGGCTGGTTTCCGCCCGTATTCGAGCAGCAATATATGCTGAATCTGATCATTGTTCTGGCGCTGACTATTTTCATGTATATTTATCTTCGCTACTCCAAGCAGGGCTACGAGATATCGGTTGTCGGCGAGTCCGAGCGCACGGCCCGCTATATCGGATTAAACGTGAAAAAGGTTGTAATCCGAACAATGATGATTTCAGGTGCCATATGCGGACTGGCGGGATATATCGCTGTTGCGGGCGCGTCCCATACGATTTCAACGAGTACAGCCGGCGGAAGCGGCTTTACGGCCATCATCGTGGCCTGGCTGGCCAAGTTCAATACATTTACGATGATACTCGTTGCGGCATTGCTGGTTTTCATGGAAAAAGGAGCGATTCAGATTGCTTCGCAGTTTAACCTGAATGACTACGCATCCCAAATGATCACGGGTATTATTCTGTTCTTCATCCTTGGCAGCGAGTTCTTTACCAATTACCGGCTTGTTTTCCGTGGAAAGGAGGCAAACTGATATGGATCAAATTCTATCATTGCTTCAGGCAGCTATTGTTTTCGGAACCGTGATACTTTTCGGTGCCATGGGCGAAATTCTGACAGAGAAGTCAGGGAATCTGAATCTCGGCGTTCCGGGAATCATGTACCTTGGGGGTGTAGCAGGCCTTGCAAGTTCATTTTGGTATGAGTCGAGCACTGCAACGCCCATCCCTTGGGTCGGCCTTCTGATCGCTCTGATCAGTGCGCTGGCAGCTGCCACGCTGGCCGGTCTTATTTACAGCTTTCTGACGATCACGTTGCGCGCCAACCAGAACGTAACGGGTCTAACTTTGACCATATTTGGCGCTGGTGTTGCGAATTTTTTCGGCGGCGCAATGAACAGTATGGCCGGTGGCGTTGGCCAGATTTCCGTTGCTGCGTCGAGCGGCGCTTTTCGCGCAGCGCCGCCCTTCCTCTCGGGTATAGGCATTTTTTCCGCACTCGGCTTCATGGTATATCTGGCAATCATTATGGCTTTTATCATAGGCTGGTTCCTGAACAGAACGCGAAAGGGTCTCAACCTGCGCGCTGTGGGTGAAAACCCCGGTACTGCGGACGCTGCCGGCATCAGCGTGACTAAATACAAATATCTATCCACCTGTATTGGTGCGGCCATCACCGGTCTGGGCGGTCTTTACTACGTCATGGACTATATAAAAGGGACATGGGCAAACGATGGTGGCATAGAAAAACTTGGCTGGTTGGCCGTTGCACTCGTTATATTTGCCCGCTGGAAGCCCAGGCATGCGATTTGGGGCTCCTATCTCTTTGGGACGCTGTTTTGGCTCTTCTTCTACATTCCGGGCCTTACCCGGTCGTCTCAGGAGATATTTAAAATGCTGCCCTACGTTGTCACAATCATCGTACTGATTGTCGTTTCGATGCGCAGAAAGCGTGAAAACCAGCCTCCGGGCAGCTTAGGTCTTCCATATTTCCGCGAGGACAGATAATCATAAAACATTGTGAGTCCAGAATTTATTTCTTTCTAGCGTTTGTCAAGATAACACAAAATGGCGGTTATTCTTTTTTTGGAATGGCTGCCATTATTAATTCAGTATACAAAAAGATGGTATAATACTCATGCAAGTTCTTTTATATCGAAATTTATGTTTGTGATAATACCAAACAAATAGATCATATATTTGTTAATGGCCAAAATCTCTATGAAACAAGTAAACGAAATACTAAACAATGGTATAAACCAATTAAGAACAAAAACTAAAATATTATTAAATATTTAGCCAACTAACTCAATAAATATTGATAAATAGCGCACAGGCACTTATTATTAATGGAAAGACTGTCAACAATATAAATCACGAAACATGAACATCCACAATATAAGCCGCTAAGAAATAAACAAATTTCCACACGAAATGTTCAAGGAAGGAACAAGACATGCAGGGTACTCATTTCCCAACGGACTATGAGGCTAAGAAGACAATTCTTGAAGTCGGCCGCAGAATGTACATGAAAAATTTTGTCGCAGCCAACGATGGCAATATAAGCTGTAAGGTGGCGGATGACACAATCTGGACAACACCCACCGGCGTTTCCAAAGGTTTCATGGATGAGGACATGTTGGTTAAGATGCGGCTGGACGGCACGATACTGTCGGGTGGTGAGCTCAAGCCGTCATCCGAAGTGAAGATGCACATCCGCGTTTACACTGAAAACCCGAGTGTGATGGGCGTGACGCACGCGCATCCGCCGCTGTGCACCTCGTTTGCTATTGCGGGCATTGGCCTCGACCGTGCGATATATTCCGAGGCGCTGGTGAACCTTGGCACCGTGCCTTGTGTACATTACGAGACGCCCGGTTCGCAGGGCATACCGGATTCCATCGCACCCTACTGCAAGGATTACAACGCACTGCTGCTGGGCAACCACGGGGCGCTGTCGTGGGGCAAGTCGCTGATCGAGGCGTTCTACCGTCTGGAAGCGATGGAGCACTACGCCATGGTGCTGATGTACACTGGCAATATCATCGGAAAAGCCAACGTATTAAGCTGCGATCAGGTGCAGGAGCTGATGGATATCCGCACGAAGCTGGGTATTTCCGGCGGCGGCGTTCCGGCTTGCGCGGCCAAGCCTACCAACTTGAAGGATGTGGTTTCTCCGCATTCACCTATCGCACCGCCCGTTGCGGAGCGCAAGGAACCCAGCACATACCAGCCGGCTTCGGGCTGCGGCTGCAGCACGGCCCCAGCAGACAAGAATAAAGAAATCGATATCGAAGGACTTGTTCAGGCTGTGATGTCACAGCTGAGCACGATGAAATAAGAACAAAGTACAATTTCCGCAATCTAAAAAATCAAGAGGCAAGATGAAAGCAATTATCATTGGAGGTGTGGCCGCCGGAATGTCGGCTGCGTCAAAAATCAAACTTGCCGATCCGTCCGCCCAAGTGACCGTTTATGAGATGGGCGGCTTTCTTTCTTACGGCGCTTGCGGACTGCCGTATTACGTGAGCGGCGACAACACGGATTACACGCGGATGATTGCACGCACGCGGGAACAGTTTGAAAGCATGGGCATCCGCACATGGCTGCGCCTTCAGGTGACAGCCGTGACGCCGGAGGCCAGAACCGTTACCGTCAGGAACCTTGAGACGGGCGATATATTCCACGACAGCTACGATACGCTGTTGGCTCGATTACATGGCCAAGACGCCGGGCTTCAAACAGTATTATCTTAACTCCATACTGGCGGACACGGTAGCCTATGCCGGCACCGAGCAAATCCGCAGCACGGAGTGCATGGCAGGTGAAGGATGTGACCACGATCGCTGACGCGGACAAGCGCGCCTATGCCGAGAGAGTGAACATACTGTGTGCGAAAGATCTGATACTGAACCGTACCTCGTACAGGACAGGCGCAGATTTTGTGGCGGCGCTGCAGCGTGCAGCCAAGGCCGCGAAATAAACCCGGAGGAAACACAATGTCGGAAAATATCATGAACTACGAAACGGTCGCGCTGGACGACGCGAACAGCGCGCTCGTCATATTGGACCAGACCCGGCTGCCCTATGAGGTGGAGATGCTTCACCTGACGAAGCAGAAGGATATATGGGATGCTATCTACTTGCTGAAGGTACGCGGGGCGCCTGCCATCGGCGTGGCGGCGGCTATCGGCGTTTATCTCGCGGCCAAGGCCATCACAGCGGCGAACTACGAGGGCTTCTATCAGCAATTCAAGGCAGCGAAGGATTATCTGGCCTCGTCCCGCCCGACCGCGGTGAACCTGTTTTGGGCGCTGGGCCGCATGGAAAAGGTGGTGCTGGACAACAGCGGCAAGACGGTGGCTGAGCTCAAGGCGCTGCTGCTTAAGGAAGCCGTGGAGATACGGGAAGAGGACATCCGTGTGTGCCACTCCATCGGCGAATACGGCCTCTCGCTCATCAAGGACGGCGACGGCATATTAACCCACTGCAACGCGGGACAGCTCGCCACCGTCAAATACGGCACGGCGCTGGCACCCATCCACCTTGGGCACGAACGGGGCTACAAGTTCCGCGTGTTCACGGATGAGACCCGCCCGCTGCTGCAGGGCGCGCGGCTGTCCTCGTTTGAGCTGCACTCAAACGGCATCGACACCACGGTGATCTGTGACAACATGGCGTCGCAGGTGATGAAGAACGGCTGGGTGCAGGCGATATTCGTGGGCTGCGACCGCGTGGCTGCCAACGGCGACGCGTGCAACAAGATCGGCACGTCCGGTGTGGCAATACTCGCCAAGTACTACGGCATTCCGTTCTATGTGTGTGCGCCCACGTCCACCATCGATATGGAAACGCAGAAGGGCGAGGACATCCCGATTGAGGAGCGGCCTGACCACGAGATCACAGAAATGTGGTACAAGAAGCGTATGGCTCCGGACGGAGTAAAGGTGTATAACCCCGCTTTTGACTTCGCTGACAATGAGCTGATCACGGGCATTATCACGGAATATGGCATCGCCCGTGCGCCGTACTCACAGAGCTTGAAGGATATCTTTGATAAGAAAACAGCGTCAATGAAATAGTTTGATTCGCGCCGACCGAGCGCTATAATGGCTATCTGGAGCAGCTCGGCAAGCTGGGTCTCACCGCTCCGGAGCCCGTGCTGCTGATGCCGACGCTCAACGGCGCTTACAAGGATATGAAGCCGGCTGCTCGAGTCAGGCGTGTATGTGCCGGAAGGCGCGGTGCTGGCAGGAAACGACAGTATCGCCATTGGAGCGGCTAAGGCGCTGCAGGAGGCGGGCTACCGTACTCCGGATGACATCTCCATCGGTGTGGACGATATCCCGTATAGCGCAATGACGGTGCCGCCGCTCACCACGATGCGCATATCGCGCTCTGTGATGGGCACACTGGCGGTGAATCTGTTGCGCGAACGCATCAAGCACCCCGACTGGCCGTATATGCACTTGCAGATCACGGCGCAGCTCGTAGAGCGGGGCAGTGCCCGCCGCGTGCTGTAGATTTAAAGTAGTTTCATCAAGCACGTGCTGTAAATAAGCATGGGTAACAAACAAATCCGAATCCCTTGCGAATTTTTCAGGGTTCGGATTTGTTTGTGTACGGAAAGAGATTATAGAAACAGAGCGAGCCATCGACGGGTGCATGGTTCATCGCAACTGGCGATATTGATCATATATGCCGGAAAAAGTGAATGGTCACGTATGGGTATCATTGACACCGCAAGGAATAGCATGTAATATATAATACGAAATATTTACGAATATTACGGATGTATAACAACAGAACACACGACTATCTCTGCTCATGCGTGAGTTTCATTAATGTTGATGGTGTAAGTGTGATTCCGTATCGTGTACTTTCATGCAATGGTGTCTAAGCTCACTGACGCGGGAGCGAAGATGTATCTGACATGCATGATCCGTGAGAACGGCCTGTCCGACAACGACAGGGCAGACTTGCAGAACGAAGATGTGGAGGAGGCGGACACCACGCTGCAGCATAACGAAGACCAGATGCCTGCGGATGGGTACGGCGCTCGGATCATCAGCACCATCGATGGCACCATCATTGTGCGCAGCATGCACACCTGATTTTACAATTTCATTACAACCCGATGAACACTTGATGTTTGGGAGAATGATATGATAGTAGCGGGTAACGGGGTCGCGCCGCGCATTATAAATATGGCTCTGAAAACGAATGTTTTTTTTCCGAATAAAATATAAATTGATTCGGACAAGCTCTAATAGCGTCGTTTCAAACGGATGGTGGTGGAATCATTCTTGTTTGGGGGTACTTATGAACTATCCGGGGACGAACGAGCCAAGACGCCGCTATCGGCTGAACGGCAAGAAGCTGGCGGCAACGCTGGTGATGATGGCATTCGTTGCGGCAGTAGCTGTTGTGGCCATCATGGCACTGAAAGACGCGTCGGACGCGGAGGTCGCAACGGTGGGCGGCGATATACAGGCAACGCAGGGCAACATAATTTCAGTGGTGACGATCACAAAAGCGCCTGAGACGCCAACTGCGACAGTTGCGGCGGCAGCCCAAACGCCGGGGGCGGGGAAGGATGGCTTGCTGGCAAGCCGCGTGATCGTCGTGGATGCCGGGCACGGCGGCTTTGACCCGGGCGCAATCGGTGTTTCCGGTGCGCATGAGGACGCCATCAACCTCGCCGTCGCGCAATACCTGAAGACCGCGCTGCAAGACGAGGGCGCGAAGGTGATCATGACACGCGAGGATGAAGATGCGCTGGCAGGAGACAAGGATGCCGACATGGCGGAGCGGCGGCGCATCATCGAACAGAGCGGCTCGGATATCGTTATCAGCATTCACATGAATAATTATAAGGACGACCAGTCTGTGTGCGGCCCGCTGGTGCTGTTTATGCCGGGCTCGGACAAAGGTAAGACGCTGGCGGACTCTGTGCAGGCTTGTTTAAACGCAGCGCTGGATGCGGACGCTTCGGCGCGTTCAGAACGCCTTTTTATATTGAAAAGCGGCTATCAACCGTGCGTGCTGGTGGAGTGCGGGTATTTGAGCAACAAGGACGAGGAGGAGGACTTACAACAGTCGGATTATCAGCGCAAGGTTGCCAAAGCCATATGCGATGGCGTGACGGCGTTTTTTTCAACAGAATAACGGGACAGGCATGAAAACATCCCTCGCCAATCCAATATAGCTCTTCCATGCCAGCTCAAATGACCGACCCGGACGCAAAAAAATGGCTCCAGATGCGCTGCTGACGGCGCGTGCGTGAGGCGAGGAGGAAGCTTTCGAGTATACGGAAGAGGTTATGCGCGAACAGTTTGAGCTGTGCAGGTAGAATTACCAGATTTTAAAATAAATGCAACGTCATTATTATTCATCAGCGAGACCGCATTTTTCAGCAATTGCGGCGTTCTATGGTTCCATGTCCTGATTGTTTATGACATAGAATCAGGGGGCCCATGCGAAGCTGACCTTGCCTCCTCTATCATCTTCTGCAGCAACTCATTGCCGGAGCAAACGATGATTTCTTTGGGGAGAAGCGGCTTTAACTGTTCCATGGACACATCGTAGGCATAGGCACAGACAAGCGCATCGGGCGCAAACATTTCGCCGGAGGTGAGCTTTTTGCCCACCTCCTTCATGCTCTCATTGAGTGCATGCTTCAGAATGACGACAGGCGCCATGCCGACGGCCAGCGCTTCTTTGACCAGATACGTCGTGGCTCTCGCATGGCCCTGCTGAAGCTGTTCAAAGATTCCATCCAATAAATTCATTCCGGGACACCTGCCTTCAAATGGTTCGCCTGCTTTATCCGTAATATTCGCTGATCGTTTCGCGGGCGATCTTTGCCCAGCGCCACAGTATTTCCGGACGGAAATGAAGCGTGGAGATATCCTTCATCACCAGCTCGATGGAGCAGCCCTTCGTTGCGTTGAGTATGTGTTCTATGTTTCGTTTTGCCTCGTTTTCATCAAAGCTTTGTTCGGCAAAGATGGCGGGTGAGGGCTTGCAGCTCATCACATATTTCCCGCGGCAGCGCTCGGCAGCGGTTTCAACATTGCTCCACGGGCTCACCGAAACCT
The DNA here is from genome assembly GCA_023416745.1 of Bacillota bacterium. GTDB lineage: Bacteria > Bacillota > Clostridia > Christensenellales > SZUA-584 > SZUA-584. The sequence goes on from JAEZHF010000067.1 coordinate 13,868, forward strand.
TCCGCAGGTTGGGGATGCGGTCCATGATGTCCATCTTTCCGGACAGCGGCTCGCAGCAACCGTAATACGTGACACCGAACTGACGCAGCCATTCCATTTCATACTGAAGCGAGAACTGCCAGTGCATCGCCGGGCTGACGCCGGAGAATATCTGAGCGTTGCCGCAGCCCCACATCTGCTGGGTCGGGCAGTTCATCAGGTGTTTGTCCGGGTCGTCGAGACTGGAGATGATCCCGTATCCGCCGGAACCCACGCGCACGGGCGCGTTGTTGCTCGCCCAAATACCCTTCTCCCGATATTTTTTCATGCGCACCATCGCCATATCGCAGTAACGCTTGACGGTGGCTTCCACGAACTCCGGTTCCAGGTACAGATTTTCCAGCGTTTCGTTGACGCCCATCACGCGGATCAGATAGTCCCAAGGGGTAAACCACAGCCCGCGTGACCCGACGGTGCGGACTTCGATGATGCCATAGAAGATCTCTTCCATCAGCTCACCATACTGCTGCGTGCGCTCATGATCCACCAGCACCTCAGGCTCGCGTATCTTCTCGATGTCGTCCATGGTGGCGATCAGTATATGGAAGTGGCGGGATACGATATCGTTGTTGTACTCGGTGGATTTGATATCCACCTCTTCGTCGATGCCAAAGCCGCTGTCGTAAACGACGAGCGGGTTCTCGATGAAGTCCTCAACGATGATGTCGCCCAGGTCGTGGTTGAAGCAATAGAGCTCCTGAAGCAGGAATTCCTCCAGCTCGCGTGCGAACGGGTGCGTGCAATGTAGAGCCAGCTCGTCGTTTTGTATTTCGGACCAGCAGATCTCGTTGACATATATCGGCGGAATGGTCATCTTCAAATCATTGGCGTTTTGCCAGCGTTTTTTGCGCTCCTGCATTTCAGGCAGGTTGGCTGCTTCGTGCTTTTGGCGGCCCAGCTCGCGCAGACGGTTTATGTCTTCTCGGGGCAGCGCCAGCTCGGCATCCGGCACGCGGCCCAAGGTGATATCCGGTGTCAGGTCATAACCGTAGCGGTCTCTTAGATTCAAGTAGCGGCTCATGAAAACCTCCTGTCAGTCGTCTAATGCCTCCATCATGGCGATGATGTTTTCCGGCGGACAGTCCGGCATAATGTTGTGAACGGTATTGAACACAAAACCGCCGCCCGGCGCCAGTATGTCCACCTGCTGCTTCACATGGTCACGCACCTGCTGCGGTGTACCGCGGTTCAAAATGTTGCGCGTGTCGCAGCCGCCGCCCCAGAAGGTGATGTCCGAGCCGAACTCCTTCTTCAATCGGGCAGCTTCCATATCCCGCGCGGTGATCTGCACGGGGTTGATCACGTCGTAGCCCGCTTCGATGAGATCGGGCATCAGCAGATAGATGGACCCGCAGGAGTGCAGGAACGTCTTCATGCCGGAATGCTTGTGGACATAATCGTTCAGTATCGTGTGCCGCGGTTTGAACAGCTCCCGATATATCTCGGGCTTCATGAATGGCCCGGAATCCATGCCCACGTCGTCGCCGAAGCGCAGTATGTCGCACACGTCGCCCACGTAATGGCACACATTCTCCAGCGTGGCCAGATGGCGCTCCATCAGCGCGTCCAGCAGGCGTTCCACGCCCTCCGGGTCCAGCAGCAGGTCGCACAGGAAGTTGTCGATACCGCGCAGGAACGTGCCCCACTCAAAGAGGTTGCAGCCGCATACGATCATGAGCGCGCGGTCGGTGCTCTCGCGCAGCGCTATCGCGCGACGGCGCAACTCTTCCCAGAAGCCCTCGTCATCAGCGTGATCCCACGGGGAATGCACCAGTGCAGACCAAAGTATCAGCGACATCTGCCGGTCTATGTCAGATAAATCTGACGGAATTTCGTCCCGGTAGGGGACGTACGTGCCGTCGAAAAACGTGGCGCCCTGCGGCATGCGGGCGATCTGTATGCCGTCCTTGAACACGGCCAGCCCGTCGCCGGAGGCCACAGTGTTAAACCACACCGGAACGAATCCGGCGCTGCCGTCCGCCAGCGGGAAAGGCTTCCAGTCTTCGCTGCGATCGTTGAACGTGCGTCCCACGTCCACGGCGTCGATACCGAAACGGCTGAGCAGCCACTCGTCGGGCTGGGCGATCTGCTGCACCACGTCGTATATCTTCGCGTTGTCGGCGTCCGGCTGCAGCACATTTTTCAGGTTGTTGTACGCAATCGCCGATATCCCGGAGCTGGGTGTTGCGCCCAAATCGCGCGGGACCCTGTCCGGCTCACGGTGCGCAATGGCAGCGAGTATGCGTTCGCGGCCTGTCATCATTTCACCCCTTTGGCTTCCAGCGCCTCTAGCTCTTTGGTGATGCGTCCCATGTCCAGCGGATAGACGCCGTATTCACGGACGACCTCCAGCATATACGCATAGCTTTCCGGCTCCACGTCCGAGCTGACTGAGTGGTCCGACTGCGCGACCCAGCGGCCTTCAACCGCACCCGTCAGCTTGTGCAGCACCTCGCGTTTGATGCGGTCGCGGTCGCCGGACTCCATCTCGCGTACATCGATGTTGCCCGCGAAAGCGAGGCGGTAGCCAAAGCGCTCGCGCAGTTCCGGCAGGTCCAGATGGCTCTTGCACTCCAGCGGGTTATAGCAATCGAGGCCCATTTCGATGAAGTCTTCGTAGATCGGCGTCGCATTTCCGCAGCCGTGGTACACCACCATCAGGCCCGCTTCATGGCAGATGTCGATCAGCTTCTTGGTGATGGGCTTAAAGTAACGCCGCCAGGACGCCGGACTGAACAGCATGCCGTTCACGTAGGCCACATCGCCCCAGATGTACATACCGCGCAGTTTGCCGTTGGCGTATTGTATCTGGGCGCGTGCGAGGCCGCACAGGAAGTCGCTGATACGCGACATGAATTCCTCAAACAGCTCCGGTTCCTCGAGCTGCCACATCAACGAATTTTCCGCGCCGATGCAGCGCCACACGAACTCGTAGCCCTCGCAGACTGAGCCGAACAGCACGCAGTCGTTCTCGTATTTGGCCAGCCTGTCGGTCCAGGCGGGAATGTTGCGGTTGATCGCATCGCCCACGCCGTTAATCTGGTCGTCGCCCGCCTGCGTAAACCGCCGGGAATCGAACGGATCGTCGAACTCGAAGTTTTTCATTTCCTCCGGCGTTTTGACGGAGAACTCGGCGAAGTGAGGCATTGGCGCGGTACCCGAGCGCATGATGGTGGCGCCAAAGCCCGTTTTGAGCGTTATATTCACGCCGTCGTCAGAGAGCACTTCAAACGGCCTGATCTTGGGGTCCATATTCGGATTGACGGTGACGTAGTCAAGATCATAATACAGATACGGGTCAAACGCATCGTCGTGCCGGGCGCGCTGTTTGATCATATGTCCCGTCCAGAAGAAATCGCTGACGGGCACTCTGTCGGGCATGCCTGTTCCGCGTATGGCCTTTTCCAGACGATCCAGTTTGGCTGCAACCTTATCATTCATAACAATATCCTCTTTTCTCATTCGTGGGCTGGTAAAGATTCAAAATAAAAAATCCATATAACTCTTATATATTATAAAAGCAACGGAGAAACGGATAAAACAAATAATATTATCACTTTTGTGTATTATTTTTTGAATCGAAGCCGCGTCAGAGCCCGCAGGCAGGCAGCCGTATCACTGCGGCAGTGCCCACGCCGACCATGCTGAAGAAGCGCAGCCCGTATTCCGGAGGGAAGTACATTTTAATGCGTTCGTTGATGTTTTTGACGCCGACACCGCCCATCCGCTTGCTGGATAAACCTTCGTCGGTGAGTATGGCGCGGCACATCTCTTCGCTCATGCCGACGCCGTCGTCCTCGACGATCAGCACCAGCTCGTCCAGGTCCAGATAGGCTTTGACGCGCAACATGCATTTCTGGCCGGCCGGCTTGATGCCGTGATATATCGCGTTTTCCACCAGCGGCTGCAATATCAGCTTGGGCACCTTGATCTGCCCGCATTCCGCCGGGAGATCAATCTCATAATCCACCTTGGACACATAGCGCATCTTCTGGATGGCGAGATATTGCCCGACGTGCTCGAATTCCTGGGAGAGCGGCACGACGTCTTCACCGCCGCCCAGCATCAGCCGGAACAGCTTGGCCAGCGCGTCCGCCATCGCGGCGCTCACCTGCGGTTTGTAGTTGGCCATCCACACGATGGACTCCAGCGTGTTGTACAAAAAGTGCGGATTGATCTGCGATTGAAGCGCCGCCAGCTCGGCCTTGCGCTTGGCTTTCTCGATCTGTATGTTGGTGGACATCAGCTCCTGGCTGTGGGTGAGCATGGTGTTGAAGCCTTGAGCCAGCGCGCCGATCTCGTTGTGGGGCGGATCTTCCACGCGGACGTCGAAGTCGCCCTTCTGCACCTTTTTCATCAGTGAACGCAGAGAATCGAGCGGGGTGAATACCCGGATTGAGAGCAGCAGTGAGACGATAAGGGCGATGATGGCGGAGCTGATGGCGCCAAGGATGATCTGCATCGTACGGATCTGCTCGGCACTGTTCACGATGGATGAATAGGGCACAACGTTGATGACGTAATAATTGCTCGCGGCCAAAAGCGCACACATGATAAACCTGTCTTCATAAACGAAGGAGTTCTGGCCATCCAGCACCATTTTAACGATGGGATTGGCCGGGTCCTGCGTGAAATGGGAGGCTGTATCGTTGAGCGCGTCGGGGTGATAGATGTAGTTTCCGTCAGCGTCCACGATAAATATATAGCCGTCCTCCTCCAGCTCGACGTTTGAGCAGATCTTGGCCAGCGTATCCGTGTTGAGATTGATGCACATGGCGCCGAGCGGAGCGGTGTCCATGGAGATATAGATCGGTTTTGTCAGCGAGATCACGTCGATGGATTCGCCGTATGCGTCCACCATCGTATGAGGAGCCAGGAAAACGGATTTGCCGCCGCTGCTGATGGCCGCGTCATACCAGCTGAGCTGATCATCCGGTACCTGAGAGACAATAAACAGGTTGTTGGAGGTGTCAACGTATGAGCCGTTTTCCCCCGCGATGCATATGGAGGTAATTTCTGATCGGATCTTGCTGATATCGATCAGCATGCTTCTCACGCTCTGGGACTCGGAATAAAACATGGACTGGTTGGTTTCGATGGGCATATCGTTAATCAGCATGCGGATCACCGTATATTGCACATTGCTTAAGGAACCTAGCTGTTCCATGTCGTCAATATAGTACTCCAGGTTGCGGTTCACCTGGTTGAGTATCGCGCGGGTGTGCCGCTCGGCCTGATCGGCCAGCGCGTTCTTGGTGGTGCCGGCTGCAATGACGGCCAGCAGAAAGCAAGTAAAAAAGACGGATGCAAAGACGAGCAGCGTCATCTGGGACCGAAGCTGAAAATTGGCAGGGACTTTCTTTTTTAATATATCTTTAATGCGTCTGGCTATTTTCATTTGTGTTTTGACCGGTACTCGGTGGGCGTACAGCCGGTAAACTTTTTAAAGCAGCCGGAGAAATACTGCGGGTCGTTATAACCCACGGCCTCCGCTACCTCAAACGTGCGCATGTTGCTGACACAAAGCAGTTCCTTGGCCTTTTCCAGCCGCTGGTGGATCAGATAATCGATGAAGGTTTCGTTCAGCTCCTTCTTAAACAGTATGCTCAAATAAGTGGGGCTGATGTAGACGTGTGATGCGACCGAGTTCAAAGACAGCTCCGGGTCGGTATAGTTTTCCTTGATGTATTCGCAGACCTGAGCGATGATCTTACTGCTTTTGGACGTTTGCTGCTCCAAAAATCCGGCATGCAGCTTCCCTAAATAAGAGGACAGCAGGCTGCGTGATTCCTCCAGCGTGCTAACGGAGAAAAGCGATTTATAGATGTCCCCTGAATTTTCCGGCAGGGAGATGCCGGCTTCAAGGGCGGTGCGGTGCGCGCTGCTCACGAGGTCAATCATCAGCACACGCAGGTTCTGTTCCGATATGTTGCCGGTGCCGACAATACCGCTAAAAAAGCGTCCCAATGCGGCGTCAAAGCTTTTTTTGCTGTTCAGCTTCAGCCGCGTGACCAGCTGGCGGATCTCGTCGAACGGATAGTAGACTTTCTCGTCCGGGCAATCGTAAATATCGAAAATATTATCATGGCTGTGAATTAGGCGCAGCTGCAGCGCTTCGCAAGCGCCCTGATAGGAAACGTTCAGCCGGCTTAAGCTGTCCACCGGTAACCCAACGGCGGCCACAGCCACGATGTCGAGCTGAGAGTACAGTTCGGTGCAGACAGCGCGCATCAGCTCCTTGACGTAAATCCGCTCCCTTTCGGCGTCGCTGGTACGGGCGCAGTAGATAAGAGCCACGCCGCCGCCCGACAGCTCAAAGGCAGCAGCATCTGTACCCACCTCAGTCTGTATGGTGTCCACCACAGCAAATTCACGTATGGCCGTTTCGCGTGCGGTTTCGTGAAGAGCCGGCGCGCAGTCAATCAGGCAAACGGTGAAACGTTCGCCTTTGAGATGCAGGCCCACAAAATCAAGCATGTCGACAATTTCGTCTTCGCTGATGGAATTGGAGATCAGCTGATTGAGCAGCTTTTGGCGCATATAGGGAATGCTTTTGCTGAGTTGTTTGCGCATGCGGTCCTGCTGTTTGGCACGGGCGCGTAAGGAATCCACCTTTCTTTCCAGGCTGCGGATGATGGCGATCAGGTCGTCCGGCGAGATAGGCTTCTTGATATATTCGCGCACGCCGTATTTTAAAGCCTCCTGAGCGTAAGCAAATTCATCGTGACCGCTGAGTATGGCGATGAGCGTTTCGGGCATTTGTTTCTGAAGCTCGGCCGACAGCTGAAGGCCGTCGATAAACGGCATGCGGATATCGGTGAGCACGATGTCCGGATGAAACGCCTGCGCCATTTTGAGCGCTTCGGCGCCGTTCTCGGCTTCCTGAACAACATATCCAAGCTTTTTCCAGTCCACGCTGTGGACAAGCGCCTCACGCAATAAATCTTCATCTTCTACGATGAGTAATTTATACATTGAATCGTATCCTTAATGTTTTATTGATATAAATAAGGAATTTAGGTCAAACACAGATGTTTATAACATGCCCAAACTATATCAAATTATTTCTGGTCTGTAAATGTCAGCAGATGGATGAAGCCGGTTATATGCTCATGTTGAAAAATAACCTCATATTTTCGAGTAATAAAATCCATTGAGATTGGCTCGAAATTTATTTATGATTTTACCGTAATCTCAAGTTCACCATTATGTTTAATATAAACAGCAAATTTCTTGATGACGAGGTAGAGTGACAATGAACCAAGCCGCACCTGATAACGCGATGGCTTTGCGCATGGAAAAGGTCTCAAAGCGTTTCCCCGGAACACTTGCCGTGGACAACGTGGATTTTTGCGTGCAGGCCGGTGAAGTGCATGCACTGGTGGGAGAGAACGGAGCGGGTAAATCCACGCTGATGAAGCTGCTTGCCGGTTCGTTCTGCGATTATACCGGCCAGGTATGTTTGGAAGGCACGGATGTGACGCTGCATTCGCCGGCGCAGTCCAAGACAATGGGAATCGGCATGATCTATCAGGAGCTCAGTCTGGCGCGCCCCATATCCATTGCGGAGAATCTTCTCGTGGGTAAGCTTCCCAAGAAGGGATTGTTTATCGACCAGATGGAAGTCAAGAAGCGTACGGCTGAGCTGCTCGAGCAGGTCGGCCTGTCGTACCTGGATCCCAACAAGCCTGTTTCTGAGATCAGCCAGTGCGAAGCGCAGCTGGTGGAAATCGCCAAAGCGCTGGGAGACAACCCGCGCATACTCGTGATGGACGAACCGACTTCGGCACTTTCCAACGAAGAGGTGCAGCGGCTTTTCGGCATCATCGACCAGCTCAAAAAACGAAACATCGCGATCATCTATATCTCACACCATCTGCAGGAAGTCTTCGCCATCGCCGATAAGATCACCGTCATGAGGGACGGCAAGATCGCAGGAACATTTAACAAGGAAGAGACTTCTCACGCCGAGATCATCGACCTGATGGTGGGCCGCAGCATTTCAGAGTTCTATTCTGAGCGCAAGCCCAAGATCGGCGAAGAGCTGTTCCGCGTGGAGCATTTGAGCCGCTGGGGGTTCTTCCACGACATCAGCTTCAGCGTCCGCGCCGGCGAAACGCTGGCGATATGCGGTCTGGCCGGATCGGGGCGCACCGAGCTGGCGCGTGCCATCGTGGGCGTCGACGAATACGACGAAGGCGAAATGATGCTGGAGGGTAAAAAGGTTAGGTTCAAAAGCATGTTCCAGGCCATACAGAGCGGCGTGGTTTACCTCACGGAAAGCCGCAAAACGGATGGGTTGGCCATCCGGCTGACAGCGGGCGAGAACGTAATGGCGGCTCATATCCCGAATATGTCCAAGGGCCAATACTACAAGCCCGGGTTTGGTGCCGCTCTGGTCAAACAGCTGATGGAAGACCTTTGCGTTTATCCGCCCGAACCCGGCAGACCTGTGACGAACTTCTCGGGCGGCAACCAGCAAAAGATACTGATGGCAAAATGGCTGGCTACCAACCCGAAGGTTCTGATACTTGACGAGCCGACGCGCGGCGTGGACATCGGTGCGAAAGAGATCATCCATCGGGCTGTCGCCGAGTTGGCTGCATGCGGCAGCGCCGTCATACTGCTGACTTCCGATCTTCCTGAGATGGCAGGCCTCAGCGACCGCGCGATGGTGCTGCGCAACGGGCATGTCATCGGCGAAATACACAAGGAAGAGATCAATGAAAGCACGCTGCTGCTGGCAGCGAACGGAGGAGGGAAACACGTCAATGCCTAAAGGTACAAATGCTCCGTCTGCTGACCTGCGCAGGCAGGAAATGAACAAATTTACGGTTGTCGTTAACCGTCTGGGCGTCTACCTGATCGTGATACTGCTGGCGGTGGTCGGTGCGGCTGTGGCGCCGGGCAAGTTCTTTACGCTGGACAACATCAAGTCGGTCGTGCAGGCGGTATCGCTGCTGGGCATAACAGCCATAGGAATCAGTTTCATCGTTATATCCGCTAACTTCAGCGATATGAGCCTGCCGATGACCATCGCTTTTGCGGGCATGATATCGGTGAGCGCAATCAAATTCGGCTTTGTGCCCAGCGTTCTGCTGGGTCTGGTGTCGGGCACGGTGCTCGGCATCGTCAACGGCGTCGTCATCGGAAAGTTCCGCGCACACCCCATCATCTGGACGATGGCGTTCAACTTCGTGATGTCGGGCATCGTTCGGTGGATTTACGGCGGCAATCAGATATATCCCGACGTCATTGGCGGCGACACACCGGCTGTACAGACGTTTTTCGCCATTTCGCGCTCCGAAGTGGCGGGCATACCCATCATGGTCATCGTCATGGTCGTTATGTTCATCATCGGCCAGTTTGTGATGAAGCGGACGGTGTTCGGCAACCAGCTGAAGATCGTGGGGTCAAACTACGAGGTGGCAAGGCTTTCGGGTATCAATGTGGTTGCGGTTATCATCGTTGTATATCTGATCAATTCCTTCTGCGCATCCGTTACGGGCATATTCCTGACATCGATATCCAAGACGGGTGCGTATTACAACGGAGAAGGCTACGACTTCCGCGCGGTGACCGCCGTGCTGCTGGGGGGCATGACGCTGGCCGGCGGCAAGGGTGACCTGGTAGGGACATTCGGCGGCGTGCTGACGATGGGTCTGTTGTCCAACATCATGAACCTGATCGGTGTGGGGACGTTTGAGCAGTATCTGGTGCTGGGTGTGATGTTCCTCATCATTGTGTGGATCAGCACTAATTCCAACAGAAAGCTGGGTAGAGCCTGATGAAGAATAAAAAAAGCGTATCCATTTCAAAACTCATCAATGATAACCGCGCCTACATGCTCGTGGTGGTGATGTGCATACTGGGGATATTCGCAAAAAATTTCTTCACTCTGTACAATATTAAATCCATACTGGACTCCACCGTGCTGTATGCGCTGATTGGGATTGGCTTTACATTATGCATGATCGCCGGTCATCTGGATCTCTCGGTGGGATATTTATCCAACCTCGGCGCGGTGATGGTGATGGGCATCCACACGCTTCAAAAGCTGCCATGGGCGGTGGCTTTTCCGATAGCGCTGGCAGCCGGGCTGCTGGTGGGTATCATCAACGGGCTGCTGGTCTCAAAGGGTCGGATACACTCGTTCATCGTGACGCTCGGCATGCAGTTTGTGCTCAAAGGGTTTATGTATATCTACTGCAACGGCGCGGAAATCGGGGATAAAGGCGATTACGGTTTTGCAGATACCCTGAACAAGTTCCTTCAGCCGCTGCCGTTCACGCCCAAGGCGCTGATCGCCATCGCTGTGGTGGTGCTGCTGGCCATAGTACTTAAGAATACGCGGTTCGGGCGCAATATTTACATTATGGGCGGCAATGCGGAGACGGCTTTTTTGGGCGGCATCAACAGCACCGCCACGACGGTCGCCGTGTTCGGTATATCCGGTATCGTATCCGCACTCGGCGGCGCCCTGTTCGCCATCGCGCAGTCATCCGCGGCGCCCAACATGGGCGAGAAGGGCATCGCTCCGCTGATGGTGGCGCTGGCCGCCACGATTATCGGGGGGACGTCCACCGACGGCGGCAAGGGCAGCGTTTGGAAAACCTTCGTATCGGTTCTGGGACTGATGGCGATGTTCAACGTGCTCACGGCGCTGGTGGGTAAATATGAAGTTCAGATACTCTCCAACGGTATCGTCCTGGGCGCGGTGGTGCTGTTTGAGACAATCACGTTCTACTACACCAGAAAGAAAATCGGTATCCGGTCTCAGCTGCTCATTGAATATGAGCAAAAGAAGGCTGCCGCAAAATAAAAAGATTAGTTTCGCCCTGGGAGGGGCTAAATAATAACAGGAGGAAGAAAATGAAGAGATTACTGGTTTTAGTCTTTACTATCATCATGGTTCTCTCGGTTGCAGCTTGTGCGCCGAAGACCGAAGCACCGCAAACACCGGCTACCGAAGCTCCGGCCGAAGCGCCGGTTGAGGAACCGGCAGAAGCGCCGGCAGAAGCGCCGGCAGAAGCGCCCGCGGGCGGGGAACTGGCTGACCCGTCTTCGGTGATGTCGACCGATGGACAGGTACTGATGCCTGAGCTGACAGTCAAGGATTTCCCGGCGCGCCCCGCTGATCCGGAAGCGCTGCCCGAAGATGATGCCGGCCGTTATTATGATATGGAATACGCCGGTTGGGATGCTGAAGCGAAAGTGAACATACCCGCTTCTCCGGCGGACGGCCCTGAAGGCAAGAAGGTTATACTGATCGTTCATGGTGACCACCCCTGGACAACGGCTTATATCAATGGTGCTCAGAAAGCATGCGATTTCTTCGGCATGGAACTGGAAGCCTGGAGCCCGAACTGGGACGTGAACGTACAGAACCAGCTGATTGACCAGGCGATCAACGCGAAGCCGGATGCCATCGGCCTGATCCCGCTGAACGCTGAGTCTGCGACCCAGCAGTTCCGCAAAATCAACGAAGCCGGCATCCCGGTGTTCGGCACCAACACGCTGCCGACGTCCGACGCGATGAAGTACATGATCAGCTGGACCGGTCCGGACGACTGGGGCCAGATGAGACTGCTCGCCGGCAAGCTCGCAACAGCGATGAACAACGAAGGTGGCATCTGCTACGTTACCCACAATCCCGGTACGTCTCCGTATTTCGCCCGTACCTACGGCCCGATCACGGAGTTCAAGAAGATCGCTCCGGACATCAAGACGCTGGATATTCAGTCTCCCGGCTTCGATGCTGTGGCCTGCAAGCAGGTTGTGTCCGACTGGATCACCCGTTTCGGCGGTGACCTCAAGGCGATATTCCTGGCTGACGACTCCGCACAGGCCATCGGCACCATTGATGCGCTGAAAGCGGCCGGACGCGAAGACATACTCGTGGTGGCTGCCGGTAACTCCAAGCAGGGCATGGACCTTGTGAAGAGCGGCGACCTGCTGGCGATCAACTACCAGACCGCTGAAGGCGACGGCGCTGCTGTCTGCTACAGCATGGCCAAGTGGTTTGCCGGACAGGATGTTCCCGCGATCGGTTATCTGGCGCAGGATATCATCACTCCTGACAACGTGGACGGCTTCTATCCGCCGCAGTGGTAATCATTTAGTGACAGTAAAGAGGAGGGCTGATCAGCCCTCCTCTATTATTGCAGGGGCCCCAGAAAGACGATGGCTTTTTGAGGTGTGGCAGAATGCCTTATAATATATAACGTTATAAGGGAGGAAGAATTATGAAAAATCTGAAAAGGTACGGTTCGGTGATAGCGGTAAGACCTGAAAAGCTGGAGTACTATATAAAGCTCCATGCCAACCCATGGCCGGAAATTACCGCGATGATCAAAGAGTGCAACATCCAGAATTATTCCATCTATTATAAAGACGGCTTGCTCTTTGGCTATTATGAATACGTTGGAGATGATTATGAAGCCGATATGGCCAAAATGGCAGCCGACCCGATGACGCAAAAATGGTGGGACGAATGCAAGCCCTGCCAGCAGCCGCTGGAGACGCGCCAGCCCGGGGAGTGGTGGGCGGATATGAAGGAATTGTTCCATCTGGATTGACAGAGGCAGCTAATATGAATCATAAAGAAAGAGGGCTTGCGCCCTTCAAAAGAGCCGCGGCAGACCGGTTTCCGTTCTGGTATGGCGCATCTCCCGCTTTTACCGAAAAGCTGGTGCGGTATCTCGGCGCGAAGGACGAGGATACGGCGCTTTACGATATTATCGGCATCGATTATAAGACCATACGCCCGAAATACGTCGGCCCTGCCTTGGCGCAGCATGAAGACGGTTCCGTTGATACGGACTGGGGTATCAGGCGCGGCGGGCTGCATTACGGGCAGGCGCTGAACCATCCGATGGCCGGATTTGAGACGATCCGGGAGGTGGAGGCTTACGCTTTTCCCAATCCGGATCATTACGATACAAAGATCAGCGAGACGCAGCGCGCCTGGGCGAAGAACCATTGCTGCATCGGCGGCACCTGGGCGCCTTTTTTTCATGACTCCACCGAGCTTGTCGGCATGGAGAAATTTTTTATTGATATGTACGTCAATCCGGCGCTGGTGGAAGCGATCATTGAAAAGTGCTTTGCTTTCTACTATGAAGTGGACCGTCGCGTGTTTGAAAACAATCCCGGTGTGATCGATATGTACTTCATCGGCAACGACTTCGGATCGCAGCGTGCGCTTTTGCTGTCTCCGGATATGTGGCGGAAATTCTATAAGCCGTGGATAAAGAAGCTGATTGCACAGGCGAGAGACCATGGCTGCGTGACAGCCGTGCATTCGTGCGGGACAATCTATGAGATAATACCGGATCTGATTGAGATCGGCGTGGACGCCGTAAATCCCATACAGGTCAACGCGGAGCATATGGATCCGCAGGACCTGATGGACCGGTTCGGAAGCGATATCGTTTTCTTCGGCGGCATCGATGAAAACGACATTCTCCTGAACGGCACGGAAAAAGCCGTCCGCGATGAAACGCGGCGTATCATCGATGTCTTGGGCAGCAAAGGGCGCTATATTGTGGCCGCGTCGCACGACTACCTGCTGCCGGAGTTACCGCCGCAGAATGTTTACGCAATGTTTGATGAGGCCATGCGATACGGCACCGGAAGTAGGGCTTGAAAAAACAATATAAATGTTATAAAAGGGGGACATTCAATATGAAGATCGGGATACGGCCGACGATAGACGGACGGGAAAGAGGCGTGCGCGAAACGCTGGAAGTCCAGACGATGGATATGGCGAAGAGCGCGGCCGCGCTGATCAGCGGCAATCTGAAGGACAGGGAAG
>JAEZHF010000097.1 GCA_023416745.1 Bacillota bacterium
GAGCAAGGTTCGCGTGTGCAAGAAGTGCGGCGAAACCTTTGACAAGTGAGGAGGAGAGTTAAATGCCCAGGTTAAAGGATACTTACATGAGCGATGTTGTGCCTGCGCTGATGAGCAAGTTCGGATACAAGAACGTCATGCAGGCGCCCAAGCTCGAAAAGATAGTCATCAACATGGGTCTTGGCGACACGAAGGACAACCCGAAGGGTCTGGACGCCGCCGTGGCTGACCTTGCGATCATTTCGGGTCAGAAGCCGGTGGTGACCAAGGCGAAAAAGAGCGTCGCAAACTTCAAGGTGCGCGAAGGCATGAAGATTGGCGCGAAGGTGACGCTCCGCGGAACCCGTATGTATGAGTTTGCCGACAGGCTGATGAACGTCGTCCTGCCGCGCGTGAGAGACTTCAGAGGCATTTCGCCCACGTCGTTCGACGGCCGGGGCAACTTCTCGATGGGTCTCAAAGAGCAGCTGGTGTTTCCGGAAATCATCTATGACAACGTGGATAAGATCCGCGGCATGGATATCGTGATGGTAACGTCGGCGCAAACGGACGAGGAAGCCAGAGAGCTGCTGACGCTGCTCGGCATGCCTTTCAAGCGTTAAGGAGGAAATAACGTGGCTAAGAAGTCGATGATTAACAAACAGCAAAAAGGCTCGAAGTTTTCCACGAGAAACTACACGCGTTGCAGCATTTGCGGACGTCCGCACTCGGTGCTGCGCAAATACGGTGTCTGCCGTATCTGTTTCCGGGAACTTGCTTACAAAGGTGAAATACCCGGCGTAAGAAAAGCGAGCTGGTAAGCTTTTGTGTTAGATAAAACAAGGAGGTAATTTTAATGCCTGTAACTGATCCTGTGGCGGATATGCTTACACGTATCCGTAATGCGATAGGAGCCAAGCACGAGGTGATCGATATGCCCGCTTCCCGCACGAAGAAGGCGATCGCCGGCATACTGCTTAAAGAAGGCTTCATCAAAGGGTATGAATATAAAGAGGAAGGCCCCCAAGGGATTATTCGCATCACGCTGAAATACGGCGAGAAGGATTCGTCCATTATCAACGGCCTTAAGAAGATCAGCAAGCCGGGCCTTAGGGTGTATGCGGGCAAGGATGAGCTTCCCAAAGTTCTGGGCGGGCTGGGCATTGCCATCATATCCACATCCAAAGGCATCATGACGGACCGTGATGCCCGGCAGCTGGGCGTGGGCGGCGAAGTCATCGCCTACGTGTGGTAGCCATAAAGAGAATCACGCGAATGCGGAGGAGATAAAAATGTCGAGAATCGGTAAACTGCCCATCACGCTTCCCAAAGGCGTCACGGTAACGGTGGAGGGAAATGTGGTTCGGGTGAAAAGCAGCAAAGGCGAGCTGACTGAGCGCATTCCGGCCGAAGTACAGGTGGAATTGGAAGAGGGTGTGCTGGTTGTGAAGCGCGGCGGCGACGACAAGCGCAGCCGGGCAATGCACGGCCTGACACGCGCGCTGTTGGCCAACATGGTGACGGGCTTGACTGACGGCTTCACCAAAACGCTTGAGATCATCGGCGTGGGTTACCGCGTACAAAAGAGCGGCAATAAGATCGTCATCAACGTCGGATATTCGCACCCGGTGGAAGTGTTTGAGACGGACAGCATCAAGCTGGATGTGGAAGGCACTAACGTTATCAAGGTGACCGGTGTGTCCAAACAGGCCGTCGGCCAGTTTGCAGCGAACATACGCGATATTCGTCCGCCGGAACCCTACAAAGGCAAGGGTATCCGTTACAGGGGCGAGAACGTGCTGCGCAAAGTCGGCAAGACCGGAATGTAGAGAGGTGACCTTAAAGTGATTAACAAAGAGAATAAGAACGAGATCAGAAGAGGTCGGCACTTAAGAGTGCGCAACAAGATATCCGGTACGGCTGTAAAGCCAAGACTGAATGTGTTCCGCAGCACCAGCCACATCTACGCCCAGCTCATCGATGATGTAGCGGGTGTGACACTGGTGAGTGCGTCCACAATGAGTGCGGATATCAAAAAGGAAACAGAAGGCAAGACCAAGCAGGAGGCGGCCAAAGCTGTTGGGCTCGCCATCGGCAGGATGGCGCTGGCCAAAGGTATTGAGCAGGCGGTATTTGACCGCGGCGGTTATCTGTATATGGGCAGGATTCAGCAGTTGGCAGACGGCGCCAGAGAAGCCGGACTCAAGTTTTAGTAAGGAGGTTTTGTCTGGTGCAAAGAAACGATGGTTTTAAGAACGACAGGAAGAACGATAAAGGTGGTCCCCGCGGTGGGCGCAAGAATTTCAAGCGGGATGACGAGCCGCAGGAGTTCAAGGAAAAGCTGGTTTATGTAAACCGCGTGGCCAAGGTGGTCAAGGGCGGCCGTAACTTCCGCTTCACGGCGCTGGTCGTCGTTGGTGATGAAAAGGGTCGCGTGGGCGCGGGCCTTGGAAAAGCGGCGGAAATTCCTGACGCGATCTCCAAGGCGGTACAAAAGGCCAAGCGCAGTATGATCGAAGTGCCGCTGGTGGGCACCACGATTCCGCACGAGGTGATCGGCATATTCGGGCGAGGCCGCGTGCTGCTGTTACCGGCCAATGAAGGTACCGGCGTTATCGCGGGCGGTCCTGCGCGTGCGGTGCTGGAGCTTGCGGGCGTGAAGGACATCAAGACCAAGTCTCAGGGGTCCAATACGCCGGTGAACTGCGTGAAAGCAACGATAGAAGGACTGAAAGCGCTCAAGACGGCCGAGCAGTACGCACGGCTGCGCGGTGTCAGCGTCGATCAGTTAAAGTAAGGAGGGCATCATGGCCAAGATTAAGGTACAGCTTGTGAAGAGCCCGATCGGATACGCCAAGGATCAAAAGGCGACTGTTGTAGCGCTGGGTCTCAAGAAAATGAATTCTGTGGCTGAGCATGACGACAACGACTGCATCCGCGGCATGATCAAAAAAGTATCGCACCTGGTTCGGGTGCTGGAAGCGTAAAAAGGAGGGCAGGTCGTGAGATTAAACGAATTGAAGCCGGCTCCTGGCTCCAAGAAGACCAAGAAGCGCGTGGGCCGAGGCATTGGTTCCGGCATGGGCAAAACCTCAACGCGCGGTCAGGGCGGCCAGTGGTCCAGAAGCGGCGGCGGCGTGCGCCCCGGTTTTGAAGGCGGCCAGATGCCGTTATCGAGAAGACTCCCCAAGAGAGGCTTCACGAACGTGTTTGCGAAAGAATATGCCACCATCAACGTGAGCGACCTTAATTGTTTTGAGGACGGCACCGAGGTGACGGCGGAGCTTTTGAAAGAAAAAAGAATCATCAGAAAAATGTTGGACGGCTTGAAGGTTTTGGGCAACGGAGAAATTACCAAAAAGCTGACCGTTAAGGCGGCGAAGTTTACCCAGACAGCGGCTGAAAAAATTGCGGCCGCGGGTGGAACCGCAGAGGTGATTGAATAATGTTTAGTACGCTCCGAAACGCATGGAAGGTTGCGGATATCCGCAAGAAAATGCTCTACACGGTGATGATGCTGCTTGTCTATCGCATCGGTGCGCACGTGCCGGTTCCGGGCGTGGATATTGCGGAAGTGGCCAAACTTGTCAGCAGCAACATGCTGGGTCAGTATATCGACCTCTTCTCGGGTGGCGGACTTACCAAATTTTCCATACTGGCATTAGGTATCGTACCGTACATCACGGCATCAATCATCATGAACCTTCTGACGATGGCGCTGCCGCCACTGGAGCGTATGTCCAAGGAAGGCCCCGAAGGTCGTAAGAAGATTGCGTCCATCACACGTTACGTTGGCGTGGGTCTTGGCCTTGTGCAGGCGATCGGTACGCTGATCACCTTTGGTGACAACATCATACTGAATACCGGCACGCCGATGATACTGAACAAAATCACCATCGTGCTGTGTCTGACGGCGGGTACCGCGCTCATCATGTGGATCGGCGAGCATATCACCGAGAACGGCGTTGGCAACGGCATATCGCTGCTGATATTTGTCAGCATTATATCGCGGCTGCCGCATGAGGTGATTTCCAGCATAACCAATGTATCGCTGGGGTCAATGTCCTGGGTAACGCTGTTGGTCGTTTTCATCGCAGCCATTGCTATTCTGGTGGGTATTACGTTCATTGACATGGGCGAACGCCGCATACCGGTGCAGTACGCAAAGCGTGTGATCGGCCGCAAGATATATGGCGGGCAGTCCACGCACATCCCGATGAAGATCAATCAGTCGGGCGTGCTGCCGCTGATATTCGCAATGACGCTGGTACAGTTCCCGCTGATTATCATGAGCTTCTGGCCAGAGGCGAATGCTGGCTATCAGGCGGTCATGGGAGCCGATAAACCGCTTTATCTGGTGCTGTACGCGCTGCTGATATTCTTCTTCACTTTCTTCTACTCGCAGGTCACGTTCAATCCGATTGACGTGTCCAAGAACCTGCAGCAGAACGGTGGATTCATCCCTGGTATTCGAGCGGGTAAGCCGACGTCGGATTATCTTCAGAAGATACTGGTGCGTGTAACGCTGTTTGGCGCGATATTCCTCGCGATCGTGGCGACGGTTCCGACCGCATTCACAGCGATCGCTGGGTTCAGTGGTTCTGCGTTTGGGGCAACGAGCCTGCTGATTATGGTGAGTGTGTCGCTGGAGACGACGAGACAGCTGGAGTCCCATCTGATGATGCGGCACTACAAAGGCTTTTTGAAATAGAGGTTACCATGAGATTGATGTTTGTCGGTCCGCCGGGTGCCGGAAAAGGCACGCAGGCGGTAAGAATTGCGGCGAGATACGGCATTCCTCATATCTCCACCGGCGATATGCTGCGTGAAGAGATGAAGAACGGAACGGCGCTGGGGCAGCAGGCCAAAGCGTTTATCGAAGCCGGGGCGCTGGTTCCCGACGACGTGATCATCGGGATGGTGAAGGATCGCGTGAGCCGTCCGGACGCTGCGAACGGCTTTCTGCTGGACGGGTTCCCGCGGACACGCGAACAGGCGGAAGCGCTGGTGAGCATCGCCACGCTGGACGCAGTGGTTAACATCAATGTGCCCGACGAGAAGCTGGTACACCGGATTTGCGGACGGCGGGTGTGCCGGGACTGCGGTGCGACTTATCATGAGTCGATGCTGGAGAATCTGCACCAGTGCCCCAAATGCGGCGGAACGCTGTATGTGCGGGATGATGACAAGGAAGCAATCGTCCGTCAGCGCATCACCGTGTATAAGCAAAAAACGCAGCCGTTGATCGAGTATTACACCGAGAAAGGCCTGCTGCACGATATTGTGGGTTCAGGCGGTATCGACGATATCACGGAAGCGATCATTGCAGTGCTGGACCAGGTAAAATGATTACGCTGAAATCAGCCCGGGAAATTGAAGCGATGCGAGATGCCGGCCGGATAGCGGCTGAGGCTCAGGTGCTGATTGAGAGCGCGATAAGGCCGGGTGTAACGACTGTCGAGCTGGACAGCATTGCCCGGCGGCACATTGAGAAGTGTGGTGCGGTTCCCTCGTTTCTCGGATACTGCGGGTATCCCGCGACGATCAACGCGTCGGTGAACGAGGAGATCGTGCACGGCATACCGGGTGATCGGGTGCTCAAAGATGGTGACATTGTGAGTATCGATCTCGGCGCAAAGTACAAGGGATTTCACAGTGACTGCGCAAGAACTTATGCCGTAGGGCATATCACCGAAGAAGCCGAAAGGCTGATCAGCGTGACTGAGCAAGCGTTCCGCGCTGGAATGGATGCATTCGCGGAGGGCGACCATCTGGTGAGCATCTCATCCGCTGTTCAAAAAACGGCGGAGTCTGCCGGGTTTTCGGTGGTTCGCGAGCTGGTGGGTCACGGTATCGGGCGAGATCTGCACGAGGAGCCCAATGTGCCCAACTTCGTCTCCGGCGGACGCGGGCCGCGGCTGCGGGCGGGCATGGTGCTGGCGATTGAGCCGATGGTGAACTACGGACGGAAAGAGACATACACCAAAGCGGACGGATGGACAGTGGTCACGAGAGATGGCAGTCTCTCCGCTCATTACGAGCATACGGTGGCGCTGACCGAAAAGGGTCCTGTGATCCTCACGGCTGTATAACAGAAGGAGGGGAGCCATTTGGTGGAGTATACCGTGGAAGTGGGCCGGGTTGCGCAGTCCGCTGCGGGCAGGGATAAACACAGGTTGTTTGTCATAGTCGGCATTATCGATGAACAATATGTATATATTGCGGACGGTGATCTGCGGGTGCTGGATCGTCCGAAGAAGAAGAAGCTTCGGCACTTAAGACTCCGGCCGGAGATCCTTCAGTCCATAGCCGACAAGCTCAAAGGCGGCCTGAAGGTGTTTGATGCGGAAGTGCGCAGTGCACTTCGAGCTGTCAAGGACGACGCAGACGCATAAGAAGGGGGAAGCGACTTGTCAAAAAGCGACGTCATAGAAATGGAAGGCCGGGTAACGGAAGCTTTTCCGAATGCGGTATTCGAGGTGGAACTGGAGAACGGCCACAAAGTATTGGCGCATATATCGGGAAAGCTGCGGATGCACTACATCCGTATACTGCCCGGAGATAAAGTCACTGTGGAGATATCACCGTATGATTTGAAGCGGGGACGTATAACGTGGCGCGGCAAGGGCTAATATCTAAAGGAGGATATGCAAAATGAAAGTGAGACCGTCGGTGAAACCGATATGTGAGAAATGCAAGGTCATCAAGCGCAAAGGAAAAGTGATGGTGATCTGCGAGAACCCCAAGCATAAGCAGACCCAAGGGTAATGCCTATACGGAGCGGCTGCAGGGCTTTCCCTGATCCGTATAGATTCTATATAACTATATTCGGAGGTGTAAACTAAGTGGCACGTATATCTGGTATTGACCTGCCAAAGGACAAAAGGGTTGAGATTGGCCTGACTTATATATACGGCATCGGGCTCAAAACTTCCCGAGACATTTTAGCGGCGACCGGTGTTGATCCCGACACAAGGGTGAAGGATCTGACCGAGGCTGATGCCGGTAAACTGAGAGAATATATCGATAAGAACCTGAAGGTGGAAGGTGATCTGCGCCGTGATGTGACCATGAGCATCAAGCGGCTGATGGAGATCGGCTGCTACCGCGGTATCCGCCACCGCAAGGGTCTGCCTGTGAGAGGACAGAGCTCCAAGCAGAATGCGCGCACGAGAAAAGGCCCCAAACGGACTGCGGGCGCGAAGAGAAAGTGAGGATAGTCAATGGCTAAGCCAAAGAAAGTTTCAAGAAAGCGCAAAGAGAAAAAGAACATTGAGCGTGGTCAGGCGCATATCCGCGCTTCCTTTAACAATACGCTCGTCACGATGACTGACGTGGGCGGTAACGCGCTTTCATGGGCCAGTGCCGGCGGCATGGGTTTCCGCGGTTCCCGCAAGAGCACGCCATTTGCTGCGCAGGTTGCCGCTGAGAAGGCAGCCACGGCTGCGATGGAACACGGCCTGCGCTTTGTAGACGTGTTTGTAAAGGGCCCCGGTTCGGGACGTGAAGCGGCGATCCGCGCGCTGCAGACAGCAGGGCTTGAGGTGTGCCTTATCAAGGATGTCACGCCGATACCGCACAACGGCTGCCGTCCGCCCAAGCGCCGGAGAGTTTAAGGAGGAGTTTAAGATATGGCAAGATATACAGATTCGGTATGCCGTCTTTGCCGCAGGGAAGGTTGCAAGCTCTTCCTGAAGGGAGACCGCTGCTATTCGGGAAAATGCGCGGTGGTCAAGCGCCCCACGGCACCTGGCATGCAGAGTAAAAACAGACGTTCGAAGGTGTCGGAATACGGCCTGCAGCTGCGCGAGAAGCAAAAGGTTAAGCGCGCTTACGGCCTGATGGAACGGCAGTTTGAGAAGACTTACCGCACGGGTGAGCGCATGAAGGGAAAATCCGGCGAAAACCTGCTGGCGCTGCTGGAAGCCCGGCTGGACAACGTTGTTTATCGCCTGGGTTTGGCGGATTCGCGTCCGCAGGCACGTCAGACTGTGCTGCACGGTCACATTCTCGTGAATGGCAAGAAGGTGGATATTCCGTCTTACTCTGTAAGCGCGGGTGATGAAGTATCTGTCAAGAAGAAATCTGCTTCTGAGATTGACCGGTTCAAGGAACTGCGCGAGGGCGAAACGCGCGTGATGCCCAGCTGGCTGACGATGGACAACGCGAACCTGACAGGCAGGGTTGTTACCGCTCCGGTCAGAGAGGATATTGACCTGACAATCGAAGAGCACCTGATCGTTGAGTATTACTCCAAGTAGCATTCGGGGAAAAGCGGTTGCCCTCAATAACGAAGAGTCTATAACGGGAGGGTTATATATGTTAGAAATTGAAAAGCCCAACATACAATGCGTCGAGAAGTCAAGTGATAACGGGTATGCCAAGTACGTGATGGAGCCACTGGAGCGCGGTTTCGGATCAACCCTTGGTAACTCGATGAGGAGAGTTCTGCTGTCCTGCCTGCCCGGAGCCGCCGTGACGCGGGTGCGGATAGACGGCGTACTGCACGAGTTTTCCACGGTTAAAGGCGTCACCGAGGATGTTGTGGGCGTGGTGATGAACCTGAAAGGTCTCGCAGTTAAGATGTATGTTGACGAGCCCAAGACGTTGATACTCGATGTAACGGGCCCCAAGGACGTGACGGCGGCGGACATATCGCTGGACGCGGATGTCGAGGTTTTAAACCCCGACATGCACATAGTCACGCTGGATAAGGACACCAGTGTCTATATGGAGATCACCGTCGAGAAGGGCCGCGGCTACGTTCTGGCTGATAAGAACAAGGAGAACGACATGCCGATCGGCGTGATTCCTGTGGATTCGCTGTTCACGCCTGTGCGCAAGGTGAACTTCACGGTGGAGAACACGCGCGTGGGGCAAATGACGGACTACGACAAGCTGTCTATCGAGCTGTGGACCAACGGAACGATCGCGCCGGATGAAGCGGTCTCGCTGTCTGCGAAAATATTAAACGAGCATCTCGCGCAGTTTGTGGCGCTGACCGATCACGTTCAGAACGTGGAGATTATGGTGGAGCCGGAGGAGGACAAGAAGGAGAAGGTGCTGGAAATCACCATCGAAGAACTGGATCTCTCCGTCCGTTCCTACAACTGCTTAAAGCGCGCTGGCATCAACACTGTGGAAGAGCTGATCAAGCGAAACGAAGAAGAAATGATGAAGGTGCGTAATCTTGGGCGTAAGTCGCTCGAGGAGGTTGAGCAGAAGCTCGCGGCCTTAGGGTTGTCACTGCGGCTCGACGACTGAAATAATTACCCCGAAAAATCATCGACTTTACGGGGACCCGAATAACAAATTTGCCGGGCGGCATCGGCGCGGCAAACAGGAGGCTTTAAAACTATGGCTGGATACAGAAAGCTGAATCAGCAGCAGGATCAGAGACAGGCGACCTTGAGAAACCTGGTCAGCTCTCTTTTGTGGCATGGCCGCATCGAGACCACGCTGGCGAGGGCCAAGGAAACGCGCAGAATCGCTGAAAAGCTGATCACCATTGCTGTTAAGGAACATGCGAGCACGCTTAAGGTCGTCAAGGAAATCAAAGACGGCGACGAGAAGCTGAAAAAAGAGGTTACTATCGACGCGCCCTCCAAGCTGGCAGCGCGCCGCCGGTTGATGTCTTATCTCTATGACATTCCGGATCTGAAGAAGGATGACGAGTCCAAGTTCGACTACAAGAAGCGTACGGCTGAGGTCAACCATCCGCTCGTCGAGAAGATGTTTCGCGAATACGGCCCGAAATATTACAAGCGCGCCAAGGATCTGGGAACGGGCGGCGGCTATACCCGCATCATCAAGAAGGGCCCCCGGCGCGGCGACGCGGCGGAAGTCGTGATTCTCGAGCTGGTATAACCAGAAGGGTCAGAATTTTGCTCTCAAAAGAAAAGGCTTTGAAAGTCGTTTTTCAAAGCCTTTTGGTGTATAATGGAGCATATCGTGCTGGGAAGGGACACAATGTCAATAATTGAAGCAATAGACGTAACATACGCGTATGCCAGCCAGGATAATATATTTCCTGCATTGTCAGGCGTTACGCTCAGCGTGGCGGCGGGCGAGTTTATCGCGGTGATCGGGCACAACGGCTCGGGCAAGTCTACCTTTGCCAAGCATATTAATGCGCTTTATCTGCCCAAATCGGGCAGTGTGGCGGTGAACGGCATGGATACGAAGGATGAGTCAAAAGTTTGGGATATACGAAAGTGCGCCGGCATGGTGTTTCAGAATCCGGACAACCAACTGGTGGCAACAATCGTGGAAGAGGACGTGGCATTCGGGCCTGAAAATATCGGCGTGCCGCCCGCACAGATACGTCAGCGCGTGGACGAGGCGCTGGAGCAGGTGGGAATGAGCGCGTTCCGTGATCGTGCGCCGCACATGCTGTCCGGCGGGCAGAAGCAGCGCGTGGCGATTGCGGGCGTGCTGGCGATGTATCCGGACATTATCGTATTTGACGAGCCCACAGCGATGCTGGACCCGGAGGGGCGCGACGAGGTACTGGCTGCGGTTCGCGAATTGAACGCGAAGGGCAAGACGATCGTGCTGATTACGCATTATATGGAGGAGGCGCTGCTGGCCGACCGTGTGGTGGTGATGACGGGCGGACAGATTACCGCACTGGGTACTCCGCGAGAGATTTTCGCGAATGAGGCGGTGTTGAGTGACGCAGGGCTTTCCGCTCCGCCGCATATAGAACTGTACCATCGCCTGAAGAACAAGGGATATGAGCTGGGCGAATGCCCGCTGACGATAGATGAACTGGTGGATAAGATATGCCGATAGAATTGCAGAATCTCACTTACACATACAGCCCCGGCACGCCGTTTGAATCCAAAGCCGTTGATGATCTCAGCCTCAAAATCGAAGATGGCGAGTTCGCGGGCATCATTGGGCACACCGGCAGCGGCAAGACGACGATGATCGGGCTGATCGCGGGGCTGCTCAAGCCGACATCCGGCAAGGTGCTGATAGACGGCGAGGACATCAGCATGAGAGGATACGATCGGAAGAAGCTGCGCCGTCACGTTGGTGTGGTATTCCAGTACCCCGAACACCAGCTGTTTGAGGAAACGGTGTATAAGGATATCGCGTTTGGGCCGGGAAAGACGGGCGTTGCCGAGGATGAGACGGAGGCGCGCGTGCGGCACGCCATGGAGCTGATGGAGCTGGACTACGAGGGAATCAAGGCGTTGTCGCCGTTTGAGCTGTCGGGCGGGCAGAAGCGGCGCGTGGCGATAGCGGGTGTGCTCGCGATGCGGCCCAAGGTGCTGATATTGGATGAGCCAGTCGCCGGTCTGGACCCGGCGGGGCGCGCCCATCTGATGAAGCTGGTGGGTGGTTTGAACAGCGAGGGCGTAACGATCATACTGATCACGCATTCGATGGATGATTTGGCTGAGAACGCGCGTCGCGTCATCGCGCTCAAAGATGCGAAGCTGATGATGGATGGAACGCCGGCGGAGGTTTTCGCGCGCGGCCATGAGTTGAAGGAAGCGAGCCTGGACGTGCCCAGTGTGGCGGATATCGCCGCGAAGCTGCGCGCCAGGGGCAAGGATGTGCCGCGGGACGTGATCCGGCTGGATGAGCTGGAACTGTACGCACAGAAGATGTTGGGAGGGCGGCCATGATCAAGAACATAACACTTGGCCAGTACTTCCCCGGCAACTCGATCATCCATCGCCTGGACGCGCGTATGAAGCTGCTGCTGACCGTCGCGGTGATCGTGCTGGTATTTCTGGCGGTTACCGTGATTGGCAACGCGGCGGTACTGGTATTACTGGTGACTGTCGTCATACTGTCGGGCGTGGGTTTAAAGTTTGTGCTACGCGGCTTAAAGCCACTGTGGTTCATCATACTGCTGACGTTCGTGCTCAACACGTTCTTTTACTCCGGCGGCACGGAGCTGTTCTCATGGTGGATATTCCGCGTGACGCAGGAGGGTCTGATCAGCGCCGTTCGGCTGGCTGCACGGTTGATATTCCTGATTACAACAACCACGATATTGACGCTGACCACGTCGCCCATATCGCTGACGGACGGGCTGGAGAGCCTGATGAAGCCGCTCAAGGCGGTCAAATTTCCTGTGCATGAGCTGGCGATGATGATGACGATCGCGATGCGGTTTATCCCCACGCTGATCGAGGAGACGGACAAGATCATGAAGGCGCAGACCGCACGCGGAGCGGAATTTGATTCTGGGAGCGTCATCAAGCGGGCGACGGGCATGGTGCCGCTGCTGGTGCCGCTGTTCGTGAGTGCGTTCCGGCGCGCGGATGAGCTGGCGTTTGCGATGGAGTCCCGCTGTTATCATGGCGGCGAGGGACGCACGCGCATGAAGGTGATGCATCTGCACGCACGCGACTGGGTGGCTGCGGGCATTGTGGCGGCTCTGATCGTGTTTATGGCGCTGGGTTTCTGACAGAGTTAAGCTCTAAGAAATCGTGGAGGCTATGCCTCCACACCTTCGCTCATGGGATAGTATCCCTTTTGAGAATCCCATCAGGAAAATACCTGCAAAGGCATTTTCCGCTTTAGCAATTGAAAAACAGGCGAAGCCAGGAGAAATTGTGTGCGGATAAGGCTCATTGTGGAATATGACGGAACCAATTATGTGGGCTGGCAGCGGCAGAAGGATTTATTGTCGGTGCAGGAGGCGATGGAGAAGGCATTCCATGAAGCTGTGGGCGAGTGCGTGGTGATACACGGCTCAGGGCGCACCGACGCCGGTGTACACGCCGAGGCGCTGGTGGCACATTTCGATACGCAGTGCCCTGTGCCGCCCGATAAGATCAGCTATATGTTCAATATGTATCTGCCGCCCGACATACGCGTGAGGCATTCGGAGCGGGCAGACGATGATTTTCACGCGCGGTTTGACGCGAAGGGCAAGACGTACCGGTATACGATATACAACGATAAGCATGCACCCGCGATATGGCGGCATGCGGCGACTTTTGTGCGCGGGTCAATGGACACCCAGCGGATGAAAGAAGCGGCGGAGAGGCTGTGCGGCACGCACGACTTCAAGCCGTTCTCCGCAAACGGCACCGAGGTGAAGGACACGGTACGCACGATCTACCGGGTGAAGATCACGTCGGCGCTGCCGTTCATATGGATCGACGTGACGGGCTCGGGGTTTTTGAACCACATGGTGCGCATAATCGCGGGGACGCTGATACAGGTGGGTATCGGCAAGCGCGAGCCGGACTGCATCGACGCCATACTGGCGAAGAAGGAGCTGGCGGGCGCGACGGCACCCGCTAAAGGTCTGACGCTTAAGAAGGTGTATTACGCGCCGGAAGAGCCTCAAGGGGGGTCTGAATGAGATATGATAATGAAGTGGGCAACAACATCTTTATTAAAATAATCTGCTGGCTGCTGATGGCCGCCGGGTTCGTGCTGATCGGGTTGTCGGTAATATCTGTATTGGTATCCACCGCCATCACCATCGGTATGGTGATACCCGCGGGATTGGGGCTGCTGATGATCATCTATGCTGTCGCCCGCCTGAGGAAAAACGGACGGGTGATTCAGCGCCGGTGGTTGCGCGTCGCTATCACGGTGTGCCTGATCGCCGGTCTTCTGGCCGCAGCTTTTCTGGAAACGCTAATGTGTGTAGCGGCCTACAAGCCGCCGCCGGAAGAGGACACTGGCTTTGTGATTGTGCTGGGCTGCGGCGTGTTTCCCGACGGAGCGCTGACGCTGTCTCTCAAGAACCGGCTGGACGCGGCTTACGACTATCTCACAGCGCATAAGGATTCGATGTGCAT
Source organism: Bacillota bacterium (assembly GCA_023416745.1). Lineage (GTDB taxonomy): Bacteria > Bacillota > Clostridia > Christensenellales > SZUA-584 > SZUA-584. The sequence continues at coordinate 13,761 of JAEZHF010000097.1, forward strand.
CGTATCCGGTGGTCAGGGGGACAATGAGCCGGTCAGCGAAGCGGAGGCGATGAGCCAATATTTGAGTTCTCGCGGGATAGAGGCCCACCGCATCATCAAGGAAGACAGATCCACCAGTACACTGCTGAACCTGACATATTCCCGGGAAATTATGGCAGAGCATCCGGAGCGGCATCAGACGGCGGCTATCGTGACCAGCGATTATCACGTGTTCCGTGCGCTGATGCTGGCTCGCGATTTAGGAATCGACTCGTTCGGTATACCGGCGGGAACGAACTGGAAGATCGTCGTGGCGTGTCATGTGCGCGAATACGCGGCGATCGTCAAGACCGTGCTGTTCGGCGGCGAGGAGATATGACCTTCTGCGTTGAGCAGATAATCTGTACATAAAAGCGGGAATATAGTATAATGTCACCCGTGTTGTTGTATTTATACGAATGAATATTGGAAATCAGGAGATTCGCTATGCTGACTTATCCGCTGCAAGTCGCCGGTTTAAAGCGCGACCTGCCCATCTGCAGGGTGACAGATGATTTATACATTGGAGCGTTCGTGATATTTGGGGATGTGGAATTGACTGTGGCATGCGCGTCGGCGCTGCTCAATATTGCCCCCGAATTTGATTATATGATCAGCCCGGAGGCCAAGAGCATACCGCTGATCCACGAAATGGCTCGTCAGAAAGGCAGCAACAAGTACATTCTGGCGCGCAAGGTGCCCAAGCTGTACATGCGCGACCTGTTCAAGGCGGAAGTCACATCCATCACCACTGCAAAGCCGCAGGTGCTGTATCTGGACGGCGGGGATGCGCGGCTGATGGAAGGCAAGCGTATACTCGTGGTGGACGACGTGATCTCGACCGGCGAATCCATCCGTGCGGTGGAGGAGCTGGTGAAAAAGGCGGGCGGCATACTGGCCGGGAAGATCGCGATACTCGCTGAGGGAGACGCAAAGGATCGCAACGACATATTGTTCCTAGAAGCGCTGCCGCTGTTCAATGCAGACGGTACGGTTAAGGAATAAAGCAACACAAAGCTTAAGACCGTGGAGGCTTTGCCTCCAAACTTCCATTAAGGGACGAATGTCCCTTAAGAATCCCGTTGGGAAAATGCCCGTCAGGCATTTTCCGTATAATAGGTTGTCCTTTAAGAAGCATTCTCACTTTTAACAACTTTACTTGACGCTGCCTTCTGGACCGGCGGCCTCAGCGCTTTCTGGACTTTCTTTTTGAGGTCAGCAGTTTTTTCTTCATCAAAAACTTCCCGTTTCACAACTTCATTTTCGAGTACGAATTTCACTTCATCAGAACTCACTTTTGAGTTTGGAGAAATCTTCCTAAGTATTTTTCTGATTGAATCTAGTACCTCATCGGTTAATAGAACTTGTCCGATTAAGTACCTGCTTAGAAGCTGCTTCTGTTCCCGATAATCATCAAGTAGCCCTTTAGTGGTTGATTTAGCGGCTGCCTCTTTACTAAGGTAATATAACATTTCAATGTCAGTAGCTTTTCTAGCATTTAAATCTTCAAAGCAGAATTCATAGACAAGCTCTGATTGAATGGGTTTAGAGAATATAACTTTATAAATTTTCCAATGAGCTGCATTAGTTAATACAATCCAGTCGATTCCAGCATTTGAACCATAATCAAGAGCTTGTTTTGTATGGTCATCTTTTAAATTAATGCCAATAGCCTTTACTTCTATAAGAATGTAAGGAGAGCCATCCTTTTTTATTGCTAAATCACAGAAAGTTCTTTTAACAGCATACTCAGAAGTGATTTCAGAATATTTATCGAACCCCAAAATCTCACTTAAGATATCTTTGATTATTGATACAGTATCAGCTTCATTAATATCATTAATTTTGGCGGAAGCAATAACTTTTTGAAATTTCTTTAAGTTCTTCGTTATTCGCTCATTGGCCTTTGCTGGGATATTAAGCATATGAACCTCCGAAACAATAATATATTATGGAAATGCTGTTTGAGTATTATAATAAGACAATTTTCTACATTATATCACCAGTTTGTAGCAGATGCAATAATGGACTTTAACGGCTGTCATACTATATCGTTGATAATACGGCATTCTTGTGGTATATTTCTTGAGTATAAAAGAGAAGGCAGGATGTTCATGGATTACAGCAGATTACTGGCGCAGGCGGTGGCGGAAGCTTGCGGGCTTGCGATAGAAGATACGGCGGCAATGATGGAGATACCGTCGGATGCGGCGATGGGGGACTACGCGTTTCCGTGCTTCAAGCTGGCTAAGACGCAGCGCAAGGCCCCGCCCGTGATAGCGGCGGAAATCAGCGAAAAGCTGGTGAAGCCAGAGTTTATCGCCGAGGTTCGGGTGGTGGGCGCGTACGTCAACTTCTTCATCGACCGCGTGAGCTATGCCAAGGGTGTGCTGGCGGACGTGACTGCGGCAGGCGCGGGCTTTGGCGGCAGCGATGAAGGCGCGGGCAAAGTGGTGTGCATCGACTATTCGTCCATCAACATTGCCAAGCCGTTTCATATCGGGCACCTGTCCACCACGGTAATTGGCAGCGCGCTGTACCGAATATACGGCTTTTTAGGGTATAAGCCGGTGGGCATCAACCACCTGGGTGACTGGGGTACGCAGTTCGGCAAGCTGATCGTGGCGTACAAGCTGTGGGGCAGCAAGGCCGATATCGAGGAGCGTTCTATCTCCGCCATGCTGGAAATGTATGTGCGTTTCCATGAAGAGGCCGAGAAGGACCCGGCGCTGGACGAGCAGGCGCGTGCGTGGTTCAAGAGAATAGAGGACGGCGACGCTGAGGCGCTGGAGATATTCAATTGGTTCAAGGAACTGACCTTAAAAGAGGTCGGCAAGATATATGACGTACTGGGCGTGCATTTCGATAGCTACGCGGGCGAAAGCTTTTATAACGACAAGATGCAGCCGGTCATCGACGAGCTGAAGGGGAAGGAACTGCTGGAGTTTTCGGACGGCGCGTACGTGGTGCGGCTCGGTGAAGAGCTGCCGCCCTGCATCGTGCTGAAGTCGGACGGGGCGACGCTTTATTCTACGCGTGACCTTGCGGCGGCGTTCTATCGCAAGCAGACGTACGATTTCCACAAATGCCTTTACGTGGTGGCCTACCAGCAGAATCTGCACTTCAAGCAGTGGTTCAAGGTGGTGGAGCTGATGGGGCACGAGTGGGCGAAGGACTTGGAGCACGTGGCGTTCGGCATGGTGTCGCTGGAGGACGGAACGCTGTCCACCCGCAAGGGTAAGGTGGTGTTCCTTGCGGACGTGCTGGACAAGGCGGTGGAGAAGACGCTGGGCATCATCGAGGAGAAGTCACCGGGTCTCGAAAACAAGGAAGAGGTCGCTAAAATGGTGGGCATCGGTGCCGCGGTGTTCGACACGCTGTCGTCTGCGCGCATCAAGGATATCACGTTCTCTTTCGACCGCGTGCTGAACTTCGACGGCGAGACGGGACCGTATGTGCAGTATACACACGCGCGGTGCGCAAGCCTGTTGCGGCGGTCTGAGATGGACTGGACAGCGGCGGACAAGGAATACGCGGCGCTGGACAACGCTGAGGCATTCGCGGCGGCTAAGCTGCTGTACAGCTTTCCCGAAACGGTGGCGCGGGCGTGCGAGAGGAACGAGCCATATCTGATCACGCGGCACGTGATCGAGCTCGCCAAAGCAATGAACCGCTTCTACTATGAGCACCGTATCATTGACGGCGAAGCGGCCAAAACGGCTGCCAGGCTGGAGCTGACAGCCTGCGTCAAGCAGGTGATCAAAACGGGGCTGCATCTGATCGGCGTGGGCGCGCCGGAGAGGATGTAAACGCCAATCCCGCTTACGAGCGTTTTTCATAAATCATTGATCCCCATGACATGGAGGGGCAACATCCGTGTCAAAATACTGGCATAGAAATCGCACACCGTAGACTGGCGTGGGGGTTTTTGTGCGTGGAAAAACGGGAGAGATTTATGGGAAAACGTGAACGTTTGAGCTTTTGGGAGTTTATCAAAAAACACAGCAAGCGCTATTTTATCGACGCGCTGGGCGCGATGGCGCTGGGGCTTTTCTCGTCTCTGATTATCGGACTCATTATGACGCAGGTCATCAACCTGATCTGGCCGCAGATCGCTGCACCGGTGACGCTGGAACGGTTTGGCGAGAGCGTGAAGGCACTGTCGTCCGGTCAGGCGGCCGGTCTGGAATTTATCGAGGTGTTCAAATACCTGATCGGATCGTCGTCGCCTGTGGTGGGTGCGGCGATCGGCGTAGCGGTGGCATGGGGCCTTAAAGGTAAGCCGCTGACGATATTCTCGTCTGCTGTGACGGGCGCATACGGCTACATGCTGGGCGGACCCGTGGGCTGCTATATCGCGGCGCTGGTCGGCGCGGAGTTCGGACGTTTAGTGGCGGGACGCACCAAGATCGATATCATACTGACGCCCATCGTGACCATACTGACCGGCTGCATTGCCGGTTGGCTGGTGGGGCCGGCTGTGAGCGTGCTGATGACGTCGCTGGGGCAGCTCATTATGCGTGCGACGGAGTTGCAGCCTTTCTTCATGGGCATCGCGGTGGCGGTGATCATGGGCATGATACTGACTGCGCCCATATCCAGTGCCGCGCTTTGCATCATGTTGGGTCTTTCCGGTCTGGCGGCGGGCGCCGCCACGGTGGGCTGCTGTGCGCAGATGGTGGGCTTCGCGGTAGCGGGCTTCCGGGAGAACAAATGGGGCGGCCTGATTGCACAGGGACTGGGCACGTCGATGCTGCAGGTGCCCAACATCGTGCGGCATCCTTTGATATGGATACCGCCCACTCTGGCCAGTGCGATTCTTGGGCCAATATCCACGCTGATATTCGGTATGACAAACATACCGGTGGGCGCGGGCATGGGCACGTCAGGCTTGGTCGGGCAGGTGGGAACTTTCACCGCGATGGCAGGCGTGTACGATTTTTGGGCGCTGCTGATCATCGTGGTCGGGCTGCATTTCATCGCGCCGGCTGGGCTGACGCTGCTGTTTTCCGAGCTGATGCGCAAGAAGGGCTGGATCAAGCAAGGAGACATGCTGCTGCCGTCGTAAGTCAGCCACAAGTGATAATCGATCTGGAAGAGGATGGCCTTTTGGCCTCCTCTTTATTGAACGGGATGAAGTGGATAAATATCAAAAAAGTTGCCCCCGCTGGCAAATTGTGCGATAATGTGTTTTAGATTAAAAGGTGAAGGACAAGGTATCATATGCTGGACATCAAGAGGATACGAACCAATCCGGAAGAAGTAAAGGCAGGCCTTGCCAGCCGCGGCGTGACTGGCGTGGTGGAGAAGGTGGCGTCGCTGGACGAAAAGCGGCGTGAGCTGATCGTGAAGACGGAGACGCTAAAGGCGCAGCGCAATGAGGCGTCCAAGCAGATACCCGTGATGAAGAAGGCGGGACAGGACACAACCGCGCTGCTGGAAGAGATGAAGCGCGTTGCCGACGAGGTTAAAGACATTGACGCGGAGCTGGCGGGCATCGACGCGGAGCTCGGCAGCATACTGCTGTCCACCCCCAACGTGCCGATGGCGGATGTGCCGGTGGGCGAGAACGATAAGGACAATGTGGAAATTAGGCGCTGGGGCGAACCGCGCCGGTTTGAATATGAGCCGCTGGCGCACTGGGATATCGGCACGGCGCTGGGCATACTGGATTTTGAGACGGCAGCGAAGGTGACAGGCGCGCGCTTCGTGTTCTACAAGGGGCCGGGCAGCCGGCTGGAGCGCTCGCTGATCAGCTTTATGATGGATCTGCACACGCTGGAGGGGCCGTATACCGAGGTGTTCCCGCCGTATATGGTGAACCGTGCGTCCATGCAGGGCACCGGACAGCTGCCCAAGTTCGAGGAAGATGCGTTTGCCGTGAAGAACATGGACTACTTCCTGATCCCCACGGCGGAGGTACCGGTCACCAACATGTACCGAGAAACCATTATGGAGACGCTGCCGGTGTATCACACGGCGTACAGCTCGTGCTTTCGGGCGGAGGCGGGCAGCGCGGGTCGCGATACGCGCGGTTTGATCCGCCAGCACCAGTTCAACAAGGTGGAGCTGGTCAAGTTTACGAAGCCGGAGGATTCCGCCGCGGAGCATGAGGCGCTGACGGCGGATGCCGAGAAAGTGCTGCAGCGGCTGGGACTGCCCTATCGCGTGATGCAGCTGTGTACGGGTGATCTCGGGTTCTCGTCGGCCAAGACGTATGATCTGGAGGTGTGGATGCCCAGCTACGGGCGGTACGTGGAGATTTCGTCGTGCTCCAACTTTCTCGATTTCCAGGCGCGGCGTGCGAGTATCAAATACCGCAGCGCACCCGGCGCGAAACCGGAGTTTGTGCATACGCTCAACGGCAGTGGTGTGGCCGTCGGGCGGACGGTGGCGGCGATACTGGAGAACTACCAGAGGCCGGATGGCAGCGTGGAGATCCCCGAAGAGCTACGTGAGTATATGAAGACCGACGTTATCAGGTAAGCTGACAAAGACAACCACCCCGCTGCAGTACATAAAGGCGGGAACGGAGGCCGGGAAATGATTATTTGTGAGGAATGCGGCGCGCGTAACAAAAATGGCGCGTATGTGTGTGAGGAATGCGGCGCAGGCCTGCTGCATCTGGAAGCGACAGAGGACGATTTTGAGTCTGTACAGCGCAAAATGCCGCTGTTTGGGCGCAAGGCGCGTTCTTTGGCTGATGAGCCGGAGTACGTGGAAGACGAATATGCACAGGACGAAACGTCGATGTACGAGGAAGACGAACCGGAAGAAGAGCCGGTGCGCGTGAGAAAGCCGCTGTTCGGGCGCAAGTCGCGTCCCGTGGCAGATGAGCCGGAGAACGAGGACGACGAATACGCGCAGGACGAAGCGCCGTAGTACGGGGCAGACGAACCGGAAGAAGAACCGGTGCGCGTGAGGAGACCGCTGTTCGGACGTAAGCCGCGCCCTGTGGCGGAAGAGCCGGAGTACGAGGACGATAATTATACGCAGGACGAAGCGCCAGTGTACGAGGAAGACGAACCGGAGGAAGAGCCGGTGCGCGTGAGAAAACCACTGTTCGGGCGCAAGGCGCGTCCCGTGGCGGATGAGCCGGAGTACGAGGACGACGAATACGGACATGACAAGCCGTCGGACTATGATGGGAAGGAACCAGAAGGGACGATTGAATTCCGGTTTGAAGAGCAACAACCCGTGGCGGACCAGCCGCTGATTGCGGAAACAGACCCGGAAATCATTAAGCAGCCAACAGAGACGGAGCAGGAAAACGGTACTCTGCCGACGGCTGAGTTGGAAACGCTGACGGTGGAAGCAGAGCTGATTGCCCAGGATCAGGAGCCGGAGGCAACGGAAGCGGCGGCTGACAATGAACCGGCTGAAGAGACCCCCAGCTTTAAGTTTGAAGAACCGCAAGCGGAAGAACCGGCGATCGTGTACAAGGAGCCGATTCGCATCCAAAAAGTGATTCGAGTAAAAGACGCTGAGACGGAGCCGGAAGAAGTGCCGTCGAGCATCACCATAGATATGGATGTGCAGGAATTTGACGACGAAGACGACGATTACGACGATGGCGGTTATGTGGAAGAGGATAGTGTTCCTGCAGCACCCGTTTACAAGACGGACTACAAGTCGGCTTACAAGAAATCTGTGAGGGCCGAGAGCGACAGGATGACACGCGGCATGATCGCTGCGATCATCACCGTTTCATCGCTGCTGGTAGTAACGCTGGTGGTGCTGGGCGTGCTGCTGATCGGAAAAACCAACCGCACAGCGCCCGTAATCGCGACGACAGCGGCACCCACAGAGGCGGTCACACAGGAACCTGCGGAAGCACCCACGCCGAGCCCTGCGGCTGAAATCACGCCGAGCCCTACGCCGGTACCCACAACGCCGCCAGAGGAAGACTTCGGGTCGGTGTTCGAACAGCCGACAGATGGGCTGCTGCCCGAAGTGGATAACTAAAGTAATAAAAAACAGGAGACACGCTGATCTCCTGTTTTTTATGTTATATGGGACTTATGGGAATACGGACTTTAGAAGAATTTTGCCGGGTCTTTCCACTTGCCGTCCACTTTGTATTCAAAATGCAGATGGCTGGGCAGATCCAGTTCCTTGGGCAGCTCGCCCACCTTGCCGATTACATCACCAGCGTTGACCTTGTCTCCTTCGGCCACCATCAGCTCTCCGAGGCCTGCATAGACTGTCTCCGATTTGTCGGAGTGGGAGATGATGATCACGCCGCCGTCAGCCTCGTTGGTATAGGCCTGGGACACCGTGCCGGACAGCGCTGCCAGTACATTGGCTCCTTTGTCCGCCTGTATGTCTACGCCGTTATGCGTGGCCCATACGTTCAAAGACGCATAGAAAACCAGCTCGTCACCCGAGAAACTGTTAATGATCTTGCCGTCTGCCGGTTTCTTGAGCTTGATGGAACCGCTGCCGTTGGATGCCGGTTTGCCGGAGGGCTTGGGTTCCGCCGTGGCCGTAGGCGCTATAGTGGGGGAAGGCGAAGGACTGGGTTTCGGGGTCAGCATGGCCAGCTCGTCTTCCAGCGACATTCCTTCGTTGATTGAGACACCCTGATCGTTTTCGCCCACCTGTGTCTGGCTGCCGTCGTCTCTGGGCCATGCGATGATAGCGGTGATGCCCGCTGCAGCCACGCATAAAAAGATCAGTACGTACAGGCCCTGCTTCTGCAGGAACGTCTTGACACTCTGACGGTTTATTTTCTTCGTGATTTTCTCTTTGATGTTCTTCATACTCATTGTTTCACACCTCCACGCAATCATCTTTCCCTTTTTTGCATAAAAACATACCTTACAAAAAACACGTGCGCAGTATAAAACAAAAATGACGCTATATGCGTCAATGTCAGAAAAAAGCCGGGTTTAATCAGTCGTGTTTGGGATCGGATATCGTTAGCTCCTGGCAGGCCTTGGAACGCTACTTAACGGTGACGCCTGAGAAATAGTGCGTGAGTATCTCGAGGTAGTCCGCTCCCTTCTTGGCCATCGCGTTCGCGCCGGTCTGGCTCATACCCACACCGTGCCCGAAGCCTACCGTATGGAATTTCACACTGCTTGCGGACTGGTCGATGGTGAAGTTGGCTGAGTTGAGTCCAAACACCTCTCGCATCTCGCGTCCGGTAAACGTCTGGCTGCCGATTTCGATACTTTCCACACGGCCGCTGTCGAAACGGATAATCTCTCCGATCAGCGGTACGCCGTCAAAGCTTATGCCGGAGGAAAACTGCTGCATCTTCGTCTTGAAATCGCTGAGGCTGACTGAGACTTCGCCGTAGTAGTTACGGGAATCCTCCTCGCCTTCGCTCTTAACACTGCGAAGGTACGGCAGCGCCTGCACGTAAACATTCTCGCTGTCTTCCGTGCGGCCCCCGGCAGAGGCATGATAGAACACCTGTATCTCCTCGCCATCGTACAAAATTTCCTGGCCACGGGTTGCGCTGATGGCTCCGGTGATCTTGGCGATATTCGCAGCCTTGCTGCTGCCCCAGTTCTTCGTCATCTCGGCGTCCGTTACGTAGGCCTGACAGTGCCCGCTGTTGGTACAGATGTCTGCCCCCTTGTGGGCGGAGCAACCGCCATGTTCCTTCTTGTACAGCGTGTACGTACGCGCTGCGACTGCCTGGGCTTTAAGCGCTTCGGGCTCGTAGGAAGCGGGCATTTCGCCGGCAACCACGCCGATCAGGTATTCTTCCAGCGGCATATCGGTCAGCGTTCCGTCTAGCCATACCGATATGGTGGGGTTATTGCCGTCGCTGTTATCACCGATCACCTCAAAATCGGGTGAACCGGGCGCGGCAGACGAGGACGGTGGCGGGCTTTTTTTGGCCAGCAGGACGCCAATGGCCGGATAAAGTATGGCCAGCAGCACAAAAAGAACGATGCCCAGCAGCACCATTCCTTCCGGGCTCAATCGGCTGGATCTTCTCATGCATGACACCCCCTATGATGCAGTTTATTAGTGAGACAGGCTGTTTATGTCTCTCTTTTGATTCGGGCGCCCAGCCTTGTCAGTTTGTCTTCTAAATTTTCATAGCCACGATCCAGATGCTGAATGTCCTTCAGCACCGTTTCGCCTTCCGCAAGCAACCCGGCGATACACAGCGCTGCACCCGCCCGCAGATCGGTGACGGTGACCTCCGTGCCTGAGAGGCGCCCGCTGCCGCTGATCACGGCGGTGTTACCGGCCACCGTGATATCAGCGCCCATCTTCATGAGTTCGGGCACGTGCAAAAAGCGGTTTTCAAAAACCGTTTCATTGATGGTACTGACTCCGCTGGCCAGACAACAGGCTGCCATAAAGGGTGCCTGCATGTCGGTCGGGAAGCCGGGGAACGGAGAGGACACGATGGTCATCGGCTTCGCGCCGTGGCCGCGGACACGGACGCCTTCAGGGTACGGGAATATCTCCGCGCCTGCTTCCGCCAGCTTAAGACTCACGGGTCGAAGATGGGTGTTTTGTGCGCCGTCCAAACGGACGTCACCACCAGTGACGGCAGCCGCCACCATCAAAGTTCCCGCTTCGATACGGTCGGATATAGGTGTATAATCCGCCCCGTGCAGCTCGGTAACGCCTTCTATTACGATACGGCTGTCGGACGAGATGTTCACTTTCGCACCCATCGCGTTGAGGAAGCCTGCGAGATCCTCGACTTCGGGCTCTGTGGCGGCACCCACGATGGTCGTTACGCCATCTGCGGTGCAGGCGGCCATCATGATGTTTTCTGTTGCACCCACCGAAGGGTAATCGAGGCAGACGGTAGTGCCGCGAAGCGCTTTTCCCCAGGTATGCACATGGCCCGAGGCGGTGATGCTGCGTGCCCCCAGTGTCCGAAAGCCGGCCAGATGCAGGTCGATGGGCCGTTGACCGATGCGGCAGCCGCCCGGCATTGGTATTGTGACGCAGCCTTCACGTGCGAGCAATGGCCCCATGAACAAAAATGAAGCGCGCAGGCGACTGACCATGTTCTCGTTGGGGGACGTGGTCTTAATGGCCTTTGCTGTGATGACAGCATCGCCGTTTTCTACATTGACCTTCGCACCGAAGGTGCGCAGCAGCGACAGCATGTTTTTGACGTCGCTGATGACGGGGACGTGCCGGATGGTGACCGTATCACGTGTAAGCAGGCAGGCTGCCAGTATGGGCAGCACGGCGTTTTTGGACGTGCTGACACGGCATGTTCCGAAAAGCGGGCTGCCGCCTGTGATTATAAGATGCCTGCCCTTTTTGTATGTTGCGGTTGTGTCTGTCAAATCTTTTTCACCTCATCATCGGATCCTGACATTATTCTGTCCGCCGGGAACGAAAATCAAGCGATGAAAAAATTACATATCCAAGCGCGACGCACAACAGAGCCGCATATTAAAAACGACATCAAACAACATGGCGCAGACAGTTGAATTGGTTCGCGCATGTATTATAATAAACACATGGAGAATAGCGTCAATACTGCGGGTGGTGTGCTGGCCTATAAGCTGGTACGCCGTAAAATGAAGCATATACGCATACGCGTTACCGGCGAGCGGCGTGTGGTAGTTTCTGCACCCCACCGCTGTGCGGAACGCGTGATCCGCGCGTTTGTACAGGACAACGAGTCGTTTATCCGCAGGCAGCTCAGAGATATGGAAATCCGGCGGATGCGGCACTATCCGGAATCGTACAGCGACGGCGACGCGTTCAGTCTGCTGGGGCAGACAGCGTGTCTGCGAATTCTGCCCGCCGCACGAGCGTCAGCCGTTTTTGACAGCGGTGTGCTGACACTGCATGTGCCGCCCGGCGGCTGCATTAAAACGCAGTTTATCCGTTGGATTAGCCGCCAGGCGCGCGCTGTGTTCGCGCAGCGGCTTGCGGTTGTTGGCTCGCGCTTCCCGGATTATGACGGGCTGACGCTCAGCGCAAAGCGTATGCTCACCCGATGGGGCAGTATTAATCCGGCGCGGCAGCGTCTGTCACTCTCGGTGCATCTGATGCGGTGTGAGACGGAGTTGATCGACTATGTGATCGCGCATGAACTGTGCCACTTGAGCTGCCACAGCCATTCCTCCGCGTTTTACTGCGCGCTGGCGGCGCATTACCCTGACAGGCGGGCGATGGACAAACAGCTGGAGGCTTATGGTCTTGTGGACTACTGACGTCTGGGACATACAGTCAGGCGTTCAGCGGTTTTTCGTATATTCTGTACGTTTTAATAGGACGCATGCCGAGCTTCACCAAAGCGTTTTTGATGCTGTAATTGTCCTCCAGTATGTAGTTGGCTTCCATGCGTATGTTCTTTGCGCGCAGATGGTTGTACAGATTGATATACATCAGCGCGTCCAGCGCTTTACCCTGCCAGTCGGGGTGGACGGCAAGGCCGAACAGCCTGTAGTCGCGCAGGTGTTTGACTCCGGTCAGCAGGCGGAGCCACCCCAGCGGGAGCATTCGTCCGCGGATGCGCGTCAGCAGTATGTTGATATCCGGGAAGCCGAGGCAGTAGCCGACAGGCCGGCCGCTGTCTTCCACAATCCAGACGGCGTCCGGGTCCACAATGAGCCGCAGCTTGCGCAGCATGTCCTCCATTACCGGCAGTTCCAATGGCACATAACCCCAATTGTTGGCCAGTGCCGTGTTGGAAATTTCCCAGATTGCCCGCGCGTCCTGCCGGATGTTTTTTATACTGAGCCGCCGGATGCTGATGGCAGGAAACCGTTCAATAAAACGGTCCACAAAGCCATCAAAGCGCTTGGGCAGTGTATAGCCGCTTGATATATTAGCCTCATAGACAAGCAAGTCTTTTGCCTTATGATAACTGCCGTTAAAGAAAGCGTGATAGTATTCCGGGTTCCAGGGCGACATATAGACGGGCGGGGTGTCGTAACCGGTAAAAACGAACCCCCAGTTTTCGGCAACCGGATGGATGGGCCCGCGAACCGCCGTCATACCCTTCGCTTTGAGCCAGACTTCCGCGGCTTCCACCAGCAGCCGTGCGGCCTCCGCGTTGTCGATGCATTCAAAAGCACCAAAAAAGCCCATGCTGCAGCGGTAATGCCGGTTAAAGTTGTGATCAATGTAAGCGATCGTCCGCTCCACGGCGGCCCCGCCGGTGTCAACAACCAGAAACAGCTCAAAGGCCGCATTCTTTAGAATTGGGCTCGTGGATTTGTATGCACCTATCTCGTCCATCCATATAGGCGGAACGTAGCACGGGTTCGAACCGTGCAGTATCTGCGGAAGACGGACAAAAGATCGCATCTCTTTGGTGCTTTTAACCGTAATGAGTGTGAAGGCTCGTTCCATGCTTATATGCTTCCTTTAAAGGATTTTGGATTTTTGACTGAAAGGAACACCGATTTGACTATAAATTGAGTATAACAGAGCCAACTAAATAAAACAAACTCACCGCTAAAAGCTGCGCGATTAGTCGACATGCCGTCTGCACATAAAGCAAAACCATGTAATAGAATGGTTTAGGCGTGAATCATCAATATTATGGAGGTGATGCGGTTGGACAGCATTGAATGCGAGCTGAGAGAGAACATTGACGATATCGTCACGATATACTTATCGTGCACATGCCTGACGGGTGTATTGGTGGGCGTATCAGACGATGCCTGCAAGATCATATGCAGGTGTACCGGACAGGCAAGGGGGCGCGGGCGGATAACAGTTTGCCGTCTGGAGGACATACAAGCGGTAACGTTTTGCTAGATACATAATGAGAAGAGATACCGCCCCTGATGGGGCGGTAACAAACTCATGACAAATATTAATAAGGAATACAGTATCTCCACGGGCATTATTAAGATGCTGGAGCCGCTCCTCACTTTATCGCTCTGAAGTAACAATGCAGTCAATATAAAAAAGAAAAGTCCGCAAAGCTTTCTTGCTAAGCGGACTTTGGAGCCACTAGTCAGATTCGAACTGACGACCCCTTCCTTACCATGGAAGTGCTCTACCTGCTGAGCTATAGCGGCAAAAAAACACTGCGTACGCTATTATAAAGCATCGCCCAAGCTATTTCAAGTATTTTTGTCTGTTTTGGATTTTTTATCAGACACCGCAAATGCAATGGCCATCACGACGCCGCAGAAGGCGGTGGCCACGAGCACAGGGGTAAAATTGATGCCCGTTACCAGTCCGCCGGCGATAAGCGGAATAACAGCACCGCCCAAGCACCCGAGCGACATCATGACGTTGGATACTGTGCCTGCATTCATTGGGAAATTCTTGGCAGAGATGTCCATGATAATGGGCCAGGTGGGGCCGTTGAAAAAGCCTAGCAAACCGAACAGCACAAGGCGCACCACCAAATGAGGGATGAGAATGATGCCAAGTGCACTGACACAGACGCCGATACCGCAAATGGTAAACGTTATCTTGTGCGGCAGCTTAATAACGCCCAGCAGCAGGCGGGGTGGTATCATGCCAAGCCAAAACAGGCTGAGCGCCCAGGGGCTGAACTTCGGCACACCCAATGTGAGCTCCATATAGCTGTCCGTAAAGAAGGCGACCACTTCCTCGATGCCGACACACATAAATATGGCGACTGCGAGGAGCAGAAATGTCTTTTGGCATAGATAGCTCCGTATAGAAGCGATACCCGCTTTCGCAGCGCCGCGGATATCATTCTCATGACGGGTGAAAAGCAGAAGAATATACGCGGCGACAAGCGCTGTGCCTACGATGCCAAACGCGTGGCGATACGTATAACCGGCGCCAAACATCACTTCACACCACAAGGGGGCGAGCACTGCGCCGATACTGAAGAACGCCTGAGACATGCCCAGATGAAAAGCGGACTTTCTCTTGAACTCGACGCTCAGAGTGGCGGTGAGCGTGGCTTCGGAGACGCTGTAGCCCGCTCCGCACAGCAGTATACCCGCGATAAAAAAGCCAAGACTGTCGGTGAGGCAGATGAACAGCACGCCCAATATCATCAGCGGCAGAGATATGGAGACTACATTCTTTTTTCCAATCTTTTCAGAAAGCGTGCCCAAAAACAGGGGCGGCAGGCAAAGGCCAACATATTGTATCGCCACGAGAACACCCATCATCACAGTATCCAGTTTGAAGTGTTGTGTGATCTGAAGCAGAGAAATCTGATAAGTACCGAGGTAAACACCGCACAGCGCGATGGCCAGATCGGCTGCAGGGATGATCAGCTTGTTGCGTATGTTCATGTGCTTATCCTTATCTCATAAGATGTTTTAGCGGCGGTTATCGTATACGCTGTTGCTGCGACGGTCAATCGCAACGATGAGCGGCACACGATTGAATTCAAGCCGCCGGATGGCCTCCGCACCGAGGTCTGCGAAAGCGATGTCGGCGGCGGCGGTGATGCGCGACGCTATCAGCGCGCCTGCTCCTCCCACCGCGGCAAAATAGACCGCGCCGTTTCGCACGATGGCGCTGCGGACGTCCAGCGACACCGGGCCTTTGCCGATCACGAACTTAACGCCGAGATCGTAAAGCAGAGGTGCGTAGGCGTTCATACGGGATGATGTGGTAGGCCCGCATGAGTTGATCACACGGCCCGGCATATCGGGGCATGGACCCGCGTAATAGATGCCGGCGCCGGACAGTACGAAGGGCAGCGGTTCACCGGCCTTGATCATGTTGTACAGGCGGGCGTGGGCAGCGTCCCTTGCGGTGTAGGCCGCACCCGAGAGCAGCACGCTCTGACCGGCCTGAAGCGCGTCTATGGAAACCTGTGTCAAGGGGACTTGCAGTTCTGTCATAGCCGCCTCCATTACAGCGTGGTGTGCGCATGGCGCGCCGCGTGGCACTGGAAATTGACGGCCACCGGCAGTCCCGCGAGGTGTGTGGGGTATTTGTCGATATGAACAGCCAGGCAGTAGTTATATCCGCCGAAACCCAATGCGCCGATGCCCAGCGCGTTGATTTCTTCTTTGAGCTCGCTTTCCATCCGGGCAAGCGTGCTGTCTTCGCTAATGCTGCCAATGGGGCGAAGCAGCTGTTTCTTGGCCATCAGTGCGCACAGCTCGAATGTGCCGCCTATGCCGACGCCCAGCACGACGGGCGGACAAGGACTGCCACCGGCGTTTTTGACGCTGTCCAGTATAAACGCGCGTATGCCTTCCATGCCGTCAGACGGCTTGAGCATCGCGATGCGGCTCATGTTTTCGCTGCCAAAGCCCTTGGGAGCGACGGCGATATGGAACTGATCTCCCGGAACGATGTTGTAATGGATCACAGCGGGTGTGTTATCACTGGTGTTCTTTCGGCTGAGCGGGTCAAGAACTGATTTACGGAAGAATCCCAGCTCGTACGCCTCGCGCACCCCTTCGTTTATCGCGTCTGGCAGTGACCCTTCAACATAAACTTCCTGACCAAGATCGACGAACACAATCGCCATACCGGTGTCCTGACAGTAGGGCATGTCCGTTTGCTGCGCAATCTGTGCATTTTCCACGAGCTGACGCAGTGCTTCTTTGGCGGGGGGACAGTCTTCGTTGCTATAAGCGGCTTCAATGGCGTCCAGCGCATCCTGACCGGGCATTTTGCAGGCAGATAAAAAAAGACGGCTGACAGCCTGTTTGACGGCGTCGCTTGGGATAGTACGCATAGGCACTCCCTTCCGAAAAAGTTCGATATAATTATAAGGCATGTGCCGCACTTTGTAAACGCGAACGACGGCTTTGAGAAGCTTCGCATTTCCCCATGTTTAGGTGTTGACATTTTGTTGTTTCATGTTAGAATTATAATCTGTGACAATTAAACATGCGAGGGTGGCGGAACCGGCAGACGCGCACGTTTGAGGTGATGTCACTTAAGTGCCAGTTTGATATAAATTGTTGCATGAAGGCAAAAGTGCCCATGAATACAAGGGTCTGAGGATCAGGCAGTCACATCCTCAAGTGACTGGTGTATGAAATGAAATAATATGCGAGGGTGGCGGAACCGGCAGACGCGCACGTTTGAGGGGCGTGTGGTATTTACCGTAGGGGTTCAAGTCCCCTTCCTCGCACCAAACGGAAGTAGTTAGAACATCTAGCTACTTCCTTTATTTTTAGTTAAAACGCCTTTGCAAAGCCGTTTTAGTCGCTTTTTCTCTCTCAATCATGAGAGAATTCAATCAGCCATAAATCAATCATGGCATAAAAATTGAATTATTTATGCCACATTATATGCCACGTTTATTGATTGTGGCATATATTTATAGTATTCTATTATTAGTAAATGGAAAGGGGTTTAGGCTATGGCTACTAAAGCGGAGAAGCTAAAAAGCGGGAATTATCGTGTTCGTGCTTCTTATGTTGATGAAACAGGCACGCAAAAGTTCAAGAGTTTTACAGCACCAACGGCAAAAGAAGCAAGGAATAAAGCACTTCTATTCTCTATTGAACATAAGCACCAGCATAAACCAGAGAATATTAGCCTTAGAGAAGCCATAGAACGCTATATAAGCAATCGGGAGAATATACTTAGTCCATCTACCATTGTAGGCTATCAACAGCTTAAACGGAACGCCTATAATGCAATAATAGATATGCGGCTAGGTTATTTGAAGAAAGAGGATGTTCAAAAGGCAATTAATGATTATGCTAAAGAACATTCGGCTAAGAGTGCTAGGAACGCTTTAGGCTTGCTTTCCGTTGTATTAAAAGAACTATATCCTTCTTTGGATGTAAACGGAGTTAAACTGCCGCAAGCAAGGAAGCACGAAATAATTATTCCAAGTGTAGATGAAGTGAATCGTATTATTGAAGCGGTAAAAGATACAGAATTATACTTGCCTGTTTTGCTTGGTGCTTTTCTCGGTTTAAGAAGAAGTGAGATATTCGCTTTGACTTGGGATGATATAGACTTGCAAAACGGCATTATTACAATTGATAAGGCTATTGTGAGGGATAAAGACGGTGCTTATGTTTTGAAGCAAACGAAAACAATAAGTAGTGAACGCGAATTGCCTATAACAAGTCAAGTTAAAGAAGTTTTAATTACTATGGATAATGATAAACCGCTTCTAACTAATGACTATCGGAATTTCTCCCAAAGATATAGTAAGCTATGTAAATCTATTGGTGTACCAAGTAGCTTCCACGCTTTAAGGCACTTTAACGCTTCTATAATGCTTCAATTAAACATTCCGAATAAATACGCAATGGAACGGATGGGACACGCAACAGATAATATGCTTAAAAAAGTATATCAACATACCTTCAAACCAGAACAAGAAGCAATAGCGGGGAAACTAGACGATTTCTTTAATGGCAATATTAAAAAAGAAGGTTAAATTCCTTTCTGCATCGAGTTTTACAGATGATATAAAAGGATATAAAGAAAGCGATTGACAGTATAATAACAACCATATATTATCAAAATAATAGAATATATTATGGGGTGTTTTTTTGAAAGAAGAAAATATTCACGAAGATGAAAATGAAATCACTGCCGGAGAGTATTTAATAAGAAGAGGAAACACGTTTAGACAAGTAGGAAAATATTGTTTTATTCTAGGTTGGATTTTATTAATAACTATTATTATTATAATTAAGGCAGAAAATATAGGGATAAATAGTTTCTGGGATTTGTATAATCGTTCTGTATTACTAGCCATTTTGACTTCCCTTTCATCGATTTGTTTAAGTTGTTTGCCTTTATATTTTATTGGACTTCATTATATTGGTTTAGGAACTATCGCCGTAAATACTGATAGAAGTACAAGGTAGATAAATATGAGAATATAAAAAGAAGGCATAAGCCTTCTTTTTTAAATAATATTCAATTGTTCTTTTTCCTCTTTGGTGAAGTTGAAAGTATCGAATAGCTTTCTTAGTTCCTTTACTCTAAATGTATCTGGATTAGATAACTTTCGGTAGAAGGTAGCTGGTGACATTGACAGCATAACCGCCAATTCTTCTTTGGTGTAGCCATACATTTCTAGGGCAACACCGCACAGAAGCCAAGAGTGTGGAAATGTGGTAAAATAGGGGCATGGATAAACAAATGACACTGTCCGCGATCAGCGACGAGCTGGCGCAGGTCAGAACTAAGAAAAAAGAA
>JAEZHF010000015.1 GCA_023416745.1 Bacillota bacterium
TGGCTGACAGGCCTTGCCTGTTGGCTTAACTGGGATTCCCGTGCGGCTAAGATTTCCACAAGTCGTACACTTTCGGTCAATTCAGTTTACATTCACAATATCAAATGGTCAGTTGTGCGGTGTTGCCCTAGATCAGAGTAACATGACAAAACGATGCTAACACCATTAAAATGAGAAACATCAAATATCCTTGTTCCGTTGTCTGTTTCTTCAAACAATTCTTTTATTGTATTTTCATCACTGATAATATTAGTGAGTCTTTGTATTTTTTCACCTCTAAAGTCTTGCTCATAATAAGAAATCATACTGACTGAATCAGATGATGGTTCAGGTAAATCAGTTCTATGAAATATCGCATATTGCTTATCCCAAAACTGCGATGTGTCAAATAAGCAAATGAAATTTCTTTTCGTATCGCCTTCTGCCTCAAGGACTTCTATCTTCCATGTACCAGCATAGCCTATTATCTCTCCCGGATTGATGCTCCATTTTTGCTCAGGTTGCATACGGTATTCTATATCGTTAATAATTACAATTGTATTTTCATTAATTTCATCACCATTTTTCATTTCATAAACAGGCATGGTTAAATTAACACTAAAGCAACCTGTAAATAAGATAATTATTAATGTTAAAAATGACGAAAAGCCAATAGCTTTTGTTCTCATTACAGCTCCAACAAAAAATATTTTTTATAAACATTACCATACCACACTACGAATTTCTTTTTCAATATTTCACAATAGATATTTTAGCGCAACATTAGTGCAATACGATGACAAAAAACAGACGCGTTTTCTATGTCCAATGTATACATTGTGTGTCCAAAGAGTGCCCCTTTTCATCGAAATAATGCCCCGTCACGCTTTCTTACCGTCGAATTCGCATTCTAGTACTGCAAGATATATCGGGAGAGCGCTCTATCAAAACACCTCGATATCTTTAACATCCGGCCAGAAGCTCGACATTTTTCTCCCGTTAAGACCGGATGCGTCAATACATTCCAAAGGGCTTTCCGCTTCGGCAAGTATCTCATACTCATATGGGTCTGTTGAAACGATGCGCTTGAAGTAATACCGCCCGTTTTCAGGGATGAAAAGGTAGCGAACGTTATCATACGTAAACTCGATTTCGCGATCTGCCGACAGGTCGTCGCATAGTTTTTCAAAGGAATATGAACTGCTTGATTCCTCATTAACGCAATGTTTATCTCCTGAAAGCTTCAAACGGTATCTGATGAAAAGCCAGATAAGCAGTCCGGCTTCCAGCACTAATCCGGGTATCATCAGTAAACCTTTTAAGCTGAATTGTAAATCAATAGCGATAAACAAACCGGCAGGAAAGCAGATTAGTGCATAACCAAAAAAAATCTGAAAACATAGTACCAACCGGAACCTTTGGCTTTAAGATGACCTGATAAACGGGTTACAAGCATTATTACGCATAGCAAATGCAATATGCTTAATGCCAATAGCGGCAGAGCTGTTTTTATCTATGTCCAGCGGCATGCCTATAAAAGCCAATGCAAAAATGATGATTATAAAAGTCATAGTCGGTATTTTGTCGAGCCATTATTTAAGTTGTCTCATCAATCCCCCAATAAATACTTTAAATAGAGCTCTTCTATATGCATGTTGAAGAAGTAGGATTAGCTCATCAGTATCTACATCCCGTCAATGCTCTATCCCGATCACTCCCTCAGTCACCTTCGGTGACAGCTCCCTCATCCGAGGGAGCCTTTTAGGGATCGCGCAAAACTATTGCCTCCCTCAGACGAGGGAGGTGGCAGGCGCAGCCTGACGGATGGAGGGACGCGCCACCCGATATATAGATTCTTATCATCAGCCAATGTGCACTTCCGGTCACTCCCTCAGTCACCTTCGGTGACAGCTCCCTCATCCGAGGGAGCCTTATAGGGATTGCGCACAACTATTTGCCTCCCTCAGACGAGGGAGGTGGCAGGCGCAGCCTGACGGAGGGAGGGATGCGCCGCAAATAATAAAGTTTTTTAATACGGATGAATGCCGCAAATGCCTTGTGAAGGCATTTGCTTGGTGGGATTCTCAAGGGATGCGTCCCTTGAGCGGTGGTGTGAAGGCGGCGCCTCCAAGGTCTTAGACCTTATACCCCACATGGAATCCCGCCTACGTCGTGTGCGGGTTGATGTGCACCACCACGTCGAGCATCTCCGGGTAAGCCGCCATGATGTTGTCGCGCAGCGCGTCTGCGATTTCGTGGCCGTCGCACACGCTGATATCGCCGTCCACCTCTACCGCCACATCCGCCAACAGGCCGCGCCCCATCGGGCGGCATTTGAGCCAGCTCAAGTGCTCCACGCCCGGCGTTTTCAGTACGGCTTCGCGCAGCCCATCCATCGTGCAGTCGTCCGGCGCGGCGTCCAGCAGCATATTTCCCGAGGCCTTGAGTATGCTGAGCGCCGTCTTCACGATCAGGGCACTGATTACCAGCGCGATCACCGGCTCCGCGTAGCGCACCAGCCATCCTGTCCCCGATGCCTCGCCCAGCAGCCCAAGGCCGATGGCCACCGCCGCGCCCGATGTCGCAAATATGTCGTTGCGGTGATCCATGGCGTTGGTCCGCACCGCGATGGAATTGAGCCGCTTTGACGCCCGGAACGTGACGGTGAACATCACCGCCTTCACCGCGACGGACACCAGCGCCGCGCCCAGCGCCCACACGCTGGACTGTGCCGCCTCGCCCGCCTGCATCGCGGCGATCGCATCGCGCACCACGAAGACTGTGCCCGCCAGCACCATCAGCCCCACCACGAACGATACCAGCGCCTCCATCTTGCCGTGGCCGTAATGGTGCCCCTTGTCCTGCGGCCGCTGCGCAAAGCGCAGCCCCAGCATCACCACCACCGACGCCAGCGAATCGCCCGCGGAGTTTACCGCGTCCGCCTTCAATGCCTCGCTGCCGGACAGCAATCCCACCGCGCCCTTTAAAACCAGCAGCGCTATATTGCCGATCAGGCACCAGGTGATGATGCGCAGACCCTCGTCCTTCGTTCGGCTTCCGCCATATTTACTGTTTTCCGTTTTTTCGGTTATTTCTGTCATGTCCACACCTGCGGCATCTCTGCTCCCGATTTTTCTTCTGCTGTCTATTATACCAGAATATGCCGTACACTGTCATGCTATACCGTAAAAAATGGCCGTCTCGAACCACCTGCCCTGATATTGACAAACACCGCCGGAGTGGGTAAACTATACATTAGCACTCGCCTGGTTTGAGTGCTGACAAACCATCACAAGGAGGCTTAGGCAGACATGGCCAAAAAGCAGTTTAAAGCGGAGTCGAAGCAACTCCTCAATCTGATGATCAACTCCATCTATACGCACAAGGAGATATTCCTGCGCGAGCTGATATCCAACGCCAGCGACGCCATCGACAAGATCTATTACAAGGCGCTCACGGACGAGTCCATCAGCTTTAACAGCGCCGACTACTATATCAAGCTGTTCCCCGACAAGGACAGCCGGACGCTGCGTATCATGGACACCGGCATCGGCATGACGAAGGAAGAGCTGGAGGACAACCTCGGCACCATCGCCAAGAGCGGTTCGCTCGCATTCAAGAAAGAGAATGAGATCAAGGAGGACTACGACATCATCGGCCAGTTCGGCGTGGGGTTCTACTCCGCGTTCATGGTGGCCGACAAGGTGACGGTGATCTCCCGCGCGCTGGGTGACGAAGAGGCGTACAAGTGGGAGTCAGAAGGTGCGGCGGGTTACACCATAGAGCCCTGCGAATTTGACGGCGTGGGCACCGAGATCACGCTGCACATCAAGGAAGACACCGAGGACGAGAAGTACAGCGAGTATCTGGACGAATACCGCCTGCGCGCCATCATCAAAAAGTACAGCGACTTCATCCGCTACCCCATCAAAATGGACGTGACGCACTCCCACCCCGTGGAAGGCAAGGAGGATGAATACGAGACGGTGACGCACGAGGACACGCTCAACAGTATGGTGCCGCTCTGGCGCAAGAACAAGTCGGAGCTGACCGACGAGGACTACGAGCAGTTCTACACCGAGAAGCGGTTCGGTTTTGACAAGCCGCTGCGCCACATCCACATCAAGGCGGAGGGCACGGTGCGGTACAACTCCATACTGTTCATCCCCGAGAAAACGCCGTACGACTTCTACACCAAGGAGTTCGAAAAGGGGCTGGAGCTGTATTCCAACGGCGTGCTGATCATGAACAAATGCGCTGACCTGCTGCCCGACTATTTCAGCTTCGTGCGCGGCATGGTGGAGTCGGACGACCTGTCGCTCAACATATCGCGCGAGCTGCTGCAGCACGACCGTCAGCTCAAGACCATCGCGAAGAACATCAAGAACAAGATCAAGTCCGAGCTGGAGAACCTTTTAAAGAACGACCGCGAGAAGTACGAGACGTTCTACCAGTCGTTCGGGCGGCATCTCAAGTTCGGCGTATACAACGACTTCGGCATGCACAAGGACGACCTGATCGAACTGCTGCTGTTCCATTCTTCATCCGAGAAGAAGCTGGTGTCGCTGGCGGAATACGTGTCCCGCATGAAGGAGGATCAGAAGGCGATCTACTACGCGTCCGGCGAGTCCATAGACCGCATCGACAAGATGCCACAGACAGAGCTGCTGCGCGACAAGGGCTATGAGATACTCTACTTCACCGAGGACGTGGACGAGTTTGCCATTCAGATGCTGATGAACTATCAGGAGAAGGCGTTCAAGTCCGTGTCCGCGAGCGACCTCGAACTGGACGCGCCGGAAGAGAAGACGGACGAACAGAAGGACGCCGAGAAGTCGCTGTTTGACGCGATGAAAGAAGTACTCAGCGGCAAGGTGAAGGATGTACGCCTCTCCAAGCGCCTCAAGTCTCACCCTGTCTGTCTCACCAGCGAGGGCGGCGTGTCCATCGAGATGGAGAAGGTATTAAAGGCCATGCCGGAAGGCCACAATATCACCGCGCAGAAGGTGCTGGAGCTCAACGGCGGCCACGACGTGTTCGCCGCTCTCAAAGCCGCACAATCCGGTGATCCCGAGAAGTTCAAACTCTATACGCTGCTGCTCTACAATCAGGCGCTGCTGATGGAGGGCCTCTCGGTGGAGGACCCGCTGGCCTTCAGCAACGATATCTGCGCTTTGATGAAGTAACGACTAACGACGGTTATCCTTTATAAGGGCTTTTATGGGGGCGTTGCCCCCATGCCCCCATTTCTTTTCTGGCAGAAAAGAAACAAAAGAATCAAGGGAAATGCTGCGCATTTCCCTGTTTTTTATAAAAGTCTCTTTTGTCATTCCGATGGAGCGTAAGCGACTGATACCCATTGTGGGCACAGGTGAATCCCCTTCTGCTGAGCGCAAAACAGGGGATTCACCCGTGCCCCGAATGGGGTATCGCAAAGCTCGGAATGACAGGAAACCTCTTTGATTAATCCGAGGGAAATGCTGTGCAATTCTCCATTCTGTTTTTCCCTATACATACAGGATATTTATGGTATAATCGCAGCATAATGGGTTGTATCGGAGGCATATATGGAACAAAGGCAGTTTGGCGAATGGGTTCTGGAAGTGGACTTGGATGCAACCCGAGCCTACTACGAGTCCTTCAAAGTTGATGAGAAAAGCCAATGTTGGCGCAACTATGCGAAGCACTGCGAAAACCTGCTGCCTGAGGAGCAGGTCTTCTTTGATTCTCTGGGTATTATCCCATCACGGTGCAGCGTCACCACAGTTGGGCTGGATAGGGACGGAAGTTATCCCACGTTTGGCGCATACTTCATCACAGGTCGATTTATCAGTAAACCAGAAGAAATCCTGTGGACAGTAGAAGAATTGGCAGCACACGGCTTTGAGGATGACCGACCGGATAACCGGCTTTATATCGGCCGTTATACTTTTGAATTTCAAGACCCGGATTCGCCTTTCAGCAGCATACCGGACGACGCGCCTGAAGGGGCAGTCTGCTTTGAGTTTTCGGCTGAAAACATACCGTGGCTTTTGGATGAAAAGTGCGAAGACAAGATGTATTATCCTCCCCAGTGGTGGCAATTCGTCAGGAAGCATAAGGAACGCAAACAACATAAAGCTTTGATATTTCAGGACTTGTTAGCTCTGAAACAGTCTCTGTCAAGACTGTTTGCTTCCCATGGAATCAAAGCAGAGGAGATGACAGGAAAAGAGACGCGCGATTACATGCGCCGATGGTTCGAGGCCTTTGTCCCAAGGCAAAAGCAGGCAGAGGCTTATGCAAACTGTTTCCCTACCCGCAGTTATAACGCGTATCTGTGGCACGCTTTCAGCTATGAATATACACCCTGTTTGACGGATTCGGACGCGGAAGCTGCCTTCGATAAAGCGGATAAAAGCGCCTGCGTTTTACTAATTAATAATGAAAAAATAGGATATATCCTTGAGAATGCAGAGTGCCTTACAGCTAGCAGTATCAACAAATTCAATGATATCATTATTACTTCTAAAGATTTCAGTTGGACTTACGCCCACACGCATGAGGAATACTGCGGCCCCTATTTCGTGTCCTCAAAATAGAAAAATAAAAAAGGAGCCCGTTTTGCAGGCTCCCCATGTTTCTCACTTACGCACGTTCCATGTACTCGCCGGTACGCGTGTCCACGCGGATGATGTCGTCCTGATTGATGAACAGCGGCACCATGATCTTCGCGCCCGTTTCCAGAATCGCCGGCTTGTTGCCCGAGGTGGCTGTGTCGCCCTTGAAGCCGGGGTCTGTCTCCGTTACCTGCAGCTCCACAAAGTTCGGCGGCTCCACCGAGAACGCCTGATCCTTGAAGAACTTGATCGTCACGGGCATGTTTTCTTTGATGTAGTTGAGCGCATCCTCCACCTGGCTGTGGTTGAGCGGAATCTGCTCATAGGTTTCCTTGTCCATGAAATAATAAAGCTCGCCGTCGCTGTAGAGATACTCCATCGACTTGGTCTCTACATGCGCCTTGGGGAATTTTTCAGACGGGTTGAATGTTCTTTCCAGTACGCTGCCCGACATGATGTTCTTCATCTTGGTGCGCACGAATGCGGCACCCTTACCGGGTTTCACGTGCTGAAAATCCACTATGACCCAAACCTGACCGTCAATCTCAATCGTCAGGCCTTTTTTAAAATCTCCGGCTGATACCATAACTTGTCCTCCAACTGATTATATGATGACGGCTTCACGCGGCGCCGCTGTATAATTGACGCAGCCGCCGTCCTTCACGACACACAAATCTTCGATGCGCACACCCCAGCGCCCCGGCAGATAGATGCCCGGTTCAATGGTGACCACCATGTTCTCCTCGAGCACCGCGTCCGAACGCTCGTTGAGCGCAGGCGTTTCGTGGATGAACAGCCCCAAACTGTGCCCGAGGCCGTGGCCGAAATAGTCGCCGTAGCCCATCACGGCAATGTACTCGCGCGCGATGGCGTCCACCGCTTTGGCCGGCATACCGGCGGACAGCGCATTGATCGCCATGTCGCCCGCACACTTCACTATATCATATACTTTTTGCTGCTCTTTGTCCATATGGGAAATGACGACGGTACGCGTAAAATCCGAGCAATAGCCGTCAAAACGGCAGCCGTAGTCCATCGTCACAAAATCGCCGGGCAGAACTTTTCGGCCGGTGGGCGTGGCGTGCGGCAGGCTGGAGTGCTCGCCCGACGCCACGATGGGCGCAAACGCGGCATCCGCGCCGTGCTTGTGCATGTAATACATGATCTCCGCTTTGATGTCGAACTCCGTCATGCCCGGCTTTATCAGGCCGCACACGTGCGCGAACAGAGCGTCGTTGTGTGCCGCGCCCTTGGCAATCAGCGCCAGCTCGCCCTCGTCCTTGATGGCCCGCCGCTTTGAGATCGCGCCCGACAGGTCGATGAGGTTGTCCTCGGTGATTTGCTTCAGATATGCCTTGTACGCGCTGTACGACACGCCGGACAGATCAACGCCCACGCGCCGAGCGCCCAGCTTTTTGATATGTTCGAACAGCGTCTGCACGCGAGAATCGCCCTTCGTCTCGATCACGTCGAATTCCGTCTCTGCCTGCGCCTGCTCCGCATATCGAAAGTCGGTAAAGAACAGCATGTCGTCCTGCGTGATCAGCAGCTGACTGCTGGTGCCGGTAAACCCCGAATAGTACGCCACGTTTTCTGTGGTCGTGATCAGCGCGGCGTCCGCGTTGGCCGCCAGTATGTCCTCCCTTAACCTGTCAACCCTCATGTGCCAATGCCTCCGTGTATATGCGTTTCAGCTCTGCCGCGTCCTCCGCCATCGTTCCGCGCGATTCGCAGATGATGATGGGTTCCAGCTTCCGTTTCACGACTAGCCGTGCCAGCGGGTCGAAGTCAGGCCCGTATTCCGTCTCCGCGTACGTGCGGTGCATCTTCTCCCCCGCCGCCGTATACTCGATGCGCGAGAAGTGCACGTGGAACCGCCGAGCGCGGTAGCCCCCAATCCCGTTCTCCAGCGCGTCTAACACCTTAGAGAAGTCCGCCTCGTCCTTCAGCGCACCGCGGTCCCGCGCGTGCAGATGCCCGAAGTCCACCGCGGGCACCAGCCGCTCGTCGATGCGGCACAGCTCGATCACCTCGTCCACGTCGCCGATCTGCTTAATGCGCCCCATGGTTTCGGGGCATATCTCGATATCACCGCAGCCCTCGTCGTCCAGCACCCGGAGTGCGTCCGCCAGCGCCGCTTTGATGCGCGCAAACGCCTCCCCGCGGGATGACTTGCCCGGCGACCCGGCGTGGAACACCACGCGCCGCGCGCCCATCCACTTCGCCGCCATCGCAGACTGCATCAGGTAGCGCACGTTGCCTTCCCTGTTCTTGTCCTCTTCCGTGGCAAAATTGATGTAATAAGGCGCGTGCACCGACAGCGTCACGTGATGCGCTGCCGCCTCCGCGCCGATCTTTTTTGCCGTTTCCTCGCCCAGACGCACGCCGCGCCCAAACGAGTATTCATACGCGTCAAGGCCCATCGCCGTGATCCACGCGAATGCCTCGACCGTGCTCTTATGTCCCTGCTCGTAAAAGCTGTCTGAATTGCCCGAAGGCCCAAATAACACCATATCGCTATATTACCCCATCGCGCGTGAATAAGTCCAGTATTTTCAGGCTTGTCATGTGCAGCCCGAAACGGGATGTTCCGCCTTAATAAACCTCCGCAGACAGCAATATATAAATAATATCAAAAAAGGTCTTTAACCAATTCGCAAATTGGTATATGATAAGTCAAATAGGCTTACGGCTGCTGGCAGCGCCGAAAGGGGAAAGTATGAACATTTTCGAAGTGATCGGGCCGGTGATGATCGGCCCCTCCAGCTCGCACACCGCGGGTGCGGTGCGCATTGGCTACAGTGCGCGCAAGCTGCTGGGCGAGACGCCGCGCCACGCCGAAATACTGCTGCACGGCTCGTTCGCGGCCACCGGCGCGGGACATGGTACGGATAAGGCCATCGTTGCGGGGCTGCTGGGTATGAAGCCGGACGACCCCCGCATCCCCATCAGCTTCGAGGTGGCGAAAGAGCTGCAGCTTGAGTTTGTCATCAGCAAAACGCAGCTCAAGGACGTGCATCCCAACACGGCGCTGATCCGCGTCGCGGGCGGTTCGGGACGCCGCCTTGAAATCGTCTCGTCGTCGCTGGGCGGCGGGCGCATCATGATCCGCCAGATCGACGGTCTGGACGCCAACTTCACGGGCGACTACCCCACGCTGATCGTGCACAATCTGGACCAGCCGGGGCACGTGGCCGAGGTCACGTCTATGCTGTCCCACAAGTCCGTCAATATCGCCACAATGCAGCTGTACCGCGACACGCGCGGCGGCTACGCGGTGATGGTCATCGAGACGGATCAGCCGATACCCAAAGAATCTCTCATTTGGCTGAAAAAACTGGAGGGCGTGATCAAGGTGACTTACATCAATCTGGACGAAGAGGAGAGTGAATAGCAATGGCTTTTTCCTCAATCGAAAGTATGTTCGAAAAAGCCGCGGGCATGCCGCTCTGGGAAGCGGTGCTGGCGGACGATATGGCGGAACGCGGCTGCACCCGCGAGGATTCCATCGAAAAGATGGCGCAGCTTTGGCAGACGATGTTGGAGGCGGACGGCGGGTACGACCCCGCCCAGCGTTCCATCAGCGGGCTGGTGGGCGGCGACGGCGGGCGCATGGCAAAAGCCGCGGCATCGGGCGAGTCCGTCTGCGGCAGCTTCGTGGGGCAGGTGATGGCGCGCGCGCTCAAGATGGGCGAGTGCAACGCGTGCATGAAGCGCATCGTGGCCGCGCCCACGGCGGGCTCCTGTGGCGTACTGCCCGCGGCGCTGATATCCTGCCGCGAACATTTCGGTTTAAGCGACGATGACATCGTGCAGGCGCTGTTCGTGGCGGCGGGCGTGGGTCAGGTGATCGCCCAGCGCGCGTTCATCTCCGGTGCTGAAGGCGGCTGTCAGGCGGAGATCGGCTCGGCCTCCGCGATGGCGGCGGCGGCGGTGGTTACGCTGCGCGGCGGCACATCGGAGCAGGCAGGGCACGCCGTGGCGATGGCGCTAAAAAACCTTCTTGGGTTGGTGTGCGACCCCGTCGCGGGGCTGGTGGAGGTGCCGTGCGTCAAGCGCAATGTGATCGGCGCGGTGAACGCGCTGACCAGCGCGGACATGGCGCTCGCGGGTATCAAAAGCGCGATACCGCCCGACGAAGTGATCGACGCGATGCGCAGCGTGGGCGAGCGTATGCACCACTCGCTCAAGGAGACAGCCGAGGGCGGCCTCGCGGCCACGCCGACGGCCCGCCTGATCGCAGCGCAGGTCATGGGCGGCTGACTACGGCAGTACTCTTGTGGGGATAAAGGTCTAAGACCTTGGAGGCGCTGCCTCCAAGCCACCGCTTAAGGAGCTTGCTCCTTAAGAATCTTACATGAGAAATGCCTTCACGAAGGCATTTCTCCACCTTTATACCCTTTGCTTGAAGAGTATTTATTAAGCCAGAAGCCTAGACTTGCATTCAGGCTAAAAGCAAAGGCCATCTCAGCGATGGCCTGTTTTAATATGGTTGCAGGGCTATTCCTATCAAGTCTACGTGAAATGCCTTCTTGAAGGCATTTTCCTGACGGGATTCTCAAGGGATTGTATCCCTTGAGCGGAGGTGTGGAGGCAGCGCCTCCATGACCGACCTAGATCTCGAAAGTTCACTTCTTCATCTTCGAATATTTCTTCAGATACACGAACCGCATCAGGCGGCATTCCAGCGGCGATATCGGCTTCAGCGTACCGTGCATAAGTGCGGCGAGATGCGCGTCGCAGCCCTTCTCCAGCACCATCTCCACGGCTTCGGCGTCGTCCGCGTCGACCGCACAGCACAGCGCCCCGCGGCCTTTGATTAGCACAGCGTTGCGTGCCTTAAGCGCCCGCACAATGGCTGTGCCCTCCGGCTCCGCCACGCGCACAGTGACGCCCGCCAGCTGCGCGAAATCGTCCAGCAGCGGCTTTATCGTTTGTCCCTGCCGCACCGCCTCCGCCACACCAGGCAGCACACAGCCGCGTATCACGTTCACGTCCGGACGCCCACGGTATATGGCCAAATGCCACTGCGCTTCGGCGGGCAGCAGTGTCCCGTCCGACGCCCGGCCTGATGCCATGTCCGCCGCCACGGAATAATCTGCGTTGGTATAGATGAATCCATCTCCGTCACGATAGCTGCTGCCGAGAACGTCTGCCGTCCCCTCAGAAACCAGCGCGTAAAACCGGCGGCACTCGTCCTCCAGCGCCTGCGCCGCCGCAAACGCCGCCGCACGGTCCTCGCCGTACACCAGCGCGCCATGGTGTGACATCAGCACCGCACGCCCCTCCGACCGGCTGACCGCATCCCTCACGCCCTTGCGCAGCTTTTTGGTGCCGGGCAGGCCGTAAGCGGCCAGCAGGACGCGGTGGCCGAGCAGTTCCCTTGCCTCCGGCCCAGCCACCTCCACGTCCTTCCCCAACACACCGGCTATTGAAGCGCCTGCCTGGTGCGTGTGTATCACAAAGCTGACGTGTGGCTTCAGCGCGTACACCGCCGCGTGGATGCCCTTTTCGGAGGACGGCTTGATGTCACCCTCGTAGTGAAGGTCAGCGATACCAACCACCACGATATCGTCCGGTGTCAGCGCGTCGTAGCTGCGTCCGCTCGGCGTGATCGCGAAGCTCTTCTCGTCAATGCGGCAGCTCACGTTACCCCATGTGCGCGCGATCAGCCCCGTTTCCACCAGCCGGTGCCCCGCCTCGATAACCTCACATTTGGCCTGTTCTACATCCATATGCCCCTCCCGCCGTTACAGCTGCGCCACGTGCGCAAACACGCGGTCGAAGCACGCCAGCGCCTCGTCGATCAGCTCCTCGGTGTAGGCCGCGCTGGTATACAGGCGGCTGCCCGCCAGCGTCACCAACCCCTCGGCCATGTACGCCGCACCCATGTGCTCCATCTCCTTCTTGCGGACGGAAGTCGCTTTCAACACAGCGGGTATCTTCCACGGTTTCGACCAGTCGATGGAGAAGTGCACCGTACCCACCGTTTCGAGGTGGCAGATGGAGCCCTGATTGAAGGCCACGAACGGCAGCCCGTGCTTTTCGATCAGCTTCTTAAGCCCCGCGGTCATGCGGTCACCCATCGCACCCGCATGTTCGCAGGCATGCGTCCTCTCCATCTCGCACAGCGTGTGGTAGCCCGCCACGCAGCTCAAAGGGTTGGCCGCCATCGTGCCGCCGATCAGCGCCTTCTTGTGCTTGTCGCCCGCCTGTATGCCTGCCGCGAGGTATTTCATATATTCCTTCTTGCCGCCGAGGCCGCCCGCGCCCGGATATCCCCCCGCGATCACCTTACCGAACACGGTGAGGTCCGGCGTGACACCGAAGTAGCCTTGCGCGCCCGAGAGGCCGACGCGAAAAGCCGTCACCACCTCGTCGAATATCAGCAACGCGCCGTATTTGCGGCAGAGCGCTGCCACGCCCTTGTTGAAATCAAAGTCCACCGGACGGGTGCCGCTCTCCGGCCCCAGCGGCTCGATCATCACCGCCGCCGTGCCGCCGCGCAGCCGGTTGGCTCTAAGTTTGCGCTCCAGGTCATGGAGGTCATTCGGGAAAAACTCCTGTGTATTCTTGAAGCAGAAGCGCGGCACACCGTGCGCCTGCGTCCATTTGGAGCCGGGAATACGGATGCCGTACGCCAGCTGGTCGCTCCAACCGTGGTACGCGCCACCCATCTTGATCACGTATTTCTTGCCCGTCGCCAGCCGCGCCACACGTATGGCCGCCATGCACGCCTCGGTGCCGGAGCCCTGCATGCGGAACATCTCCACCGACGGCATCAGCTCGGATACCTTTTTGGCCAGCTTGTATTCGTATTCGTGGAACAAGCCCGTGGAGGGGCCGCACGTGTTCAGCAGATGGATGACCTCCTTGCGCACCGCTTCCGGGTTGCTGCCCAGCACCGTGGGGCCGCCCGCCTGCAAAAAGTCGAAGTAGCGGTTGCCGTCGATGTCGTACAGGAACGCTCCTTCCGCTTTGTCGAACACCAGCGGGAACGGGTGGTTGAACGCAAGGTTGTGCTGCACGCCGCCGGGTATCAGCGCCTTGGCTTCGCCGATCATCGCTTTGGAGCGCACGCATTTCTTTTCGTAGTACTCCTCCTCATAGGCTTTGAGCGCATCGGGGCGGATGGACCAGACGGGCTTTTGGATCAGCTCATCCAGTGCCGCCGTGACCACTTTGGCGTCTGGGTATTGTGATATGGCAAAACCGTTGCTCATGCAGAACCTCCGGGCAAAACAGATTTGTGAGCGAGCGCTCACTCACCTGTATTATATGGCGGTTTTTACCGGCTGTCAAACAAAAAACGCTTGAGTTTAGTGTGTTGATATGATACGATCAGCTCAGTGAGCGAACGTTCACTCATATTATACAATTATTCCGCGGAGGACGTATGACCACGACATTCCATAAGGATACCTTCGACAAGATACCCGAGGAGAAGCGCGCCCGCTTGCTGGACATTGCCACGGCGGAGTTTGCGTCGCAGGGCTTCGATAACGCCAACATCAACAGCATCGCCGAAAAGGCGGGCGTAAGCGTCGGCTCCCTGTACAAATACTTCGACTCCAAGGAGGACTTCTTCCTCACGTGCGTGATGAGCGGCGTCGAAACGCTGGAGCGCGTGCTGGGCGAAGCCTTCGACTCGGACGAGGATCTGATGATCAAGACGGAGCGCATCATCCGCCTGATACAGAAGCATTCGCGCGAGCATCGCGACCTGATACGGCTGTACAACGAGATCACCTCGGAGAGCAACTCCGCGCTGCTCAAGAAGCTGTCGTCCGACCTTGAGAGCATTTCGGCGCGCGTGTATACCGGCCTTATCGCGCAGGCGCAGGCCACCGGCGAGCTGCGGGAGGACATGGACCCCGCGCTGTTCGCGTTCTTTGCCGACAGCCTGTTCATGATTCTGCAGTTCTCCTACGCGTGCGAATATTATCAGGAGCGTTTTAAACTCTACGCGGGAGAAGACATTCTCGACCGGGATGAGGCCGTGGTGCAGCAGCTGCTCAAATTCCTCAAAGCCGCGTTCAAAGGACTGAGGAGGTAGCTGCTATGCCACAAACCGTCTGCGCCATCACATACGATCTTGGCACCACGGGCGTCAAAACATGCCTGTTCCGCATTGGCGAGAAGCTAGAGCTGGTTCACAGCGCCTACGCGGGCTACGGGCTTTATATGACGGAGGACGGCGGCGCGGAGCAATATCCGGACGAATGGTGGCAGGCCGTATGCGATACCACCCGGCAGCTGCTCAGCGAATCCGGCACAGCACCTGAGCATGTCGCCGCCGTTTCGTTCTGCTCGCAGATGCAATGTCTGACGCTGGTGGACGCTGACGGCAATGCTGTGCGCCCCGCCATGAGCTACATGGATAACCGCGCCGCGGAGCAGCACGCCAGAGGCATCGGCAGCGGCCTCAAAATCAGCGGTCTTAACGCGCGCAGGCTGCTCGCCTCACTCGCCGCCACCAAAGCCGTACCCGCCAGCGTGAAGGATCCCATCTGGAAATACAAATGGGTGCAGCAGAAAGAACCGGATAACTTTCGTCGCGTCCACAAGTGGCTGGACGCCAAGGACTATCTCAGTCTGAAATTTACCGGTGAATTCACCATGACGGAGGGCAACGCCTACGCCACCTTCCTGTACGACACGCGCCCTGGCAAACGCGGCTGGAGCCGTGCGCTCTGCCGCATGTACGGCGTGAATCCGGCTCACCTGCCCCGCGTGATCCATGCCACCGACATCGCGGGCCGCATCACACAACAAGCCGCGTCGGAACTGGGGCTTGCCCCCGGCACGCCGGTCTACGGCGGCGGCGGCGACGCGGAGCTGATCGGCGTCGGCATCGGCGCGGTAGCCTTAGGTGAGACGCACATATACCTTGGTACCTCCGGCTGGGTCTCCACCGTCACGGACAGGCAGCTTGTGGACACGACGTCCATGATTGCCGCCATCGTGGGCGCGCAGCCGGGCCGTTATCATTACTTCGCCGAAATGGAAACCGCGGGCAAGTGCCTCGAATGGGTCAAAGACCACCTCGCGCTGGACGAGATCGGCGTGTACCTTGAAAAGAAGCGCGTCACCGAATCGCTGGAACGCGTTTACCTCAGCCTGTACGACTACCTCTGCGAGGTGGTCAGCACCGTCCCAGCCGGGTCAAACGGCGTCGTATTCACGCCGTGGCTGCACGGCAACCGCTGCCCGTTTGAAGCGCCGGACGCGCGCGGGCTGTTCTTCGGCATCGGCATCAAGACGGGCAAGTCCGAGATGATCCGCGCCGTCATCGAGGGCATTTGCTACCACCTGCGCTGGATGCTTCAGGCACAGGAGAAGAAGACGCGCACCTCCGACGTCGTGCTGTTGGCGGGCGGCGGCGCGCTCTCCCCCGTCATCTGCCAGATACTCGCAGACGTGCTGGGCCGCACCGTAGCCACGCTGCCCCAACCCCAGAATGCGGGCGCGCACGGCGCCGCGATCGTCATTGCGGCTGGGCTTGGGCTCATCCCCTCCGCCGGCAGCGCTAAGTCGCTGCTGCCCGGCTATACCACGTTTCTCCCCATGCCGCAAAACAAGGCAGCGCACGATGTCAACTACGCCGTATTCCGCTCGCTGTATCAAAACAACAGCGAGAGCTTTCATATCCTCGCCCGCCTCGCCGGAAAAAACCGAAAACGGCGTACCGATAAACAGGCGCGTATAACCGCAGACAAACCCGCTGATTTGCAGGGTTAAAAAAATATCGGCAACGCGCGATTCCGGCACTGCCGCATACTCTTCTCACCCGCCAGCCGACAGTTTAGTTTGCGGAGCTCTTGGACAGTTCCGCCGCCAGCTTGGCGATCGCCTTGCTTTCGATGCGCGATACATAGGAGCGTGATATGCCTGTCTTCTTGGCGATCTCGCGCTGCGTCTGCGGTCGAAGGCCCCCCAGCCCGTAGCGCATCTCCAGTACGGCCTTCTCCCGCCGTGTCAGGCACTTGCCCAGCAGGCCGTACAGTGTGCGCGTCTGTATGCGCAGCTCCGCCTGCTCCGACACAAGGTCCTCCCGTGTGCCGAGTATATCAATCAGTGAAATCTCGTTGCCTTCTTTATCGACGCCGATCGGGTCGCTCAATGACACCTCGCATTTGATCTTCTTGCTGGAGCGCAGTGCCATGAGCACCTCGTTTTCGATGCACTTGGCCGCGTACGTGGCCAGCTGCGTGCCCTTCTTGGGCAGAAAGGAGTTCACCGCCTTGATGAGGCCAATGGTGCCGATGGATATCAGGTCGTCGCCCGACAGCGCGGTGTTCTGATACTTCTTGACGATATGCGCCACCAGACGCAGATTGTGCTCCACCAACTTGTGGCGCGCCGACTCATCGCCGTGTGCGCTTAAGCGAAGGCATTCCGCCTCCTCCTCCTTAGTGAGCGGCTTGGGAAACGTCTTTCCCGAAAGGTAACCGGCCAGAACGAGCAGCTCTTTGATGATGCTTAGAAAATCGAACATGAAAAGCGCCTCCGCATTTATGCCATACAAAAGCATATGCGAACGGCACTCATGTTTTGCCTGTCTCATTTTCCGCAGCGCTCATGATTATTGTCAAACGTATGCCCCGCTCCGGTAAGGCTGTGGGTATTAGGGGGTCGGATGCTGATCAGTTAAGCAATCAGCAGCAGATATTTTAATAGACGAATTTTTCAAACGTATGCTATACTAATGAATGCAATATCACTCTTTGTAATTGAAATTACGTTTAAAACCCTAAATCTTAAAAAGCGGAGTTTTTTATGCTATTAAATATTATTTTTATCATCTTGTTTATCTTGTTTCCGGCACTTATGATCTGGTTGTCTTCCAAAATCAGGGTTCTTCAGAAGATTGGTTTAGTTCTGATATGCTACTTGGTTGGTATGATCGTTGGAAATACAGGCATTTTGCCGGAAGGCTTCAGCAAAGCCCAATCGCTTTTGCAGGATGTCAGTGTTGCTGTCGCACTGCCTTTGCTGTTGTTTTCTCTGGATGTGAAGAGATGGCTTAGAATATCAAAATCCGGCTTAATATCGATGTTGCTTGCAGTCGTCGCGATCGCCATAACCGCATTCGTGCTGCATATTACGATCGCATCTGGTACGCAGGATGGCTGGAAGCTTGGCGGCATGTCGATGGCGGTATACACCGGCGGAACTCCGAATCTTGCTGCTATGAAGACTGCACTGAATATCGATAACGATACCTACATACTATTCCACACCTATGATACAGTCTTTTCCCTCATCTATATCTTTTTCATGGCTTCCATTGCAAGAGTGTTCTTTCAAAAGGTATTCCGGCTCAAACCATTTAAGCCGCTGGAAGTATCGGATCAAGAACAGGCTTCCAGCATCAGTGATGAATCAATCGGCGTCTATTCGAAGATGCTAAAGCCCGGGATAGTAAAAGGTTTGGTGCTTGCGTTTCTATTGTCAGCAGCCATATTGGGCCTTTCCTTTGTGACCGGCGGTCTGTTCCCAGCGGATTTTAGCACCGCGATCACCATATTGCTTATCACTTCTTTGGGTATTGCATCCTCTTTCATTAAACCGGTTCGCAATACCAAGCACACCTTTCATCTGGGGATGTATATTATCTACGTATTTTGCTTCACCGTCGCTTCCATGACAAAATTCGACGTTCTTGTGCACATAGACTGGACCATACTGTTGTATGTCGCGATTTCTATTTTTGGAAGTATGGTGATACACGCCTTGCTTTGCAAGCCATTCAAGATCGACTCGGATACGATGATCATTACGTCCGTATCCGCTGTGTGCTCACCGCCGTTCGTCCCTGTGGTTGTCAGCGGGCTGAAGAACCGGGAAGTCCTCATCACGGGTCTGGTGACAGGCATCATTGGCTACGCAGTGGGTAACTATCTCGGTATTGGCGTTGCGATGCTCTTCCGTTCGTTTGTTTAGGTATTAATATGTATGCCGGGAGGTAAATGATGAACTCGAACATTCCCGAAAAGGGCAAAACCTACGATGAAGTATTGGCATTGCTGGATGACTTTGGCAAAGACGACCCTGCCTACAAAGACGGGAGAACGTGGAGCCTGGTTTATTATTTAGATAAAGAGCATACAGAATTTCTGGAAGCTGCCTACTCAAAGTATTTCAGCGCAAACGGACTCAATCCCACAGCATTCAAGAGCTTAAAGAGGCTGGAAAAGGAAGTGTTGAAATTTACGGCGGAGTTGTTCCATGTGGACGATAACGCCTGCGGTGTCATGACGTCCGGGGGAACTGAAAGCTGCCTTCTCGCGGTCAAGACCTACCGGGATTTAGGCCAGGCGCATGGAATTAAAAAGCCGGAGATGATTATACCGGAAACGGCACATGTTGCGTGGGATAAGGGTACCGAATACTTTGGCGTTAAAATACGAAGAGCGCCGCTGGCTGCGAACTATGGTGTTGATACGAACGCAGTAGTAAAATTGGTCAATAAAAATACAGTCATGATATTGGGCTCGGCTCCCGAATATCCCCATGGCATCATTGACCCCATTGAGAAGCTGGGGGATATAGCATTGGGGCAAAACATTCCGTTGCATGTTGACGCTTGCGTTGGTGGGTATATACTGCCCTTTATTGAAGCAAACGGCGCCCAATTGCCGCTTTGGGATTTCCGGGTCCCCGGCGTCACATCAATCTCAGCCGATATCCATAAATACGGTTTCGCGGCAAAAGGGGCCTCCTGCATACTCTACAGGAGTATCGATCAGTTCAAATATCAGATCTTTGTGAATCAGGATTGGCCGGGCGGTGTGTTTGCTTCTCCCGCATTGCTTGGGACTAGGCCGGGTGGTGCGTATGCTGCAGCTTGGGCAGCTATCCAGGCGAACGGCCGCGAAGGCTATATGCAGCTAGCAGCAAGAACAATGGACGCCGTGAACAGGATAAAGGTGGGAATTGCCCAAATTGAAAGTCTTGAGCTCATTGGCGAGCCCCAAGCAAGCCTTTTGTCCTACCGTTCAACCAACCCGAAGCTCAACATCTTTGTTGTCGGTGATGTCATGGAACAAAAAGGATGGCTCGTGGACAGGCTTCAGAGGCCCGATGCCCTTCATGCAATGGTCACAGCGGCTCACGACAGAGTTGTGGAAAAATATATAGACGATCTGAATGATGCGGTCAAAACTGCGCTGGCTCACCCTGAGCTGGGCGATACCGGGCAGGCCGCGACATACGGCATGATATCACACATTCCGCTCCGAGGGATGGTCAGAAAGCAGGTCATGGATATGTTCGCCGGCTCCTATAAGCTGAATGCCAGCGAGATTGACCTTTCTGACAGCGAAGCGCTCACTCCGGGCACGGATCAGGGCAATGAGTCTTCGGGCAAAAAGGGAACGCTGCAAAGGCTTTTAAACTGGTACGTCGCGAGGCAAATGCAAAAAGGCAGCAAATATAAGAAGTAGCTGTCTAAAGCACACGATATCAGCTGATACTCTGTTAAAATCGTCCATGAACCTACTTTAAACGTTCGTTTTTTGATGCCATAATCTAGTCTGCACTCTCATCAAATAGATATCCAATCTGCTCTCGCGAGGTTCTGACATCTACACTGTTTAACGCGAGCAACGAATATCTCAATTGCTCATGACACCGGACATATTACCACAAGACGATAGAATCACATCAATACTTTGATCAGCCGTTGTCTTATTAGTTTTGCTCCTCAGCCTTCGTATTTGCACTTGAACTTCTTCTCAAAGAAATCGATCAGCTCCGCACGGCAGTCCGGATGCGCGATGCCGATCAGTGCAACGGCGCGCTCGCGCAGATTGAGAAAGCGCAGGTTCGCGGCGCCGTATTCCGTCACCACGTACTGCACGTCGTAGCGCGAGGTGGTGACCGCCGCGCCCTCGTCGATGATGGGCACGATCTTGGACATCCCGCCCTTGGCGGTGGACGGCATTGCGATGATGCTGCGCCCGCCGCGGCTCAAGGTTGCGCCGCGCACAAAGTCCACCTGTCCGCCCACGCCGCTGATCTGCCGGTGTCCCACGCTGGTGGACACCACCTGTCCCATCAGATCCACCTGCACGCAGGAGTTGATGGACACGAGGTTGTCGTTCTTGGCGATTACAAGCGGATCATTGACGTAGTCCACGGGATACATCTCCACCGCCGGATTGTCGTCCACGAAGTCGTACAGACGGCGCGTGCCCATCAGGAATGTGGCGATGCACTTGCCGGGGTGCAGCGTTTTTTTCTTATTGGTGATGACACCCGCCTCCACCAGCTCCACCACACCGTCCGAGAACATCTCGCTGTGGATGCCAAGGTCCTTCTTCTCTTTCAGGAACAGCAGCACCGCGTCGGGAATTGCGCCGATGCCCAGCTGCATGCAGTCGCCGTCTTTCACCAGCGAGGCGCAGTTCTGGCCGATCATCTTCTCCACTTCCGTGATCTTAGGCGGCGGCAGCTCGATAAGCGGCGCGTCGTGCTCCACGATGTGCGTCATCTCTGATACATGGATGAACGTATTGCCGTGCGTTCGCGGCATGTTCCTATTGACCTGCGC
Organism: Bacillota bacterium; assembly: GCA_023416745.1. Taxonomy (GTDB): domain Bacteria; phylum Bacillota; class Clostridia; order Christensenellales; family SZUA-584; genus SZUA-584. The sequence continues at coordinate 21,136 of JAEZHF010000015.1, forward strand.
GATGACGATGCTGGACTGTTTCACGCCCTCCAGCGTGTAATCCACCGATATGCCAAGGCTGCACCAGCCGTGGCCGTCCGGCGGCGACACCTGCACCATCGCCACGTCCGGAATGCTGTGAGTACGCAGCAGCTCCGGTTCCTTGGAGAAATACACGGGTACCATGTCCGCCCGGCCGTCGGCGCAGGCCGCACGCGTGGAGCCGCCCAGGAAAAGCGCGTTGTGCCGGAAGTGTTTCTCCATGCCGGGCTGGCAGTAGGCCGCCGTGCCCATCGCCACCATGTGGATAATCTCCACGTTCTCGTAGGCCGCGGCGTTTCTCACCAGCGCATCGATCAAATGAGTCGGCTCGCCCGTCGCGTGGCCAGTCACCACGCGGTTGCCCGATTTGATGTGCTTCACAGCCTCGTCGGCTGTCGTCAGCCGTGAGCGGTATGCTTCCTTCCAGTCCATGTTGCCCTCTCCTTTTACATTATCGTTCATCCCATACTAATGCAGTTATGTCTTAAGACCATGGATGCTTCGCTCCACACGACCGCTTAAGGGAGCTCTTTCAGTTTCTCCAGCAGCGGCGCGTAATCCTCCTCACGGGTGAGCACGCTCTTGCCATGTCTGCCCGTCAGATGCTGGTGCTGCGCGCAGGCGCTGCTGCAGCCGCACAGCACCACCACGTAATCCGGCGCATTCCCCGCGCTGACGATCCGTACGCCGGGCAGGTCCTGCACCAGACGCGCCGCCACCGCTGTTCTGTCGTATCGGGGATTGCACCCGCCGCAATACTTAATGCCGATGACCATGCCTTCAGTTCAACATTGCCTTTCAGTTCGATGATTTCGCATTGTATACAATATTTTATAATAGTATACTATATATTATTGCAGGAAACAACCCATTAATGATTGTGTAACCCGTGTTTTGGAACATATCTGCTAGCAGCCGGATCACATGGAGCACGCGCGTATAACAGACGCATACGGCATTTTAATCACAAAAAAACCGGACATACATCCGGCGTTTTTGGGAACCACAGCTGATCGGCACCTGATCTCCACTTGCCAGCAGTGCGGTCAGTAGAACAGGCTCTTCTCTGTTTCCACGTCAAACAGGTGGATCAGATCCTCAGGTATGTGAAAATATACATGGTTTTCTTTCCCCGGTGTGAACACGGCGCCGTTCAGATCCGTGATCTGCACACGGATAACCACATCCCGGCCATCCGCGGCTACATGCAGATAGATTTCGCTGCCCATCATTTCGGACACGTCCACCCGCGCCTTCACCGCATTGCTTTCATCGGCTTTCGCGAGGCTGATATGTTCGGGGCGTATGCCCAGCATCACCTCGCCCGGCTTTTGGCCTTTGTTCCGCAGTATCTTTAGTTTGTCAGAGGGCAGTTTGAACTCCGCCCCCGCCACACGCACATAATAGTCGCTGCCCGCCAGAACAAGCTCCGCCGGAAAGAAGTTCATCTGCGGCGATCCGATGAAGCCCGCGACAAATTTGTTGGCGGGGCGGTTGAACACGTCCTGCGGCGCGCCGATCTGCTGAATGAAGCCATCCTTCATGATCACGATGCGGTCGCCCAGCGTCATGGCCTCCACCTGGTCGTGCGTCACATAGATGAACGTGGTGTCGATGCGTTCGCGCAGCTTAATGAGCTCGGCGCGCATCTGGTTGCGCAGCTTGGCGTCCAGGTTGGAGAGCGGTTCGTCCATCAGAAACACCTTGGGTTCCCGCACGATGGCACGGCCTATCGCCACGCGCTGGCGCTGACCGCCCGAGAGCGCCTTGGGCTTGCGCTTCAGAAGCTCGGTGATCCCCAGTATCTCCGCAGCCTGCTGCACCTTCGCGTCGATCTCCGCCTTTTTCACCTTGCGCAGCTTGAGCGCAAACGCCATGTTCTCATACACCGTCATGTGCGGGTAGAGCGCATAGTTCTGAAACACCATCGCGATGTCGCGGTCCTTGGGTGCCACAGCGTTGACAAGCCGGTCATCGATAAAAAGCTCACCTTCCGAAATCTCCTCCAGCCCCGCAACCATGCGCAGCGTGGTGGACTTGCCGCAGCCCGACGGCCCGACCAGCACCACAAATTCCTTATCGGCGATTTCCAGATTGAAATCGTCCACTGCCACCACATTTTTGTCGTAGACCTTTTTGATGTTTTTCAATGTGACATTAGCCATAGCTTCTTTGCTTTGCCGTACGCAGCCTTTGCTCCCGTACGGCTCACTGCCGCCCGTTATATGACGGCAGCATTACGGCAGGTCTCCACACTGCCGCACCGCAAGCTTTGAGCGGATAGTCCTTGCCTCCTTTTTTAACGTACGTTAAGCGGTAGTAGTGGAGCCGCTTTCGCCGTTTTATTCTTATGCTTCGTCGGCCTGGGGCGGGTCTGCCCTTTCCGTTCTGTTGCTCTCGGCACCCGCACAGCGTCTGCAATACTCGGAATAGCTGACCCCCGTGTATTTTTTAAAGCACCGCCCGAAATAGTTTGGGTCCGGTATACCGACGGCCGTTGCAATACAAAACATTTTTTCATTTTCATTTGCCAGCAGCATGGCCTTTTTCATCCGGCACTCCGTGAGATATTCCACGAACGAGCTGCCGATCTCCGATTTGAACCGCCGGCTCAAATAGCTGGCGTTAAAGCCGAACGTCTGCGCGGTGGAGGTGAGGTTGAGGCTCGAATCCTTATAGTTCTCCACCACAAACCGTGCGATACGGCGGATGGCCGACGGTTCAATCTCCCGTCCTTCCTCGGCTTCCCGAGCCGGCTCCTCCACCGACTGCACCACCTTTTTCAATATATCGTAAATTTCAGCGCGGACGATGGGTTTGAGTATGTAGCCATAGACGGGCAAACCAATGCATTGACGCGCATACTCGAATTCGTCGAAAGCCGTCAGTATGATGATCTTGAGGTTGGGATACCGGCTGGCTGCCAGTTTTGAAAACTCGATGCCGCCCATAAACGGCATGCAGACGTCCACAAACGCGATATGCGGCCTTAAGTCATCGATCTTGTTGATGGCTTCAATGCCGCTTCCCGCCTCGCCGACCACCTCAAGACCCAGCGAAGCCCAGTCGATGGATTTTCTCAGCAGCAGCCGCGTGGGCTCTTCGTCATCGATAAGCATGACTCTGAACATGGCCAAAACCTCACTTTTGCTTCGGAATGATGATCTCAATCTCGGAGTATTCACCGATTTCGCTTCGTATTTTTATAAATCCGCGGTAGTTGCAATAATAACGGATGCGCTCTATCGTTCCTTTGAGCCCAAAGCCCGACAGCGCTTCCTCATCAGCAGCGCTGCTCGACAGTACGTCTGTAATCTGCTCGGGCGTCATGCCCACACCCGTGTCGTAAACGGATATATGGACCATTTCGTCCTGCTCGAAGGCGCTGATGCGGATGAGCCCCTTTTCCCCTTTCAGCCGCACACCGTGATACAGGCTGTTTTCCACCAGCGGCTGCAGTATCAGCTTGGGTATCAGCGTACCCAGCACTCGCTCCTCCACAACGTACTCGTCATCAAACACGTTGCCGTAACGCAGCTTCTGCAGCGCGAGATAGTCCCGCACGATCAGTATTTCGTTGCGAAGCGGTATCTCCCGGCTGCCCTTGCTCAAGAAATTCCGGTAAAAGCTGCCCAGCGTCTCCAGCGCATCGTGCACTTTAGGCGCGTCGCTCTGCAGCGCCATATAGCTGATCGTCTCAAGCGAGTTGTACAGGAAGTGCGGTTTAATCTGCTCCTGCAGCGTCCGCATTTCCGCCGTCCGGATGCTGTTCTCCTTTTCAATCAGCTCGTCGATCAGCTGATTGATATGAACGATCATGCTGTTGTAGCTGTTGGCCAACCGTTTGATCTCGTTATTGGGAAGCGACAGATGGATCTCATGCAGCTCCCCGTTCTCTTTGGTACTCGTCATGGCTTCGGTCAGCAGGTCGATAGGCTGTGCGATGTTGCGGGATATAAATGCGCCGCTGGCAAACACCGACAACACGACAGCCGACAGCAGCGTGATGACCAGCAGTATGGTTTCCCTGGACTGCAGCCCGACTGCCGTCACATCGCTCACGCTCACCTGCACGATGGGCGAATCACTGACACTGAAATAGCTCAGTATCCGTTTATGACCGTTCCCGTCCAGCTCTTTCCAGCGGAACCCCTGATCCACCGCCCCGGAATCAAAATGCTCTTGCAGCGCCTCGTCACCCCACAGCACGGCACCGCTTTTTTCAAAGAAACAGATGTGCCGTCCGGGAGACAGATCCTGCGCGGCGGTATACAGTACGTTGGGGTTCAGATTGACCACCAGCAGTCCAATCTCTTTCTGAGTCTCGATATCGTATATCAGCCTCATCATGGAAATGAGCGGGGTGCCGCTGCGCTTGGGAAACGCACCCTGACCGTTTATGCTGAGTATGATGCCGCCCTTCGCTTCCAGCAATGGCTTGCGCCATTCCTCTGTCTCGATCAACTGGCTCTGCACATCGATAAGCCCCGCTCCCGTTCTCACGAACTTCCCGTCCAGCCGGAAAACGTATACGGAATCGATATAGCTGTATATATTGGTGATGCTGATGATACCGTTGCTG